>NZ_CP088296.1:1539166-1878333 GCF_024666595.1 Sphingomonas sp. J315 | reverse complement strand
GGAGCGGCGCGCGCAGGCGTAGCGCGCTGTGGTGTCCCGGTCTGCGCGAGGATCGCCGGCGCAGCGACGAGCCCGGCGACGCCCAGCGCCCCCAGTCCCATGCCAGCGATGATCCGACGAAAACGCATGAAGAACCCCCTTACTCGCTCATAGCGCTACCATGATTCGGCCCCAATGTTCCACAGGCCGAATCCGATTTCGCCGCAGGTGTTGCACAAGACGCACAGCCCCGCCGCGCCACACCATCGTTCCACGCGGCGGCTTGCGCTTGCGGCGCGCGCGCCAGCATCTATAGATGCACACCGAATAGATGAGACTTCCCATAGGATGATGCCGATGAACCGCCAGTTGCGCACCGCGATCCTGGGCAGCGTTGCCCTCACCCTCGCCGCATGCGGTGGCGGTGGCGATCGCCCGCGCGCCGACCTTGCCGCGTCGAAGGTCACGACGATCGGCGTCAACGCCTATCTGTGGCGCGCCGCGCTCGACACCGTGTCGTTCGCGCCGATCGCCCAGACCGATTCGAACGGCGGCGTGATCGTCACCGACTGGCATGTGAACCCCAACCTCACGACCGAGCGGGTAAAGATCACCGTCGCGATCCTGGACCAAGATCTGCGCGCCGATGCGCTGCGCGTCAGCGTCCAGCGTCAGGTCAACCGCGGCGGCCAGTGGGTCGATGCCCCGGTCGAGGCGGCAACGGTCCAGAAGCTGGAGGATATCATCCTCACCAAGGCGCGCGATCTGCGCCGCGCTGCCATCGCCGGGAATTGAGCTGTAGTTTAGTTTAGCGGCACCGGCCTGCTCCTCCACCCGGCGACGGACTCGCGGACCCGGGCAGGGGCGAGCCGACGCCGAGCCTGAGGAAATACCATGTCGCGGTTCAACGCGCTGAACGCCGATTCCGCGTGGCAGAAGGTCTGGGAGGAACGCCGTACCTTCGCCGCGGACGATCACTCGCCCAAGCCCAAATCCTATGTGCTCGAGATGTTTCCCTACCCGTCGGGGCGCATCCATATGGGGCATGTCCGCAACTACACGATGGGCGACGTGCTGACGCGCTATCGGCGGATGAAGGGCATGGAAGTGCTCCACCCGATGGGGTGGGATGCGTTCGGCATGCCCGCCGAAAATGCCGCGATGGAAAAGAAGGTCCATCCCGGCGGCTGGACGCGCGACAATATCGCGACGATGCGCGCGCAGCTGAAGCGGCTGGGCCTGGCGATCGACTGGGGCCGCGAGCTGGCGACGTGTGAGCCGGACTATTACGGCCACGAGCAGGCACTGTTTCTCGATCTGTTCGCTAACGGATTGGTTTATCGCAAGGAATCGACGGTCAACTGGGACCCGGTCGATATGACCGTGCTTGCCAATGAGCAGGTGATCGACGGGCGCGGGTGGCGATCCGGGGCGCTGGTCGAAAAGAAGAAGCTCAGTCAGTGGTTCCTCAAGATCACCGACTTTGCCGACGAGCTGCTCGACGGGCTCGAAAGCCTCGACAAATGGCCCGACAAGGTCCGGCTGATGCAGGAAAACTGGATCGGCAAGTCGCAGGGGATGCAGTTCCGCTTCAAGCTTTCGTCCAGCGATTTCAATGAAGTAGAGGTGTTCACGACCCGCCCGGACACGATCTTCGGATCGAGCTTCGTCGCGATCGCGGCGGACCATCCGATCGCGCAGGCGCTGGCCACCAGGGACCCGGCAGCGGCAGAGTTCATCGCGCAGTGCAAGCTCGGCGGCACCACCGCGGCGGAGATCGAGACGCAGGAGAAGCTCGGCTTTGACACCGGCATTCGCGCGGTGCATCCTTTTGATTCCGCGTGGGAATTGCCGGTCTATATCGCGAATTTCGTGCTGATGGATTACGGCACCGGCGCGGTGTTCGGCGTGCCGGCGCACGACCAGCGCGATTTCGAATTCGCGACCAAATATGGGCTCCCGATCCGGCGAGTCGTATCTGATGGCGAAAAAACCGAAAGCGAATATGTCGAGGAAGAAAGCTTCACCGGCCCCGGAACGCTCGTCAATTCTCACTTCCTGAATGGCATGGATGTCGCCGATGCGAAGCGCGAGGTGATCCGCCGTGCCGAATCCGAAGGCTGGGGCAAGGGAACGACCGTCTGGCGGCTGCGCGACTGGGGCGTGTCGCGCCAGCGTTACTGGGGCACGCCGATCCCGATCGTGCATTGCGAGATTTGCGGTGCGGTGCCGGTGCCCAAGAAGCAGCTGCCCGTGGTGCTGCCCGAAGATGTCAGTTTCGACATCCCCGGCAACCCGCTCGACCGCCATCCGACGTGGAAGCATGTCGATTGCCCGCAATGCGGCAAACCGGCACGGCGCGAGACCGATACGCTGGATACCTTCGTCGATTCGAGCTGGTATTTCATCCGCTTCGCCAGCCAGCCGGGCGACAAGCCGTTCGACCGCGCGGTGGCCGAACAATGGCTGCCGGTGAACCAATATATCGGCGGGGTCGAGCATGCGATCCTGCACCTGCTCTATGCCCGCTTCTGGACGCGTGCGCTCAAGCGGATCGGGATGATCGACATCGCCGAACCGTTCGAGGGGCTGTTCACCCAGGGGATGGTGACGCACGAGACCTACAAGGCGGCCGATGGCCGCTGGCTGTCCCCGGACGAGATCGAGCGGCGCAACGACGTGCTCGTCGAGCGCGCGAGCGGCGGTCCGGTCACGGTCGGGCGCATCGAGAAGATGTCAAAGTCCAAGAAGAACACGGTCGATCCCGAACCGATCGTCGACCAGTATGGCGCGGACGCGGTGCGGTGGTTCGTGCTGTCGGATTCTGCCGCCCGAGCGCGATCTGGAGTGGACCGAAAACGGGATCGAGGGTGCCTGGCGCTTCGTCCAACGGCTGTGGCGGCTGTTCGACCAGTTGGAAGCATGGGAGGGCGAGGACAAGGGCCTCGACCGCGTGCTGCACCAGACGATCGCCGGGGTCGCCGCGGATATAGAAGGGCTGCAGTTCAACAAGGCGGTGGCCAAGCTCTATGCCCTGGTCAATGCGATCGAAAAGGCCGCGCCGAGCGCGTCGCGCGCAACCGCGATCCGCACCGCGATCCTGATCGCCGCACCGATGGTGCCGCATCTGGCCGAGGAAGCCTGGGCCGCGATGGGCAATGACGGCCTGATCGCCGATGCCGAGTGGCCGGCGGTCGATCCCGCCCTGCTGGTCGATGACGAGGTGACAATCGCGATCCAGGTCAACGGCAAGCTGCGCGACACGGTCACGGCGGCCAAGGGGGCGGACAAGGCCGATCTGGAAGCCATGGCCTTGGCAAACGCCAATGTGCAGCGCATTCTGGACGGCGCAACACCCCGAAAGGTGATCGTCGTGCCCGACCGTCTGGTGAATATCGTCGCATGACGCGCCCTGCCCTTCTCCTCGCGCTCGCCGTTGCGGGCATGACCCTGTCGGGCTGCGGGCTGCGACCGCTCTACGGCGGCGGCGTGGGTGGCCCGGTGCAGACGATGCTGTCGGGGGTCGAGGTTGCGCCAATTCAGGGCGAGGCCGGCTGGCTGGTCTCCAATGCGGTGCGCGACCGGATCGAGGCGACGCGCAGCGGCACCCCGGCCTATCGGCTGGAGATCAAGCTGGACGACCGGATCGAGGGTCTGGGCGTGCGCAGCGATGACGTGGTGACGCGCGAGCGGCGGACGCTGCGCGCGCGCTATCAGCTGATCGACCTGACGACCGGACAGACGGTGCTCGATGCGACCGCCGAGTCGGATGCGGGCATCGACGTCGCGGGATCGGAATATGCCACCATCGCGGCGGAGCGGAGCGCGCTGGAGCGGCTGTCGGGCATCGTCGCGGACCAGATCGTCGCGCGGTTGGCCCGGTACGCGCGCAGCTCTAGCCCCAAGTGAAGGCGAGCGAGGCGCAGATTCGGGCGCGGCTGGACAAGCCGGGCCCCGATATTCGCCTGTTCCTGCTCTACGGCCCCGATGAGGCGGGGGCCAACGACCTCGCCGCGCGGCTGGGTCGGGCGATGGGTCCCGATGCCGAGCGTATCGATATCGAGGGCAATGCGCTGAAGGACGATGCCGGGCTGCTTGCCGGCGAGGCAGCGTCGCTGTCGCTGTTCGGTGGGGCGCGCTACATTCGGGTTTCCGGGATCGACGATGGCGGCACCGATGCGGTGCGGATGCTGATCGAGGCGGAGACGGCCGGGAATCCCGTAGTCGCGGTCGGCGGCGGGCTGAAAGGCACCGGACGACTGCTCAAGCTTGCGCTCGCCGCGCCCAATGTGATGGTCCATGCCTGCTATGTCCCCGATGCGCGCACCGCCGGGCAGCTGGCGACCGGAATCGCGCGCGAACATGGCTTGCGGCTGGTGGGCGGGGCGGCTGATCGGCTGGCGGCCATGTCAGGGGGCGATCGCGCGGTGCTGGCGCGCGAGATCGAGAAATTGTCGCTGTTCCTCGACGCCGCGCCCGATCGGCCGCGTGAGGCGGGGATCGAGGCGCTCGACGCGATTGGCGCCGATCTGGGTGAGGCCGAGATGTCCGGCGCGATCGAGGCGGTTGTGGGCGGTCGCCCGGCCGAGATCGGCGTCGAGCTGGCGCGGCTGGACGCGGCGGGGGTTTCGACGATTCCGCTGCTGCGCGGGCTGGTCCGCCGCCTGATGGCGCTGGCCGAGATGCGCGCCGATATCGATCATGGGCTGAGCCCCGCCGAGGTCGTCAAGAAGCACCGCGTCTTCTTCAAGGAAGAAGCCGCGACGATCCGCGCACTGCAACGGTGGAACAGCCCGATGCTGGCGCGCGCCGTGGAACGTGCGCGCGAAGCGGAACGCGCGATGACGCGCGGCGGGGGGAATGCAGGGCAGGTGCTGGCGGATCATGAGTTGGCGGTGCTGGCGCGGGGGGCGGCGCGGGGGTGAGTGGCGGCCAGTTTAGGGATATTGAATCGGCTCAAGACGACTCAAGACCCGACCGTGGCGTTCGCTGTGCGTTTCCACAAACCCGCGTTCACACAAGAACTTCTGGAGGCGTGGGTTCGGGTTGTCACAGGTGAGTGCGTGGACGTTCCACAAGACGCAATGATAGCCGCGGTCCTTCGCGAACGCAGTGACGAGCTTCCATAGCGATACAAGCACGCCCTCCCCGCCACCGTCGATGTGCGCGAGATTGACGGTGAGGCAATCATCATCCTTGTTGAACTCGGCAAGCACGGTTGCCGATCCGATGCGGAACGTGATGGGTCGCCCGAATGCGAGCAGTGCATTGAGCTCATCGCTCGGTAGAGCCCGCAGGGCTGCCGGAGTAAGGCCTTCTATTTCCACGCTGACTATCTGGCGGCGGATTCCGCAGGCGACAAGTCGACTCTATCTGTTCGTCACCCCGGACTTGTTCCGGGGTCCACTCATCCTCACGTCCGGCGGCTTGAAGTTCAAGCTCCGCGCTTGCCGCCCGGTGGACCCCGGCACAGGGCCGGGGTGACGAGGGGGGCAAGGTTCCACCAGTCCTCCCCGGGGGGGGGGGAGGTGGCATCGCGTAGCGATGACGGAGGGGTAGTTTCGTCGAGGGACATCGCCCAGCGGAGAGCTACCCCTCCACCGCCTTCGGCGGTCCCCCCCCCTCCGGGGGAGGAGTTTTTGAAGAAGAATGAGAAAGAAGAAGACCCTCCCCAACCCCTCCCGCAAGCGGGAGGGGCTTAAGAAGATCGTCATTAGATTCTTGTTTTAACTAGATTTTTTCGCCCGTCAGACGCTGGCAGATCATGTCGAGCTGATCCAGCGTCGAGTAGGCGAGCGTCAGCGCCCCGCCCTTTTCACCAAAGCTGATCTTGACGTTGAGGCCGAGCACGTCGCCCAGCTGGCGCTCCAGCGCGGCGATGTCGGCGTTGCTGCCGCCGCCCGCTTTGTCGCCGCCGCCCTTCCCCGCCGCGCGCGGCTTGGCGTCGCGGGCGAGCTTTTCGGTTTCGCGGACGGAGAGGTCGCGTTCGACGACGATCTTGGCGAGCTTCTCCGGGTCGGGCGCGCCGATCAGCGCGCGAGCGTGGCCCATCGTCAGCCCGCCCTCGACCACGCGCTGGCGCACGCTTTGCGGCAGGTCGAGCAGGCGGATCAGGTTGGCGATATGGCTGCGCGACTTGTGGACGATCCGCGCCAGCGCCTCCTGGCTATGGCCGAAATCGTTGATCAGCTTCGAATAGGCCTCAGCCTCCTCGATCGCGTTCAAATCCTCGCGCTGGATATTCTCGACGATCGCGATTTCGATCGTCTGCGCCTCGTCGAGGTCGCGGACGATGACCGGCACTTCATGCAGCCGCGCGCGCTGGGCGGCGCGCCAGCGGCGCTCACCGGCGACGATCTGATAATCCTTGCCGTGCGGGCGCACGACGATCGGCTGAATCAGCCCGCGCATCGCGATCGACTTGGCGAGCTCTTCCAGCGCATCCTCGTCGAAATGGCGGCGCGGCTGCTCCGGGTGCGGGGCAAGCGAGCTGACCGGCAGCATCCGCACCCCCATCGATGGTTCGGTACCGGGGCGGACGGGCTCTTCGCGCTCGGCATCGCCCAGCAGCGCGCTGAGGCCGCGGCCGAGGCCGGGTCGCGCCTTGCGCGTGCTGAGTGGCGCGGCAGCGGGAGTCGGGGTCTCTTCGGTCATGCGGCCTTCTTCAGCTTGGGCAGGCGATCGATCACTTCGCGCGCAAGGGCGATATAGGCTTCGGATCCGGCGCAGCGATAATCATAGATCAGCGCCGGCAGCCCGTGGCTCGGGGCTTCGGACAGGCGGACGTTGCGTGGGATCACCGTGTCGAACACCACCTTGCCCAGCACGGCGCGGACGTCATCGGCGACCTGATCGGTCAGGCGATTGCGGCGGTCATACATGGTCAGGACGACACCGAGGATCGACAGGCCCGGGTTGAAGCGGCCGCGGATTCGCTCGACCGTGTTGAGCAGCTGACTGAGCCCTTCCAGCGCGAAAAACTCGCACTGCAGCGGAACGAGCAGCGCGTCCGACGCGACCATCGCGTTGATCGTGAGCAGGCCGAGCGAGGGCGGGCAGTCCATCAGCACCACGTCCCAGCGCTTGGCGCTGCGCTCGATCGCTGTGGCGAGGCGGTGGGTGCGTGCCTCGAACTCGATCAGCTCGATCTCTGCGCCCGACAGGTCGACCGTCGCGGGGACGATATCCAGGCCGGGTACACGGGTGGGGACGACCACATCCTCCAGATTGGTCTCACCGATCAGCAGGTCATAGGTCGAGCGCTCGCGATCCGCGCGGCCGATTCCGAGGCCGGTCGAGCAATTTCCCTGAGGATCGAGGTCAAGCAATAACACCCGCTGGCCGGTCGCGGCGAGCGCCGTGCCGACATTGATCGCAGTCGTGGTCTTGCCCACCCCACCCTTCTGATTCGCGATGGCGATGCAGATCATCTGGGGCGTACCTCTTTGGCGACAACGATGAGCGAGTCCGGTGCGGTCACGCTCGGTTCCACGTGGAACGAACCTTGCCACCATAGCTTGGCATCTTCCACCTCCGATTGTGCATTTCTCCCCTTTGGGAGCACCCAGATTGTGGATCTGTCGGTGCGATGCCGGGCAATGCGGAAGACGGTGTCGAGAGTGCCGACCGCGCGTGCCGTTACCACCGCCGCGCGCCCCTTGGTCCGCTCGACCTTTGCCGTGTGGATCGTGACATTGGTCAGGCCAAGGGTATCCGCGCAATGCTGAAGAAACGCAGTGCGCAGCTTGCGGGGTTCGACCAATTCGACCGGGCCATCGCGGAGGATCGCGAGGACGATACCGGGCAGGCCGGCGCCGCTGCCGATATCGAGCCAGAGCCCGCCGGCATCGCCATGCTTGAGCAGCTGCGCCGAATCGACGATATGCCGCGCCCAGATCGCATCGAGCGTGGAGGGTGACACGAGATTCTGTCGCGTCGCCTCATCGCGCAACAGATGCACAAATTGCGCGAGCCGTGTTTCACGTGAAACATCATGGCGTGCGCTGATCCAGCGGCGGGCTTCGTCTTCGGTCATGCAGCCCGCTTCACATGGAGCAGGATTGCGGTCAACGCGGCGGGGGTGATGCCACGCACGCGCGCTGCGTCGCCCAGCGTCGCCGGGCGCGCCGCTCCGAGTCGTTCGACCATCTCGTTGGAGAGGCCGGGGACAGCGCAATAGTCGAGCGAATCGGGAATGCGGGTGCCATCTGCACGGATCATGGCCGCAGCCTCCGCCGCCTGGCGTTCGAGATAGGGGGCGTAGCGGGCGTCCTCGATCAGTTCGCCGAGGACCGCCGGGTCACTGTCTGCGGTGTCGATGCCGAGATGGTCGAGCGTCACTGCGGGAAAGCGCAGCCATTCGAACGCGGTGCGCCGCGCGCCGTCCTGCGCAACAAGCGACCCCGCCTGCCCCATCGCATGGGCGGTGATGCTGTGCGAGAAGCGCTGGTCGAGCGCTTGCCGGGCGGCGGCGCGGGCGCTGATGAATGCCTGACGCTCCGGGCCAAGACAGCCGGCTGCGTCACCCAATGCGGCGAGGCGGGTCTGGGCGTTGTCGGCGCGCAAGTACAGCCGATGTTCGGCACGCGCGGTCAGCATGCGGTAGGGCTCGGTCACGCCCTGAAGCGTGAGATCGTCGATCATTACCCCGATATAGCTGATCTGACGCGGGAACAGCGTGGGCGCGCGACCGAGAGCCGCAGCGGCGGCGTTAATGCCCGCTACCAGACCCTGCGCGGCGGCTTCCTCATAGCCGGTCGTGCCGTTGATCTGCCCGGCGCAGTACAGGCCAGGAAGATCCCGGCACTCCAGTTGGTGCGTCAGCGAGCGGGGGTCGACATGGTCATACTCAACGGCATAGCCCGGGGTAACGATGCGCGCGTGTTCAAGCCCCCGCATCGACGCGATCATCGCCGCCTGAATGTCGGTCGGCAGCGAGGTCGACAGGCCGTTGGGATAGACGAGGTGGGTCGCGAGCCCTTCGGGTTCCAGGAAGACCTGATGCCCGTCGCGGTCGCCGAAGCGAAAGATCTTGTCCTCGATCGATGGGCAATAACGCGGACCCCCGGCCTCGATCGCCCCGCTGAACAGGGGTGAACGATCTAATCCAGTACGAATGATCGCATGCGTCTCGAGCGTGGTACGGGTGATTGCGCAGGCAAGTTGGGGCAGACGCGGTCCGCGCGTCATCGGCGACATGCGCCAGTCGTCGGCGTCGCTCGGCTGTTCCTCGAGCGCCGCCCAGTCGATCGTGCGGCCGTCGAGCCGAGGCGGCGTGCCGGTTTTGAGTCGGGTGATCGGCAGGCCGCAGTCGCGCAGCTGGATACCGAGTGCGGTCGCAGCGCGCTCCCCTACCCTGCCACCCGTCTCACGCTCCTCCCCGCGGAAGATGCGGCCACCCAGGAAGGTGCCGCTGGCGAGGATGACGGCGTGGGCGTGCAGCTTGGTGTCATCTGCAAGGCGGATACCGGCGATGCGTCCGCCTTCAAGGAGCAGCGCGACCGCTTCTCCCGCGACGATCCCCAGTCCCTGCTGGGCGGCGAGCATCGTCTGGATCGCGGCGGAATAGCGTATGCGGTCGGCTTGGACGCGGGGGCCCTGCACCGCTGGGCCCTTGGAGCGGTTCAGCAGGCGATAATGGATTGCGGCGGCATCGGCGGCGCGGGCGATCAGGCCGTCGAGCGCGTCGACTTCACGGACGAGATGGCCCTTACCCAGACCACCGATCGCCGGGTTGCACGACATTGCGCCGATCATCGCGGGATCGAAGGTAACAAGCGCTGTCCGTGCACCGCAGCGCGCAGCCGCAGCTGCCGCTTCGGTACCGGCATGGCCGCCGCCGATCACGATCACGTCATATGTGTGCATGGGTGCCGCATAGCGATGTGCGGGGATCACGTCAAAAACGTTCCACGTGGAACACTCACTTGCCGATGCAGAATCGCCCGAACAAGGTGTCGAGCATCGCTTCGACATCGGCGGCACCCGTCACGCGATGAAATGCGCGAAGCGCCGTACGAAGCTCCTCCGCCACCAGCAGCGCGTCCCGCTCCCGCGCTGCGCGACGCAGCGCCGAGGCAGCTTGCCCCGCGAGCCCCCGCTGACGCGCGTTCAGCGCGACGGCGTCTGATGGCGGCAGCAACGTTGCGGCAACTCCGCCAATCATGGTCCACAGGGCTTCGATGCCCTGCCCGGTCGCCGCCGATACGCTATGGCGCGCATCGACCGGACGTCCACGACCGGGTTCGTCAATACGGGGACGAATCAGCAGATGGTTGACCGCCGCCACCTCGACTGACGGCGGTCCGTCGTCGAGCCACAGCACGAGGTCCGCAGTCTCGATTGCCGACCGCGCGCGGGCGATCCCGATTTCCTCGACCATATCCGCGGGGGTTTCGTTCAGACCTGCGGTATCGGTGAGCAGATACGCGACCCCGTCGCGCATCACCGGCACTTCGATCCGGTCACGTGTGGTTCCCGCGAGTGGTGAGACGATGGCTGCTTCGCGACCCGCCAAAGCGTTGAGCAAGGTCGATTTGCCCGCATTGGGCGATCCGGCGAGCACGATACGGATGCCGTCGCGAACCCGTTCGACCGGCGGCTGGGCGATCGCCGCCTCGATCGCAACCGCAAGCAGGTCGGCGTCGCGAGCCACCGCGTCGAGCACATCGCCCTCCGCGGCCACATCTTCTTCGTCGCCATGATCGAGCATTGCCTCGATCAACGCAGAGAGCCGAAGCGCGCTGGTGGCCCAGCCTTCGATCTGAGCGCGCACTCCGCCTTCTGCCGCACGCAGTGCAGTGCGGCGCTGCATCTCGGTCTCGGCGGCGAGCAAGTCACCCAATCCTTCGGCTTCGGTCAGGTCGATCCGACCGTGAGCGAGCGCGCGGCGGGTAAACTCGCCTGGTTCGGCACCGCGCAGCCCCGGAAGCGCGGCAAGCGCAGCCTCGACCGCGCGCACCACCGCGCGGCCGCCGTGGAGGTGAAGTTCGGCAAGATCCTCACCGGTCGCGGTCGCGGGGCCGGGAAAGACCAGCACCAGCGCGCGGTCGAGCGGTTCGCCATCGCGCCGCAAGGTCCGCAGCGATGCGCGACGCGGCGGGGGCAACTCGCCCACCAGCGTGGCGACGGCGGCGAACGCCCGAGGACCGGAAATTCGGATGACCGCGATGCCGGCGGGCAATGCCCCGCTCGACAGCGCGTAGATCGTCTCGCTCACTCGCTGCCGCTGCGCTTGCCCATATCGAACATGCCGCGCCAGAAATTCATCCCGGCCTCACCCATCGGGGTCCAGCTCTTCATCATCGACTCGATCATCTCGGGATTGATCCCGCCCTTCTCGATCGAATCGAGCATCATCTGGATGTAGCGGTCGTGCACCGGGGTGAAATCGGGCAGGCCCATCGCGCGACGCGCCTCTTCGGGGGTGCAGTCGACCTCGACATTGATCTTCATGTGTCTTCTCCACTTGAGCCCGAAGCATCCCCTGCCCTACGCTCGCCCCATGTATGCGCGCGACCATGCCCTGATCGCAACGCCCATCGGCCCGATCCGGATCGAAGGCGACGAAGAAACGGTACTGCGCGTGACGCTGGGTGTCGCGGAACCGGTTGCGGACGGGAGATATGCAGCTGTCCGTGCCGCGGCCGAACAGCTGCGCGCCTATTTTGCGGGCGAACTCAAGAGCTTCGACCTCCCCCTTCCCATGATCGCTTCGGCGCGCGGCCAGGTGCTTCGCGACGGCTTGGTCGCCCTTCCCTATGGCGAGACCGCGAGCTACGGCGAGCTGGCCCGGCGACTCGATTCCGGGCCGCGTGCGATCGGGCAACTGTGCGCGCGCAATTCCCTGCCCGTCATCATCCCGTGCCACAGGGTGACCGCCGCGGGCGGCGCGCTGGGGAGCTATTCGGCGGGCGACGGCCCCGCGACCAAGAAATGGCTGCTCGACCACGAGCAGCGCCACGCCTGACCCGAAGGAGAGTTTCATGGCGAGCACCGACATCCAGGCAATCGACGGCAGCGGAAGCTTTGCCGCTTATCGCGCCGACCCCGAAGGCGCACCGCGCGGCGCAATCGTGGTGATTCAGGAAATCTTTGGCGTCAACGAAGGCATCCGGCGCAAGTGCGATCATTTTGCGTCACTCGGCTATATGGCGTTCGCGCCCGACCTGTTCTGGCGGCTGAGGCCCGGCATCCAGCTCGACCCCGATATCGAGTCGGAATTTCAGGAAGCGCTCGGCTGGATGGGCAAGTTCGACCAGGACAAGGGCGTCGCGGATATCGAGGCGACAATCCGCGCAGCGCGCGCCGCAAGCGGCGGCAAGGTCGGGGTTACTGGCTATTGCCTGGGCGGACGCCTCGCCTTCATGGCCGCGGCGCGCACCGATAGCGATGCCAGCGTCGGCTATTATGCGGTGGGCGTGGACGGGCTGCTCGGCGAAAAACATGCCATCGCCAATCCGCTGATGCTGCACATCGCCGGCGAGGACGGATTCGTCCCCGCCCCGGTGCAGAAGGCGATGCATGACGGGCTGGACGGCCACCCCAAGGTGACTCTGCACGACTATCCGGGCGAGGACCACGGCTTTGCCACCGAGATGGGCAACAGGCGGTCGGATACGGCGGCGCGGCTGGCCGACAGCCGGACCGAAGCGTTCTTCGCCGAGCATATCGGCTGACACGAAAAAGGGGCGGCGTCGTAACGGACACCGCCCCTTTTCTGTTGTGGGATCAGACCCTTAGCGGAACAGCTGAAGGATGCCGACATCCTGGTCGGTGATCCCGGTGTAGATCATCGACCCGGCGACATAGACGATCACCAGCAGACCGACCCAAGCGATCCAGCGATAGCGTTCGATGTACTTGGCGATGACGTTCGCCGCGACGCCCATCAGTGCCACCGCGATAACCAGGCCGACCATCAGGATACCGGGATGGTCGCGCGCCGCGCCGGCAACGGCCAGCACGTTGTCGAGGCTCATCGACACGTCGGCGACTGCGACAGCCCAGGCGGCACCCGCAAAGCTCTTCGCCGGCTTCAGGCCCGAATGCTCGTCACCCGCAATTTCGGGCGAGCCGGCGCTTTCACCGGCACCATGGCCGATTTCGCGGTACATCTTCCACGCCACCCACAGCAGCAGCACGCCGCCAGCGAAGATCAGTCCGATGATCGCCATCAGCTGAGTCACGACCAGCGCGAACGCGATGCGCAGCACCAATGCCGCGATGATGCCGATCAGGATCACCTTCTTGCGCTGATCCGCGGGAAGACCCGCCGCAAGCGCGCCGATGACGATCGCATTGTCGCCCGCCAGCACGATGTCGATCAGGATTACCTGCCCGAACGCCAGCCAGGCTGACCCGCTGCCTGAGAACAGGCCGGCAAAGTCGTTGACGATATGACCCCAGATTTCGGTCATGGGTTCCCCTTCTTATTGGTCTGCACAGCGCAACGCATAATCAAACATCGCGGGTCCGTCATGGGCAAAGCCCATGACGTCGAACGAGCCGTTCGGACGCTTCGACGAGTCCTGATCTAGCAGCGCTAAATCAGGCCGCCTTGGTCACTGATTCATGCTGTCGAAGAAGTCTTCGTTGGTCTTCGAATCCTTCATCTTGTCGAGCAGGAACTCCATCGCATCGGTGGTGCCCATCTGCATGAGGATGCGGCGCAGCACCCACATCTTCGACAGCGTCGGCTTGTCGAGCAGCAGCTCTTCCTTGCGCGTGCCGCTCTTGCCGACGTCGAGCGCCGGGAAGATGCGCTTGTCCGCGACCTTGCGGTCGAGCACGATTTCGGAGTTGCCGGTGCCCTTGAACTCTTCGAAGATCACCTCGTCCATGCGGCTGCCGGTGTCGATCAGCGCGGTCGCGATGATCGAAAGCGACCCGCCCTCCTCGATGTTGCGCGCGGCGCCGAAGAAGCGCTTGGGCCGCTGGAGCGCATTGGCGTCGACACCGCCGGTCAGCACCTTGCCCGAGCTGGGCACGACGGTGTTGTAGGCGCGGCCGAGGCGGGTGATCGAATCGAGCAGGATGACGACATCCTTCTTGTGTTCGACCAAGCGCTTGGCCTTTTCGATCACCATTTCGGCGACCTGGACATGGCGCGTGGCGGGTTCATCGAAGGTCGAGCTGACCACCTCGCCCTTCACGCTGCGCTGCATGTCGGTGACTTCCTCGGGTCGCTCGTCGATCAGCAGGACGAGCAGGAACACCTCGGGATGGTTGTCGGTGATCGCCTTGGCGATGTTCTGCAGCATCACCGTCTTGCCGACGCGCGGCGGTGCGACGATCAGCGTGCGCTGGCCCTTGCCCTGGGGCGACACGATGTCGATGACCCGCGCCGACTTATCCTTCTGGGTCGGATCGGCGGGGTCGAGCGTGAGCTTCTGATCCGGGTAAAGCGGGGTCAGGTTGTCGAAATTGACGCGGTGGCGGACGGCGTCGGGATCGTCGAAATTGACACTGACCAGCTTGGTCAGCGCAAAATAGCGCTCGCCATCCTTGGGGGCGCGAATTTCACCTTCGACGGTGTCGCCCGTGCGCAGGCCGAATTTGCGGACCTGATTGGGCGAGACATAGATGTCGTCGGGACCAGCGAGATAGTTGGACTGGGGGCTGCGCAGAAAGCCGAAGCCGTCCTGAAGCACCTCGATCGTGCCCTCGCCCATGATCAGTTCGCCATTCTCGGCCTGGGCCTTGAGGATCGCGAACATCAAATCCTGCTTGCGCAGCGTCGACGCGCTTTCGACACCAAGTTCCTCGGCCATCGACACCAGTTCGGCGGGCGCGGTTTTCTTCAAATCTTTCAAGTGCATGGGAGAAGTCCGTCTGGCGATCGCTATGGGTTTTCGGGCGTTTGGACGCGCAGGTCGCGATGGCTTGAGGAAAAAAGGAGGGACGCCGGGCCGCCGCCAGGACGGCGACGCGACCCCAGCGGATTAGGATTCGCCCTGTGGCAAGTCAAGCGATCAGGCTGACATCAGCCTGACAGACTGACAGAAACACACGGGTTTGCGGCGAACGGGACGGGTTTGCGACCGGTTCGGGTCGGGAAAGCAACCGCGACGCGACACCGGCGCGACACGTGCGGGACTTCGAGTCACCACATGCGCGCGCCTGATGCGACAGAAACAGGCCGCACCGCGACAGCTATCGACCGCCGCGCGACAATGACGCAGCGGGATCGCGCCTACAGATAACAGGTTCAATCGGTCAAAGAGCGGCATCCGGGGATGCGCGCCGAGGAGAACAAAGAAAATCCAACATTACAAGCATATTGGACGCGCGATCAGAACGGGCGGACCACCGCCAGGATGACGATCAGCGCGACGAAGATCGCGGGCATTTCGTTGGCGAGGCGCAGCTGTTTGGAGGTCAGCGACCCCTGCCCCGTCGCGAGCTTCTTCGAATAGCCGACCGCCCAGCCATGATAGCCCGAGAGCAGCAGGACGAGCAGCAGCTTGGCATGGAGCCAGCCCAGACCCGCGCCGCCTTCGAACAGGCCGAGATTGATCGCGAGGGCGATGCCGAGCAGCCAGACGATGACCAGCGACGGGGTGAGGATCACGCGGCGCAGCTTTGCCTCACGCTCTTTCCACGCCTTGGCCTGGACCGGGTCGGCCAGCGCCTCCTGATGATGGACCAGATAGCGCGGGAGGATGAACAAGCCGGCCATCCAGAAGATCACGAAGATGACGTGCGCGGCCTTGGCCCACAGCCAGGCATTGCCGAGAAATCCGGTCATCAACGCGTCCCCCTGACGATGCCGATCAGCTGTTCGACATGGGCAATCGGCGTATCCTGTTGAATGCCGTGGCCCAGATTGAAGATATGGGGGCGGTCGCGCAGGGCATCAACCACGCGGGTGGCGGCGGCCCGCAATTCCTCACCGCCGGCGATCAGCGCGAGCGGATCGAGATTGCCCTGAACCGGCATTCCCGCGGGGAGTTCGCGATGCGCCCAGACCGGATCGACCGTCTCGTCGAGGCCAATCGCGTCCACGCCGGTTTCGCGGGCGTAAGCGGCGAGCTTGCCGCCCGCACCCTTGGGGAATCCGATGATCTGGGCATCCGGGCAACGCGCGCGCAGGCCCGCGACGATCGCGGCGTTGGGGGCGATCACCCAGCGTTCGAATTGCGCGGGGCTGAGCGACCCGGCCCAGCTGTCGAACAGCTGCACCGCCTCGACCCCAGCCTCGATCTGCTTCGCCAGATAGTCGATCGACATTGCGACGATCGCGTCGATGATCGCCTGGAATGCACCGGGATCGGCATAGGCCATGCGGCGCGTCTCGCTCTGGTCGCGACTGCCTTGTCCTGCGACCATGTAGGTCGCGTTGGTCCACGGACTTCCTGCAAAGCCCAGAAACGTCACCTCAGGCGGCAAGGCGGCGGCGACGCGGCGCACAGTGCCATAGACCGGGTCGAGCCGCTGTGGGGCCGCTGTGAGGCTTTCCAGCGCATGATCGACCAGCCTGGGGGCAAGGCGCGGCCCCTCCCCCGCCTCGAACCACAGATCCTGGCCGAGCGCATGCGGTACGACGAGAATGTCGGAAAACAGGATCGCGCCGTCGAAGCCGAAGCGGCGGATCGGCTGGAGCGTGATCTCCGCCGCGGCGTCGCTGTCGTTGACCAGTTCGAGAAACCCGCCCTTTTCGGCCCGGAGCGCGCGATACTCGGGAAGGTATCGGCCCGCCTGACGCATGAGCCACATCGGCGGTGCATCGACGCGCTCGCCTGACAGCACTCGGAGCAGTTTCTTCGGAGTCACAGGACCGTCCGTCTCTCTCAACAAAAATAAGAAGAAGAATCTAAGTAGGATGTAGTTGTACGTTGGTGCGTGGATGCCGGGGCTTAGGCGTTCGTCCCCATTCTGCCAACAGATTGACCGGGCGGACTCCCGCGATTCCGCCGCGATTCGATTCAGTCGTCCCCGTTATCCACAGCCTGTGTGGCGGATCGCCTGGCTGTGGGCGCGGTTGTGGACGAATGATCCGGAGCGTGGACCGACTCCCACGCTTGGCGGGTGTTGCGCGTTGCGCTAGCGATTTCCCCCATGTTTTCCACAGATCCGTCCAGACTAGGCGTTTTTCTCCCCCTCCCGCTTGCGGGAGGGGTCGGGGGAGGGCCTGTTTTTGGATGTTTCCGGAGTGGACACGCCCTCCCTAGCCCCTCCCGCAAGCGGGAGGGGAATCTTTGAAACTCCACCTGCACCTTCTCTCCGATTCCACCGGCGAGACGCTGGAGAATATCGCCAAGGCGGCGCTGGCGCAGTTCGACGATGTCGAGGTGTTGCGCCATTTCTGGCCGATGGTGCGCAGCGAAACGCATCTCGAGCGCATCCTCGCCGAAATCGCGCAGAATCCGGGGCTGGTGATCTTCACGCTGGTCAATCCGGAGATCCGCCGCCAGCTCGAGACGCGGTGCCGCGCGATCGGCTTGCCAGCGGTCGCACCGCTCGATCCGGTCAATCATGCGTTGTCCAACCTGCTGGGACAGGAGATGAAGGCGCGGCCGGGGCGGCAGCATATGCTGGACGCCGCCTATTTCGCGCGCGTGGACGCGATCCAGTTCACCATCGCGCATGACGATGGGGTGAATTGGGAGAATTGGGAGGAGGCGGACATCGTGCTGGCGGGCGTGTCGCGCACGTCGAAGACGCCGACGTCGATCTACCTCGCCAATCGCGGGTTCAAGGTCGCAAACATCCCGATCGTGCCGCAATCGCCGCCGCCCGACCTGCTCTATCGATTGAAGAACCCGATGGTGGTCGGGCTGACCACCAGCCCCGAGCGGCTGATCCAGGTGCGGCGCAACCGGCTGCTCGCGCTCAACCAGCAGGATGAGACCAGCTATATCGAGCAGGAAGCGGTGCAGAAGGAGGTCGCCTATGCCCGGCGCATGTTCGCCGACAATGGCTGGCCGGTGATCGACGTGACGCGCCGGTCGATCGAGGAGACAGCGGCGGCGATCATTACCATGGCCAATGAGCGCGTCAACGCGGAGGCGCGGCCATGATCGTGCTGGCTTCGACCAGCGCGTCGCGGCGCGCGATGCTTGCGGCGGCGGGCGTGGCGCACGAGGCGCTGCCAGCGCATGTCGATGAGGATGCGGTCAAGGCGAGCCTTGGAAAAGTCGCGCCGCGCGACTTGGCCGATGCGCTGGCCGAGATGAAGGCGCTCAAGGTCAGCCAGCGTGTGCCGGGGACATTGGTGCTGGGCGGGGATTCGGTGGTGGCGATCGAGGACGGGACGTTGGTCGACAAGCCGGTCGATCGCGCCGATGCCGAGCGGCACCTCAAGATGCTGTCGGGCAAGCGCCACGATCTCTACAGCGCGGCGGTGATCGCGGAGAATGGCCAAGCGCTGTGGCGGCATGTCGATCGCGCGCGGCTGTGGGTCAGGCCGCTGTCGGATCGGTTCATCGCCGAGTATCTCGATGCCGAGTGGCCCGCGATTTCGGGCTGTGTCGGCTGTTACCGGGTCGAAGGTCCGGGGGTTCAGCTGTTCAGCCGGATCGAGGGCAGCCACTACACCATCCTGGGGATGCCGCTGCTCAACATCCTCGATTTTCTGCGGACCAGAGGCAAGTTGACGTCATGACCACCCCTTTTGCCCCCCCATATGCTGAGGTGATCGGCGACCCCATTGCACAGTCCAAGTCGCCGCTGATCCATGGCTTCTGGATCGACAAGCTTGGGCTCGACGCCCGCTATGCCAAGACGCTGGTAACGCCCGAGGGGCTGGGCGATTTCTTCGCCTCGCGGCGTGACGACCCCGACTGGCGCGGGTGCAACATCACCGCCCCGCACAAGGTGGCGGCGCTCGACCATGTGCCCGATCCGGGCGGGGTGCGCGACAGCATAGGCGCGATCAATACGGTGTTTCGCGGGGCGAATGGCGCGTTGATCGGGACCAATACCGATGCAGCCGGCTTCTATGCGCCGATTGCCGAGTTCGATCTGGAGGGCGCGCCGGTCGCGGTGGTCGGTGCGGGCGGCGCGGCGCGCGCGATCCTGTCTCGCGCTGGCGCGGGCGGGGGTGGAGCGGGTCACCATCCTCAACCGATCGCCGTTGAAGGCGATGGGGCTGCTTGCGACCTTCGGGTTGAAGGGCGATGCGGTGCCGCTCGACGCGCCGCTGCCGCCGGTGGCGCTGCTGGTCAATGCCAGTTCGCTGGGAATGGTGGGGCATCCGCCGCTCGACCTCGACTTGTCGAACCTGCCCGAAGATGCGCTGGTCTATGACGCGGTCTATGCGCCACTCGAGACCGGGCTGCTCGCGGCGGCGCGGGCGCGCGATCTGGAGACGGTCGACGGGCTGGAGATGCTGATCGGCCAGGCGGCGCTGGCGTTCGAGCTGTTCTTTGGCGAACCGGCACCGCGCGAACATGATGCCGAGTTGCGAGCGCTGCTGCTGGCATGACCCTGATTCTCGGTCTCACCGGGTCGATCGGCATGGGCAAATCGACCGTCGCGGCGATGTTTGCCGAGGCAGGGGTGCCGGTATTCGACGCCGATGCTGAGGTGCACCGGCTGCAGGGGCCGGGCGGTGCTTTGGTCGCGCAGATCGAAGCCGAGTTTCCCGATACGACGACCGAGCTGGGGGTGGATCGCACGCTGCTGGGCGAGGCGGTGTTCGGCAACCCGGAAGCATTCAAGCGGCTGGAAGGGATTGTGCATCCCGCCGTTGCGCATGCGCGCAATGAATTTCTCAAGGCCAATGCCGACAAGCCGCTGGTGCTGCTCGACGTGCCACTGCTGTTCGAAGCGGGTGGCTGGCGGCAGGTGGACAAGATCGTCGTCGTCTCCGCGCCGGCCGAAATTCAGCGTGAACGAGTGCTGTCGCGGCCCGGCATGACGGTCGAACGCTTCGAGTCGATCCTTGCCAGGCAACTGCCCGATGCGGAGAAGCGCGCGCGCGCAGATTTCGTGATTTCGACCGGCGGGTCCAAGGATGAGACAAGGGCCGAAGTTGCCGCGCTGATCGCTTGCCTCGCGCGCGAAACAGGCGGATAAGCAGGGCATGCGCGAAATCGTGTTCGACACCGAAACGACCGGCCTGAGCTACAGCGCCGGGCACCGGCTGGTGGAAATCGGGTGCGTCGAGCTGATCAACCGCGTGCCGACCGGTCGTCATTTCCACCGCTACCTCAATCCCGATCGCGACATGCCGATCGAGGCGTTCGCGGTGCATGGCCTGTCGGAGGCGTTCCTGGCCGACAAGCCGCGGTTCCACGAGATTTGCGACGATCTGATCGA
Source organism: Sphingomonas sp. J315 (assembly GCF_024666595.1). Taxonomy (NCBI): domain Bacteria; kingdom Pseudomonadati; phylum Pseudomonadota; class Alphaproteobacteria; order Sphingomonadales; family Sphingomonadaceae; genus Sphingomonas; species Sphingomonas sp. J315. The sequence continues at coordinate 1,858,092 of NZ_CP088296.1, read as the reverse complement.
ATTTCTGGGCGATTGCCCGCTGATCGCGCACAATGCGATGTTCGACCTGGGATTCATGAATGGCGAGCTGAAGGCGTGCGGGCGCGCACTGCTGCCGGTCGATCGCATCGTCGATACGCTGCAGATCGCGCGCGCCAAGCATCCCGGGGCCAAGCATACGCTCGACGCGCTGTGCGTGCGCTATGGCGTCGACCTGTCGGCGCGCGAGCTGCACGGCGCGCTGCTCGACGCGCAGTTGCTGGCGCAGGTGTTCATCGAATTGACCGGCGGACGCCAGATTGCGCTTGGGCTCGCGGTGGAACAGGCGGCCGGACCCGAGCGGATCGAGTTCGGCGCCGCGAAGACGCATGTGCGACCGGCACGCATTTTTGTGCCGAGCGATGCGGAACTGGCCCGCCATTCGGCGTTTATGGCCGGGTTCGAGGACCCAGTGTGGGGAACGGAGGCGTCCGGTTGACGCTGTCGGCCCCCATTCCTAGGTGCTCCTCTTGTTAGGACGGAGGAAAATATGGATATCCGGGTTTCTGGTCACCAGGTGGACACGGGCACTGCGCTGAGGCAGCACGTGGACGACCGGCTCCAGGGTATCGCCGAGAAATATTTCGCCCGCGCGATCTCGGCCCAGGTCACGTTCGGCAAGGGGCCGCATGATTACGGCTTCACCTGCGACATCGTCGCGCACGTGATGCAGGGGCTGGTGCTCAAGGGATCGCATGCCGCGCAGGAGGCGCACCTTGCGTTCGACGGTGCCGCCGACAAGATCGAAAAGCAGCTGCGCCGGTACATGCGCCGCCTGAAGGACCGCAACAACGGCCAGCAGCAGGCGATGATGGATGCCGCCTATGACGCGGGCTACACCGTTTTCCAGATCGAGACCGATGAGGAAGAGGCCGCCGACGCGCCGCCGATCATCGCCGAAACGCGGGTGGACGTGCCCGATGCGAGCGTGTCGGACGCGGTGATGATGCTCGACCTGCGCAACACCAATGCACTGCTGTTCAAGAATACCGGAACCGGCACCTACAACATGGTCTATCGCCGCACCGACGGCACGATCGGCTGGGTCGAACCCAACCGGGCGGCCTGACGCGGGACGATGCACGATCTCCATGATCTGCTGACGCCCGAGGCGGTGGCTTCGGGCGTGACGGCGGGCAGCAAGAAGAAGCTCTTCGCGCTGCTCGCCGACGTCGCGGCGCGGGCCTATGGGCTCGACGCCGCGACCGTCGCTGCCGCGCTTGCGGCGCGCGAGCGGCTGGGCACGACTGGCTTTGGCGGCGGAATCGCGATTCCGCACGGGCGGATCGAGGGGCTGGAGAGCGTGCGCGGGGTGATGATGCGGCTCGACCGGCCGATCGATTTCGCCGCAGTGGACGACAGTCCGGTGGATCTGGTGTTCATGCTGCTGTCGCCGGTGAATGCCGGGGCCGAGCATCTGAAGGCGCTGGCCCGGGTGTCGCGGCGGCTGCGCGATCGCGGCTTTACCGCCAAATTGCGCGGCGCCGGGTCGGCCGATGCCATCTATGCGCTGCTCGCGGGGACCGAAGCGCGTGACGCCGCAGCCTGACGCGATCGCGGCGGTCGGGGCAGAGGCGCATCATCGCGCGCTCGAATCGCTCTATGCCGCCGCGCCCATCAACCAGCTGTTCGAATCGCGGCTGGAGATCGCGCGCGCCGGCGTGGCGCATATCCGCTTCACCATCGACGAACGTCATTTCCACGCGGGCGGCGCGGCGCATGGGACGAGCTATTTCAAGATGCTCGACGATGCCGCCTTCTATGCGGCGAACAGCCTGGTGACCGACCGGTTCCTGCTCACCACGGCGTTCAACCTGCTGTTCACAAAGCCGCTGGGTCCGGGACCCGTGACCGCCGAGGGGCGCTGGGTCAGCGGGCAAAGGCGGGTGTTCGTCGCCGAGGCGCGGTTGATCGACGCGAGCGGCGAAGAGGCGGCGCGCGGGACCGGCACCTTCATGAAGTCGCGGATCGCGCTGGCCGGGCTGCCCGGTTATCGCACTGCGCGATGAGCGCCCGGCTCGCCAGCGGGCTGATCGTCAATGCGCTGATCCGCCGGGTCAATGCCGAAGGCGGGAGCGCGATGGTGCTTGCCAGGGGGCATGAAGAGGCGGGCGCGATCCTGGTCCTGACGCTGGAGCGCGGCATGAATCCCGGCTTTTTCGAGCGCGGAATCGGGGCGGATGGCGAGCCAGCGCTGGTGCGCAGCGGCCCATCGGCGTTCGAAGATCCGTTCGGGGTGAGCGACTACTGGCAGCGTCGCCGCAGCCGCGACCCCGACCTGTGGGTGGTCGAACTGGATATCGCAGCGGCAGAACGGTTCGCCGCTGAAACGATTATCGGCGCTTGACGCACCGCAACATCGGCGGCAGAGGCGCGCGACGTTATAAATAGCGTTGTGCCGTCGGGGTCAGAGGCCGGTGGTTACGCAGTCGGGGGGCAAGCCCGATCGGTCCGTGCAAAAGCACCCCGTGGGACCGAATCGCGCACCAACCGCACAGTATCGATGTTGAATGTCTTTCTCGTTCCGGGCTGCGATGATCGCGGCCACGACCCTGACCATTGCCGCAGGCATTGGCGCAACGGCCCCGGGTATCGCCGGAGAAGCCGAAAAGACCCCGGTCCAGGCGATTAACGAAGCCGCGACCGAACAGGTTCCCACGATGGGCGAATCGCTTGCCGCGCTCGACGCCGACGATGCCGCCCTCCCCCCAGGACTCAGATTCCGAATCCGCCACCTACGCGACGCTGGCCGCTGCGGTCGCCGCGCAGGACGCGGTCGCCGACGATGCCGAGCTCAACTGCCTCGCGATCGGCGTCTATTACGAATCCAAGGGCGAGCCGCTCGAGGGCCAGCTCGCGGTCGCCGAGGTGATCCTCAACCGCGCCAAGTCGGGCCGCTTCCCGGCATCGGTGTGCGGCGTGCTCACCCAGCGCGGCCAGTTCTCCTTCGTCCGCGGCGGTCGTCTCGTCCAGCCACCGGCGGGTGCGCGTGCGTGGAAGACCGCGCTCGCGGTGGCACAGGTCGCACGCGACGATGCCTGGGACAGCAGCGTATCGAACGCGCTGTTCTTCCATGCCCGTTATGTCTCGCCCGGTTGGCGCCGCGCGCGGGTCGGCAGCGTCGGCAACCATATCTTCTATCGTTGATCCTGCCGGACGGGCTTTCGTTCGTTCGTCAAATGTTCTAAGGGCCGGGGATGGTTTCGATGCCTTCCCCGGCCTTTCCCGTTGATCCAGAGCTCGACGCTGCGGCTGCGCCACTCATCGCCGCCGATGTGACGCGCGGCGTTTGCCGCATGCTGCTGCGGCACGAGACGATTGCGATGGCGGAAGTGCCGCTGGGCGATGGACGACGCGCCGACCTGATGGCGCTCAACCTGCGCGGCGAGATCGTGATCGTCGAGGTCAAGGTGTCGCGCGCCGACCTGATCGGCGACGGCAAGTGGACCGACTATCTCGCCCATTGCGACCGTTATTTCTGGGCCGTGCCGGCTGGATTCGATCTGGCGCCGTTCGACCGTCCCGATTTCCTGCCCGAGCGCGCCGGGGTGATCGTCGCCGACCGCTACGACGCGGCGATCGTGCGCGAGGCGCGGACCGTGCCGCTGGCGAGCGCGACACGGCGCAAATGCACATTGGCCTTTGCCCGCCGCGCGGCGCGGCGGGTGATCACGCTGACCGACCCCGAAGCGGATGGACTGGGTTGGGGTAGTTAGAAACTCGGGCCGGAGACCGCGCGCTTCTGGACCTTGGGGGCATTTTTGAGCGCTTCGGCGACGGCCGGCGCGCGGGTATCGCGGGCGGCATAGTCGCGAGCGCTCAGGCCCGCAAGCCGATCGACCATGTCGGGGTCGGCACCGCTGGTGAGGAGCAGCTGGACCAGTTCGAGATCGCGGCGCTGGACGGCGCGCATCAGCGGAGTCTCGCCCCCATTATTGGCCAGATTGACATTGCCCTTGCGGGTGAGGATTTCCCGGATCCCCTCGGGCCAGTTGGCCTCGACGGCAAGCATCAGCGGACTGTTGCCCTGCCCGTCCTGCAGATTCACATTGCCCCCGCGCGCGAGGATGAAGCGCAGATAGGTCATGTCGCGGCGCTTGGCGACGATATGGATCGCCGCGTCGCCATCGTCGCCCTTGACGTTGACGATCGTCTGGCCGGGCGCGCTCAGATATTCGGTGACCTTGTTGCCATCCTGCTCGCGCACAGCCTTGAGGAACAGATAGCTTTCGGAAAAGCGCTGGGCACCAGCGGGAAGCGCAACGCACAGCAGTACCGCGGCGAATACGAGCCGGGACGAAACGGTCAACATGGTCGGAACAAACCCCCGATAGGATGCAAGCCTTGCCTAACCCTCCCTATCAGATCATGGGTCGCCTTGTCATGAACAGGATATCCTTCTTCGCGCTTCCATTGGCTTTGGCGCTCGCCGCCTGCGGCGGAGGTGCGCCGCAACCCAAGTCGCTCGCCGACGCCCCGCTCGCCGGAGCGTCGATCGGCGGGCCGTTCACGCTGGTCAATGGCGACGGCAAGACCGTCACCGAGAAGGCGTTCGCCGGCAAGTACCGGATCATGTATTTCGGCTACACCTTCTGCCCCGATGTCTGCCCGGTCGATGTCCAGAATATCGGCGGCGCGATGAAGCGGCTCGATCAGCAGAATCCCGAGCTGGCGGCGAAGATCGTGCCGGTCTTCGTGTCGATCGACCCGGCGCGCGACACGCCGGCGGTGGTCAAGGAGTTCACGGCCGCGTTCCACCCGCGCATGGTCGGGCTGACCGGGAGCGCGGCGCAGGTCGATGCGGCAGCCAAGGTCTATCGCGTCCCCTATGCCAAGCGCGAGACGCCGACCGGCTATCTGATGGACCATGGGCGTCAGGCCTATCTGATGGGCCCCAATGGCGAACCGATCGCGCTGCTGCCGCAGGAACAGAGCCCTGACGCGATCGTCGCGGAAATCACGCGGTGGATCGGCTGACCCGCTTCTGGGAAATGCCGCTCGCCCGGCTCGACCGCGCGCAGTGGGAGGCGCTGTGCGACGGGTGCGGCAAATGCTGTCTGCACAAGATCGAGGACGCCGATACCGGTGACCTCTATGCGACCAATGTCGCATGCCGCCTGCTTGATCGCGATCAGGGGCGGTGCAGCGATTATCGCCATCGCCACGCCTATGTCGCCGAATGCGTGCGGCTGAATGCGGGGAATGTCGACGACATTCCGTGGCTGCCGGTGACCTGTGCCTATCGGCTGCGCGCGGCGGGCGAACCGCTGCCCGACTGGCATTATCTGATCTCTGGCAGCCGCGAGAGCGTGCATGAGGCGGGTGAATCGACCCGTGGCTGGACGATTTCGGAGGATGTCGCCGGCGACCTCGAGCATCATATGGTCGACCGTATCCTGTGAGCGTGCCGATCCAGGTCGTGCGCCATCCGCGAGCGCGGACGATGCGGTTGTCGGTCGATCAGGCGACCGGTGCGGTGCGGCTGACGATTCCGCCGCGCGCGCCCGCCGGGCCGGCGCTGCGCTGGGCCGAGGGGCAGGGGGAGTGGATTGCGAAGGCACTCGCCAACCGCGCCGCGCCGACGCCATTCGAACCGGGGGCGACGATCCTGTATCTGGGCGAAGAGGTTGCGCTGGGCTGGGACAGCGGGTTTCCGCGCACCCCGGTGCTCGACGATGGGCAGATCATCGTGGGCGGGCCGCGGGAGGGCTGTGAGCGACGGATCGAACGCTGGTTGCGTAGACAGGCGCTCGACACGCTGAGCGCCGAGACCGCCGAATATGCGACCCTATCCGGGGTTACGGTCAGCAAGGTTGCAATCGGCGATCCCAAGGGGCGCTGGGGCAGCTGCGCGTCGTCGGGGGTGATCCGCTATAACTGGCGGCTGATCCTCGCCCCGCCTGCCGTGCGCCGCGCGACGGTGGCGCATGAGGTGGCACATCGCACGCACATGAACCACAGCCCGGCGTTCCATGACTTGGTCCGCACGCTCTATGGCCGCGACCCTGTGCCGGAACGGGCGTGGCTGCGCAGCAACGCGATGCGGCTTCATTCGTTCGGGCGGTCGTCCTGAGGCGCGCGTAGCGGCTCGCGCGGCGGCTGTTGCTGCTGCTGCGGCGGGCGGTCGGCGGGGTCGCGGCGCGGTGCCGGTTGCGGGTCGCGCGGGGCGTCGCGGCCGGTCATGCGGTCGAGCCAGTCCTGGCTGATGCCGCCCTCATCGCTCGCTGCGGGCTCGCCTTCGATCGCCTCGCCACCCTCGCCGCCGTCGCGCGCGACCGGATTGCCGTCTTCATCGACGAACACGCCATTATCGGCTTCACCCCACGCCTCTTCATCAGGCTCAAGCTGCCATTCGGGCAGCGTCACCTCGGTCTCGAAATTCTCGACCGGGCGATTGGCGACGGCGACGCGCATGAAATTGGCGAAGGCACGTGCGGGCGCGGTGCCGCCCTGAAGCCCGCCGACGCGCTTGGCATCGTCGCGGCCCATCCATACGCCGGTGGTGAGGCCGGAGGAGAAGCCGAGGAACCAGCCATCCTTGTTCGAGGACGTCGTGCCGGTCTTGCCCGCGACGGGGCGGCCGATCTGCGCCGCGCGACCGGTGCCGGTGTTGACCGCGGTCTGGAGCAGATCGGTCATCTGCGCCGCGACATAGGGCGCGACCAGCACGCGCGAGGTATCGACTTCATGCTGGTAGATCACCGCGCCGTTCGCGGTAACGCGGGTGATGGCATAGGGGGTGACCGCCACGCCCTTTTGCCCGACCGATGCGAACGCGCGGGCCATGTCGATCAGGCGGACGTTGGAAGTGCCGAGCACCATCGCCGGCTGAGTATTGATCGGCGTCGTGACGCCAAAGCGCCGCGCCATGTCGGCGACGGTCCCGAAGCCGGTCTCCTGTCCCAGCTTTGCCGCGACGGTGTTGATCGAATAGGCGAAGGCAGAGCGCAGCGTCATCTCGCCGCTGAATCGTCCGCTATTGTTGCGCGGGCTCCAGCCGTTGATCGTCACCGGTTCATCGACCACGCGGTCCTCGACCTTGCGCCCCGATTCCAGCGCGGCGAGATAGACGAACAGCTTGAACGCCGATCCCGGCTGGCGGGTCGCCTGGGTCGCGCGGTTGTAGATCGACGAGACATAGTCGCGCCCGCCGACCATCGCGCGTACCGCCCCGTCACGATCGAGGCTGACCAATGCACCCTGCGCCCCTGCCGGCGTGTTCGCCTGAATCGCCTGGGTCGCGGCATTCTGCATCTTGAGGTCGATCGTCGTCCACACGTCGAGCGGGGCAACGGTCTCGTCGATCAGCACTTCGAGCTGGGGCAGCGCCCAGTCGGTGAAGTAACGGACGCTGTTCTGCTTGGGCGCGGCGGCGAGCTTGACCTTGGCGGGGCTTGCGGTCGCGGCCTCTTCTGCGGTCAGCGCACCGGTTTCGACCATCACGTCGAGCACCACGCTGGCGCGCCCGACCGCTGCCTGCGCATCGGCGGTCGGCGAGTAGCGTGACGGTGCCTTGACCAGACCCGCGATCACCGCCGCTTCCGACAGGGTCAGATTGGTCGCCGGATGGCCGAAAAAGGTGCGCGACGCGGCGTCGATGCCATAGGCACCACCGCCGAAATAGACCTTGTTGAGGTAGAGTTCGAGGATCTGGTCCTTGGTGAACTTGCGCTCCAGGGCGAGCGCCAGGATCATCTCCCGGAACTTGCGCCCGACATCGTATTTGTTCGACAGGAAGATGGTGCGCGCGACCTGTTGCGTGATCGTCGACGCGCCCTGAAGCCGGCGGCCGGTGCCGCGATTGTCGATCGCGAATTTGGTGATGCGCATCAGCGCGACCGGATCGACGCCCCAGTGCGAGCGGAATCGGCGATCCTCGATCGCCACCATCGCGTCGCGCATTGGCTCCGGAATCTTGTCATATTCGATCCACTCGCCATAGCTCGGCCCGAGCGACACGATCACCGTGCCGTCGGCGGCATGAACGCGGATCATCTGGCCGTTGGGCGAGGATTTGAGCTCCTCATAGCTCGGCAGCGACGCCTTGGCCGTATAGACCGCGATCAGCAGCGCGATGAACGCCGCGAGCGCCGTGAGCGCGGCTCCGCCAGCCACCCAGATAAGGATGCGGCGCGCCTTGGGCGAGAGCGTTGGTTTGCGGATGGCCATTGGACGCTGTGTGACGATTTACGAGTGAACCGATGCTGTCACAAGCGTTTCGATCGCGTGAATCATTCGTCCGATAACGCTGCTCGGGCGCGGAACTCCAACGCGACCGAGTTGATGCAGTAGCGCAGGCCGGTGGGCGGCGGGCCGTCGGGGAAGACATGGCCCTGATGTCCGTCGCATCGGGCGCAACGGACCTCGACCCGGGTCATGCCGTGGCTGACATCGCGATGCTCGCTGACATGATCGGTCGCGACCGGTCGGGTGAAGCTGGGCCAGCCCGATCCCGAATCATATTTGTCGTCGCTGTCGAACAGTTCGAGCTGACACCCGGCGCAGCGATAGATGCCGTCGGCCTTGTTGTCCGAATAATGGCCCGAAAAGGCGCGCTCGGTCCCGGCTTCGCGCAGCACATGATATTGTTCGGGAGTAAGGCGCTGGCGCCACTCCGACTCAGGCAGGTTGAGCTGATCCATGCGCGCAGATGTGTGGTGCGCCGTGGCTCCCGTCAATCGGCGGGTGCATCCTTCCACGCCCACCACAGTTGTGCCGGGGGCATGTTCCACCATTCCATCGCATGATCGATGCGCGGGAAATGCGGGGTCAGGAAATTGCGCACGTTCGGATTGAACTGATAGACCAAGAACTGACCGCCAGGGCGCAGGACGCGATGCGTTGCCTCGGCGATTTCCTCGCCCACTCCGGCGGGCAGGGTCGAGAAGGGCAGGCCCGACAGGACATAGTCGGCATGCGTCTCGCCATGGTCGGCGACGATCGCGTTCACGTCAGCCGCCGATCCGTGAATCGCCGAAAAGCGCGGGTCGACGATCGTCGCACGCAGATAGGCGACGAAATCCGGGTTGGTGTCGATGACGATATATTTGGCGTTCGGGCCGAGCCGGTCAAGGATATGGCGGCAGAAGGTGCCGACGCCCGGGCCATATTCGACGAACAGGTTGCACCGGTCCCAATCCACCGGGCCGAGCATCTTGCGGATCAGCTTGCCCGAAGAAGGAATGATCGAACCGACCATCACCGGATGCTTGAAAAATCCCTGGAGAAACAGCGCCTGGGGCGAAAGCGGGCGCGAAGTCTTGCGCTTCGTGCGGGCAATCGTGGTCGAACCGGTCATCAACAATCCTCAAGTCGGTGTCGCGTAGCTGTAGGACAGTTGCAACGGTCCTGTCATCATCGACGTGGCGCATTAACGTTGTTCTCGCCGCGCCGGTTGCGCGGAAGGGAGAAACGTTTCATCCTGAAACGCATGGAGCACCCACGCACAGGCCAGGTCGCGGTGATCTTCGTGTCCGAATCCACCGGCGCGGATGAACCGGGTTACGCCGCCGCCGCAGAGGCGATGGCGATCCTAGTCGCAGAGCAGCCGGGCTTTCGCGGAGTCGACTGGGTCGGCAGCGCCGAGGGGGGCGAGATCACGATCAGCTATTGGGCCGACGATGCCAGCGCCGTCGCCTGGCGCGAACACCCCGAACATGCCCGCATCCAGCACGAGGGGCGCGGCAAATGGCTCCAGCGCTATGACCTGATGGTTGTCGATATCCGGCGCGGGCATCAGTGGGCGCGGTGAGCGCCGCGCGAATGGATCGCACATTTGTGATCCTGTTCGCGGTGATGTTCGTGATCGCGGCGGGCAATACCGCGCTGCAATCGGTGCTGCCCGCGCTGGGGCGGTCGCTGGGCGTCCCCGACAGCGCGGTGGCGGCGGCATTTTCGGTGTCGGCATTGCTGTGGACGCTGGTTGCCCCCTTCTGGGCCAACCGGTCCGACCGGCACGGGCGGCGCAACATGGTGCTGCTGGGGCAGGTTGGGCTGACCGCGTCCTTGTTCTTTTGCGGGCTGTTCCTCGCCGCCGGCATCAATGGCTGGATCGCGCCGGTCACCGCCTTCGCCTTCTTCGTCGCTGCGCGGATGCTCTATGGCGGGTTCGGATCGGCGGCACCGCCCGCGATCCAGGCGATCGTCGCGTCGCGCACCAGCCGGGATGAGCGGACCAAGGCGCTGACCCTGCTCGGTTCGGCATTCGGACTGGGCACGATCCTGGGTCCCGCCATCGCGCCCTATCTGGTGCTCGGCGATCTGTGGCGCGGCGGACCGACGATCGGACTGGCGGGGCCGGCGCTGATCTTCAGCATCGTCGCGCTGGCGATGCTGTTCGCGGTCGCCCGGCTGCTTCCGCGCGATGTCGACGAATCGGTCAGCCATGGTGCGGCGTCGAGCTATCCCTCGATCGGGGGGCAGGCGAGCGGGGCGAGCGTCACCGCGGCGACTGCGGACAAGGTCGAGCCGATCGGCTTTCTCGATCCGCGCGTGCGCGCCTGGATGATCTGTGGCCTGGTGCTCGGCCATGCACAGGCGATGGCGGGGCAGGTGATCGGATTCCTGATCATCGACCGGCTGGGCGTTGCGCCGCTGGAGGCGATCGAGGCGACGGGACTCGTGCTGATGATGGGCGCGGGGTCGGCGCTGCTGGTGCAATGGGGGGATCATTCCGCTGCTGGGGCTCAACCCGCGTCAGTTGATGCTGATCGGGCTGAGTTTGAGTGCGGTCGGGTGCCTGGCGACGGGCACCGCGACGTCGCTCTACGGCATCGCCACGGCTTACGCTCTGACGACGATGGGCTTCGGCTTTTCGCGCCCGGGGTTCACCGCCGGGTCGTCACTGGCGGTGGGGCAGGGGGCGCAGGGATCGGTGGCGGGGAAGGTGACGTCGATCAACGGCGCCGCCTTCATCCTCGGCCCGTCGATCGGCGTCGCGCTCTATGGTGGGTGGCGGCCGCTCCCCTATCTGGTCGCGGCCGCCGCCCTCGCGATCCTCGTCGCCTATGGCTGGTTCAGTCTTCGGACAAGCGAGTCCGGCCCTGAAGCATCCCCGGAGCGATAAAGCCGATCGGGTTGAGCGCCACCGCATCCTGCTTCATCTTGGCGACGATCTGCTCATATTCGCGCTCCATCTCCGGTGTGACGGTGGCGCGCGAATCGGCGAGTGCCGCTTCGAAATGCGCCATCGTCACCTGGCTTGCCGGCGGGCGTTCGCGCAGCGCGGCAAGGCCCGCGCGACGGGTGACGTCCTCCAGGTCCGCGCCGGTGAACCGCTCGGTGCGCGCGGCAACCTCGGCGAGATCGACATCGTCGGCGAGCGGCATCCTTTGCGTCTGGATCTTGAGGATGCGCTCGCGCCCCTCGGCATCGGGGACGCCGACATAAATCAGCTCGTCGAGTCGGCCCGGACGCATCAGCGCGGGGTCGATCAGGTTCGGCCGGTTGGTTGCGCCGATCACGACGACCGACTGAAGCTCCTCCAGCCCGTCCATCTCGGCGAGGATGGTGTTGACCACGCGCTCGGTCACCTGCGGCTCACCCATCCCCGACCCGCGTGCGGGAACAAGGCTGTCGAGCTCGTCGATGAAGATTACGCAGGGCGCGACCTGGCGTGCGCGGGCGAAGAGGCGGGCGATCTGCTGCTCGCTCTCGCCATACCATTTGGACAAGAGGTCGCTCGACTTGGTGGCGATGAAGTTCGCCTCCGCCTCACGCGCCACCGCCTTGGCCAGCAGGGTCTTGCCGGTGCCGGGGGGACCATAGAGCAGAAAGCCCTTGGCCGGGCGGATGCCGAGGCGGCGGAACGCGTCGGGATCGCGCATCGGCAGCTCGACGCCTTCCTTCAGCCGCATCTGGGCGTCATCGAGGCCGCCGACATCCTCCCATTTGATGTTCGGCTTTTGCACCATCACCTCGCGCATCGCGCTCGGCTGCACGCGCTTCAGTGCTTCGACGAAATCCTCGCGCGTGACCGCGAGCGTCTCGAGCACATCGGAAGGGACGGTCTTCTCGCTGAGGTTGAGCCGCGGCATGATTCGCCGCACCGCCTCGATCGCGGCCTCGCGCGCCAGCGCTGCGATGTCTGCACCGACAAAGCCGAAGGTGGTGCGGGCGAGCTCGTCGAGATCGACGCGTTCCTCGATCGGCATGCCGCGGGTGTGGATGCCGAGGATCTCGCGACGACCGCGTTCGTCGGGGACGCCGACGATGATCTCGCGGTCGAAGCGGCCGGGACGGCGCAGGGCTTCGTCGATCGCTTCGGGCCGGTTGGTCGCGGCGATGACGACGATGTTGGCGCGCGCCTCCAACCCGTCCATCAGCGTCAGCAGCTGGGCGACGAGGCGCTTTTCGGCCTCGCCCGACACCTGGCCGCGCTTGGGCGCGATCGAATCGATCTCGTCGATGAACACGATCGAGGGGGCGTTCTTCGCCGCCTCCTCGAACACGTCGCGCAGCCGCTTCTCCGATTCGCCATAGGCCGACCCCATGATCTCGGGACCGTTGATCAGGAAGAATTGCGCGTCGGATTCGTTGGCGACCGCGCGGGCGAGGCGGGTCTTGCCGGTGCCGGGCGGTCCATGGAGCAGCACGCCCTTGGGCGGATCGACGCCGAGCCGCTGGAACAGTTCGGGATAGCGCAACGGCAGCTCGACCATCTCGCGCAGCTGATCGATGGTCGCAGCCATGCCGCCGATGTCGTCATAGGTCACATCGGCGCGGCGCAACTCGCGCGCTTCCTCGAACTCGTTGCGCAGCTCGATCTCGGTCTCCGCGTCGATATGGACGATGCCGCGCGGGACGGCGGAGACGACGGCCAGGCGGATCTCCTGCAGCGCGTAGGCGGGCGCGCGCAGATGCTGGAGCACATTAGGGGGCATGTCCGACACGCGCTGTTGCCCGACGGTGGAGATGGTGTCGCCCTGACACAGCGGGCGGCCGAGGAAGGTGCGGCGGAGAGCGTCGCCCGATCCTTCGAGTCGCAGGTCGCGGCGGGCGGGGGCGAAGACGACGCGGGTCGCAGGTCGCGATTCGGCCTTGCGCACTTCGACGAAATCGCCCGAGCCGACGCCGGCATTGGCGCGCTGAAGCCCGTCGATGCGGAGAATCTCCAGCCCCTCATCCTCGGGATAGGGGAAGACGACGCGCGCGGGCGTGGTGCGTTTGCCGATGATTTCGACCACGTCGCCCTGTTGCAGGCCGAGTGACTCCATCATCGCGCGCGGGAGGTGCGCGAGGCCACGACCGCTATCCTCGGGCCGCGCATTGGCGACCTGAAGCTTGCGCGTGTCTGATTCCGTGTCGGCCATCGGCTCTCCTTCCCTTCGCCCGTCCGGGGGGTGACGCGCCAGATAGGCACGTAGTTCCGGATCAGCTAGGTCAGGGACCGTTTCGCACACGATCCAGGCAAAAAAAATGGGCCGGTCCGAAGACCAGCCCTTTGAAAGGTTTAGGAGAGGATGCCTGAAAGGCACGTCCTATGTGCAGTGCGGCGTGTTTTTGTGCAAGTGCGAAGAACTACCTATGCGATTGCAGATTCTGCAATCTGTAACATTCCCTGATTATAGCCGATGACAGGGGTGTCATCGTGATCGCCTCACCCGGAATGGGTTGCAATATGCTACGCTGCACCACAGAAATGTAACCGATGCGCAGGTTGCCGCCCCTTACCGCCATCGAGGCGTTCGTCCAGGTCGCGCGGCTGGGATCGGTCAAGGCCGCGTCGGAGGAACTGGCGCTGTCGTCGCCCGCGTTGAGTCGGCGGGTCCAGGCGCTGGAACGCTTCATCGGCAAGCAATTGTTCGAGCGGCGGCATCAGGCGATGAAGCTGAATGCGGAGGGCGAGCGGTTGCTGGGCCTGATCGCGCCGGCGCTCGACACGATGAGCGACGCGATCGAGAGCATGAACAGCGGGACCGAGGTGCTGCGGCTACGCCTGGGCACGCCGTCGCTGTTCGCGAGCCAGCGGCTCCTGCCCTATCTTACCGCGTTGCGCGCAGTGCATCCGCAGCTTCACCTGGACATCGATACCGGCGGGCACGGCATGTCGCGGCTGGGCGACGGGCTGGACGCCGCGATCGTGCTGGCGCGCGATATCGAACCAACGCTCTACGGTCGGCGACTCGACCGCAACCGCATCCGCCCGGTGGCGGCGCGGCGGCTGGTCTATGGCCCCGAAGCGATCGGGCGGCCCGAGGAGCTGGCCGGCTACTCGATCCTCGCGCATCGCGACATGGCTGACAGTTTCGAGATCTGGCGTTCGGCGCTGGGTCTGCCCGATCTGGAGCCGGTGTCGATCGATCTGTTCGATTCGGGATCGCTGCTGCTGGAGGCGGCGGCGCAGGGAGTCGGAATCGCGTTCATGCTCGATTCGCACCGCATCGACCCCGACGACCCGCGCATCGGCACGCTGTTCGGGGAGCCGAGCGTCAAGAGCCCGTACAGCTACTGGTTCGTGTGCCGCCCCCGCGCGTTGGAGCAGCGGCCGGTGAAGCTGTTCCACGACTGGCTGATCGGGTTGTTCGATATCGAGGGGTGAGAGGGGCAAGCGATCAGCGGCCGCTGAGCGGCGCGAGATGCTTGCCCGTTCCGGCCCGGATCTAGAGCGGCCGCCCGTCCTGATCCATCAGCACTTCGCGCCGGCCGACATGGTCGGGGCGGGAGACGAGGCCGTCCTTTTCCATCCGTTCGACGAGGCGCGCCGCGCTGTTGTAGCCGACGCGCAGCTGGCGTTGCAGCCATGACGTCGACGCCTTCTGGCTTTCCGCGACAAGCTGCACCGCGCGGCGGTAGAGTTGTTCCTCCGGAGAATCCTCTCCGGTCGGGGCACCGTCGAGTGCGAACTCGCCGCCCTCCGGCTCCTCGGTGACGGCGGAGATATAGTCCGGCGCGCCTTGCGAGCGCCAGTGATCGGCGACCGCCATCACCTCCTCATCCGACACGAACGGGCCGTGGACGCGGGCGATCTGCTTGCCGCCGGGCATGTAGAGCATGTCGCCCTTGCCCAGCAGCTGTTCGGCACCCTGTTCGCCCAGGATCGTGCGCGAATCGATCTTCGACGTGACGTGGAAGCTGATTCGGGTGGGCAAATTCGCCTTGATCACGCCGGTGATGACGTCGACCGAGGGGCGCTGCGTTGCCATGATCAGGTGGATGCCCGCCGCGCGCGCCTTCTGTGCGAGGCGCTGGATCAGGAATTCGACTTCCTTGCCCGCGGTCATCATCAGATCGGCGAGTTCGTCGACGATGATCACGATCTGCGGCAGCGGGGTGAGGTCGAGCGTTTCCTCTTCGTACAGCGGCTTGCGCGTTTCGGGGTCGTAGCCGACCTGGACCTTGCGGCCGAGCTTCTGTCCCTTGGCGAGCGCCTGACGCACCTTGTCGTTGAAGCTGCCGAGGCTGCGGACGTTGACCGACGCCATCATGCGATAGCGTTCCTCCATCTGCTCCACCGCCCATTTGAGCGCGCGCACCGCCTTGGGCGGATCGGTGACCACATCCGCCAGCAGATGGGGGATGTCCTTGTACATGCTGAGTTCCAGCATCTTGGGATCGATCATGATCATGCGGCACTGGTCCGGGGTCAGCCGGTAGAGCAGCGACAGGATCATGCAGTTGAGCCCGACCGACTTGCCCGAGCCGGTGGTGCCCGCGACGAGCAGATGCGGCATCGGCGCGAGATCGGCGATGACCGGATCGCCCGCGATATTCTTGCCCAGAACGATCGGGAGCTGTGCGCCCATATCCTCGAACGTCGCGCTGCCGATCAGTTCGTGGAGCGACACCGTCTCGCGCTTCACATTGGGCAGTTCGATGCCGATCACGCTGCGTCCGGGGATGGTCGCGACGCGGGCCGAGACGGCGGACATGTTGCGCGCGATATCGTCGGCGAGCTGGACCACGCGGCTCGCCTTGATGCCCGAGGCGGGTTCCAGCTCGTACATCGTCACCACCGGGCCGGGGCGGACTTCGACGATCTGGCCCTTCACATGGAAGTCGTCGAGGACGGATTCGAGCAGCCGGGCGTTGCGCTCCAGTGCCGCCTTGTCGATCGCCGTGCTGCCGCTCTTCGCCGGTTCCTTGAGCAGTTTGAGCGGGGGAAGCTGGTAGGTCCCCTTGAAGTCGAGGGTCGCCTGGACCGGCTTGGCCTTGGGCGGCTGGGGCGCGGGGGTGCGGTCGGCGATGACCGGGCCGGGACGGGCATCGGGCAGCGCCACCTTGCGCGGGCGCGGCGCGGCGGGGGTGAACACCTCGTCGGCGTCGTCGACATCGAACGGAAGCGCCGCGGCCGCGTCGCGCTGGGGCATCTTCGGAAGGCGGAGATGCTGGCGGAAATCGAACTGCACGCTGCGCGCCCACAGGATCACGCCGCCGATTCCGACGATCAGGCCGAGCACGCGGGTGCCCCACAGCGTCACCATCGGGTCGCCGATCAGGCCGAGCAGTCCGCGTATCGCCCCAGCGACGGCGAGACCGACAACGCCGCCCCAGCCGCCCGGAAGTTCCATCACCGCGCTGTTCGAGATCGAGGCGAGCGCCGCGCCCATCAGCGCAATGCCGCCGAGCGCGCCGAGCAGCATCCGCCGCCAGCGTCCCGCGCCCTCGCCCCGCCAGAGGCGCAGGCCGAGGATGATCCCGACGGGCGCGAGCAGCACGACCGGTAGCCCGCCGATCGCGAGCAGCAGGTCGGCAAGCCACGCCCCCGGTTCGCCGAGCAGATTGCGCGCGGGGCCGCCCGCGGCGGTATTCAGCGAGGGATCTTCGCCATTGTATGTCCCGACGGCGAGCACGGCGGCGAGGGTGAACAGGAACAAAGCGATCGCGCCGATCAGCGCCCCGCTTCGCCTTGCACCCGCCTTCATCGTGTCACGCCACAGCATCGGCTGCACCCGGCTCGCCATCGTCCCCACCCGTGTTCGATAATCGTTCCAATCATCCCCCCTGCGGAGTCTGGCGTCAAGGCGGGGGGTGGGATAACGGGATGGCATGAGTAATGCGGACCTCTTGATCCTTGGCGGCGGACTGGTCGGGAGCGCGCTTGCCGTGGCGCTCGACGCGCATGGCATCTCCAGCATCGTGATCGACCCGGCGGACCCGGACGCGATCCTGTCCGCCGGACATGACGGCCGCGCATCGGCCATCGCCGCCGCGCCGCTGCGGATGCTGGAGGCAATCGGGCTGGCCGAGGATCTGGCGGGCAAGGGCTGTCCGATCGAGAGCATCCGCGTGTCGGATGGGCTGAAGCCGGGCAAGCTCGACTTCGATCCGCAGGAGGGTGAGGGCGCGCTCGGCACGATGTTCGAGAATCGCGACCTGCGCCGCGCGTTGATGACGGCGGCGGCGCGCGCGAAGCTGGCCGATGTGCGGATGAACACGCGCGCGCTGTCGGTCGAACGCGACGCGCATGGCGTCACCGCGACGCTGAGCAGCGGCGAGAGCGTGCGCGCGCAATTGCTGATCGGGGCGGAGGGCCGCGCCTCGCCGACGCGGGATGCGGCGCTGTTGCGGGTGGCGCGCTGGACCTATGACCATGCGGCGATCGTGACCTCGCTCCATCACGAGCACAGCCACGAGAATACCGCGTTCGAGATCTTCTACCCGCAGGGGCCCTTCGCGATCCTGCCGCTGCGTGACGATGATCGCGGGCATCGCTCGGCGATCGTGTGGTCGGTGAAGCGGCACGAGGAAGCGGGGATGATGAAGCTGTCCGAACGCGGCTTCCTGGCCGAGGCGGACAAGAAGATGGGCGGGTTTCTGGGGAAGCTGGGGCCGCTCGGCCCGCGTTTCAGCCACCCGCTCGGCTTTCACCATGCCGCGAAGATCACCGCCGACCGGCTGGCGCTGGTCGGCGACGCGGCGCACGGCATCCACCCCATTGCGGGGCAGGGGGTCAATGTCGGATTCCGCGATGTCGCGGCTTTGGCCGAGGTGCTGGTCGAGGGGAAGCGGCTGGGGCTCGACATGGGCGATCCTGCGTTGCTGACCCGATACGAACGCTGGCGCAGCCTCGACACGATGATGGTCAGCATCGCCACCGACGCGCTGACGCATCTGTTCGGGATTCCGGGCGGTGCGGCGAATGCGGCGCGGCGGTTCGGCCTGTCGGCCGTGGACAAGGTGCCTAGCCTAAAGAACTGGTTCATGGCCGAAGCGCGCGGCGAATCGGGCAAGGTGCCGCGATTGCTGCATGGGGAGATGGTTTGAGCCGAGCGATCTGCCAGCCCTGCAAATCCGAGACCATGCTCAGCAAAAGCTCATGACACGCTCATGATCTGGAACAGATGTCCGGATACCCCCGGCTAATTGAAAAGGGGGAACATGGATATCAATTTGAGAAAGGTCGGTTGCGCGGTCGGCTGTCTGGGCATGGCCGGGCTTCTCATTTTGAGTCCCGGCCTTCTATTTGGCTTGGCGCTATGGGCTGCCGGCGAACGCACCGTTTATGCTCGCGCATTGTCGCCCGACGGGTCCAATGAGGCCCGCGTCCAGTTCGATGATTGCGGCGCGCCTTGTGGCTGGAGCAAAGCTGTCTTCATCAAGAAGGCGTGGTTCCCGCCCGACACGCCGGGCTGGAGCTGCCGCGCGTTTCTGGGTGATGGAACAGACCGCGTCCGGCTGGAATGGGACGGGCCATCAAATCTGATCGTCCACCACGGTTTTTTCGCGAACAATGTGGTGGATGCGGCCACGACTTGCGGCGCGGTGTCGATCGGAACCAAGTTTGATCCGCAATTGAAATCAGACGTGCTGTGAACGCCGCCTACTGCAACGTCCCCTCTTCCCCCTCGTGCCGACCGAAAAACTGCATCAGCTGGGTGATCAGCTCGGCACGGTCGCTGAGCGAGTCCGCTTCCAGCAGCGCCTGTTTGGCGGCGGGGTCGAAGGGGGCGATCTGGGCTATGCCGTTGACCAGATTCTGGTCGTCGAGCCGCGTCACCGCTTCCCAATCGACCGCATAGCCCTGCAACTCGGCGAAGCGGCGCGATTCGAGTTCGAGCGCGGCGCGTGCGCCCAGCGACAGTGTCTCGTCTGCCGGATCGGCGATCAGCTCGGCCTCGACCTGGCGGAACAATGTCGTCACCTCCAGCTCGCGCAGGATGCGGAAGCGCGACAGGCCCTCCAGCACCAGGTTGAAGCGGCCATCCTCCAGCGCCTCGACATCGGCGATGCGACCGACACAGCCGATCTCGAACAGCGGCGGCTTGTCGCCTCCGCCCTTGGGCTGAATCATGGCGATGCGCCGGTCGCGGGCAAGGCTGTCGTTGACCATCGCTCGGTAGCGCGGCTCGAAGATATGCAGCGGCAAATGCATGCCGGGGAACAGCAGCGCCCCGGGCAGCGGAAAGATCGAGAGCCGCGTCGCGCTCATCCGAACAGGATGGCGGAGAGCTTGCGGCGCTGTGCCGAGACCCAGGGGTCTTCCAGGCCGACCGCTTCGAACAGCTTGAGCAGGCGTGCGCGGGCGGCGCCCTCGTTCCACTCCTTGTCCTCCGCGATCATCGCCAGCAGCGTTTCCGCCGCGCCCTCGCGGTCGCTCGCCATCAGCGCGCCGGCGAGTTCGTAGCGGGCGTCCATGTCGCCGCCCGCGGCCTTGGCGCGCAGCGCGCCCAGTTCGCTGTCGTCTGACGTAGCGGGGGCCTCCTGCGCTATGCTCAGCGCGGCGCGGGCGCGCTCGACCTCCTGCGCCTTGGCGGGATCGGCGGGCAGCGCATCGAGCACGGCGGCGGCTTCATCGAGGCGCCCCAGCGCGGTCAGCGCGCGGGCGCGACCGGCGGCGGCCTGAGCGTTGTCGGGGGCGATTTCGGCGATCTGTTCGAAGATCGACAGCGCGCGCTCGGTTTCGCCGCCCGCCAGTACCTCCTCACCCATCGCCAGCAACGGTTCGAGCTCGGCGGCCTGCGCCGCGGCATCGCTCTGGATCGGCAGCTGGCCCAGAATCTGGTCGAGCATCGACTTCAATTGCGATTCGGTGCGCGCGTTGGTCAGGTCGGCAACGAGCTGGCCCTGGAACATCGCATAGACGGTGGGGATCGAGCGCACCTGGAACTGCGCGGCGATGAACTGATTGGCGTCGACGTCGATCTTGGCGAGCATCACGCCCTTGTCGGCATAGTCGGCGGCGACCTTGTCGAGCACCGGCCCCAGCGCCTTGCACGGCCCGCACCATTCCGCCCAGAAATCGAGGATGACGAGCTTCGTCATCGACGGTTCGGCGATGTCGCGGCGGAAAGCCTCGACGGCATCCTTGTCGGCGGCGGAAAGTCCAAGCGTGGCCACGGCGAATCCCTTGTCGTTCGAACGAGAATTAAAGCCCTATTTGGGCGCTCGCATCCTCAGGGCCAACCCCCTGCGCGCGAATCGCGAATCCCGCAACTTCCCCCTTGCAGACCCAGAAACCCGCTGCTAGAGGCCGCCACCTTGCCCCGCCCCCTCGGCGTTCCGAGTGGGCACATATGGCGCCAGAGAGCGGGCGTAGCTCAGGGGTAGAGCACAACCTTGCCAAGGTTGGGGTCGAGGGTTCGAATCCCTTCGCCCGCTCCAGTCGCCGCGCGATGATCGCGCACTCTCACCACATCTGGCGTGTAACGTTTTCGCGAACACGCCGTTTGGCAAATTGCCCCCTTCCCGCCCTTTTCGTGCCGGGTCTCGTACCTAATTATCTGTTCAAACAGGGTTTCGGTCGCGCGAAGCGTGGCCGTGAACAGATGACAGGAGATTCAACCATGATGATCGAAGGACCGGTGCGGCGCACGGCGCGTCCGCGCGCATGGATGATGGCGCTGGCAGGTCTGGCGATGCTGACCGCCCCGCTTGCGGCGTCGGCCGGGAGCAAGGGTGCGGCGTTGCCGGTGGCGAGCGTGTGGCGCAATCCAAAGAACACGGTGCATGTCCGGATCGCGCCCTGTGGCGAGGGTCAGGTTTGCGGCACCGTGATCTGGGCGAGCGAGAAGGCCAAGGCGGACGCGCGCAAGGGCGGGACCGAGAAGCTGATCGGTGCGAACCTCTTCCGCGAATTCCGTCAGGTGGGGCCGGGCGAATATAAGGGGCGCGTGTTCGTGCCCGACATGAACCGCACGTTCAGCGGGCAGATGCGGATCGAGGGCGATTCGATGATCGGGAAGGGCTGCGTGCTGGGGTTCATCTGCAAGTCGCAGACCTGGAAGCGTATTTCGTGATGCGCGGGGGTGCCGCGGCGCGCTAAGCACGCGGCATGACGCACGCACCCATTCGCACCGGCATCGGCGGCTGGACCTTCGAGCCCTGGCGCGGCACCTTCTACCCGGAGGGTCTGGCGCAGAAGAAGGAGCTGGAGTTCGCCAGTCGCCAGCTGAACGCGATCGAGATCAACGGCACTTACTATTCCGGCTTCAAGCCCGCGACCTTTTCCGGGTGGGCGGCGAGCGTGCCCGACGGGTTCGTTTTCGCGGTGAAGGCGTCGCGCTTCTGCACCAACCGCAAGGTGCTGGCGGAAGCGGGCGAATCGGTTGCGAAATTCGTGGGACAGGGGATTGTCGAGCTGGGCGACAAGCTTGGCCCGATCCTGTGGCAATTCATGGCGACCAAGAAGTTCGACGCGGCCGATTTCGGCGCGTTCCTGAAACTGCTCCCTGCCAGCCATGACGGAGTCACGCTACGTCATGCGGTGCAGGTACGGCATGAGAGCTTCGCGGTGCCCGAGTTCGTGGCGCTTTGCCGCGATGCGGGGGTGGCGATCGTCTATGCGCATTCGCCCGACTATCCCGCCATCGCCGATGTGACCGGCGACTTCGTCTATGCGCGGTTGGAGTCGGGTGCGGACGACAATCCGCTCTGTTATCCCGAGGGCGAGCTGGACCGCTGGGCCGATGTGGCAAAATGCTGGGCGTCGGGCGGTCGGCCTGCCGGATTGCCCTATGTCGAGGAGCGTGATCCGCCGGCAGTGCCGCGCGAGACGTTCGTATTCCTGATCCATGGCGGCAAGGTGCGCGCACCCGCCGGGGCACGCGCGCTGGCCAACCTCACGCGCTGAGTCCGAGGCGAGCGAGCGGGTGACCCACCGCACCACTGACCAATGCCGCCTGTGCTGCGGTAAACGGCCATAGCTTTGACACCGGACCCATCACCCGATCGCGCAGCCATGGGATCGCCGTACCGTCGGATTGATAGACCGGTGTCAACACGCGGCTGAGCAACTGATACAGGGCGATCTGGTCGCGCCGCAGCCGCACCGTTTCTGCGAGTGCGTCGGGCAGCGCGCGGCTCCGGCGCAGACCAAGCGCAAGGGCATAGGCGTCGAGCAACGCCATGTTCGCCCCCTGCCCCAGCTGCGGGCTGGTCGAATGCCACGCATCGCCGATATGGATCAGTCGGTCGGCGACCGGTTGGCGCAAGGTGCGGTGGGCGTAGCTGGCGAAGGTCAGTTGCTGCGGGTCGGCGATCTGGTCGAGCAACGGCGCGGTGGCGGGCCATAGTTCCAGCACCTGTTCTTTCCACATCGCGAGACCCGCTGCGCGCCAGTCCGCCAGCCGGTCGGCGCGCAGCGACCAGAACAAGGCCGCGCGGGGTCCGCTCGCGTGGCGCGGGGTGCCGATCGGCAGCACTCCGGCCATCACGCTGGCGCGGCGATAGTGTTGCTGGAGCGCATCGGGGATGAAGTCGCCCGCCCAGTCGAGATCGGCCCAGAGCGCGCCGAACGCAAGCGGCGGCGCCGCGGGGATGAGCGGCGAGCGGCTGCCCATCGCGTCGACGATCAGATCGAATGGCCCTGCGCTTGCGCGGACCGCGAACTGTAGTCGTCCATCGGCGCAACCCGTGATCGCTTGCCCTGCCTCGATCGCGATACCTTCTTCGAAAACGGCATCGTGGAGGATCGCGAAGAGTGTCGCACGGTGGACGCCGATCCCGATCCCGCCTCGCTTCAACGCGGCGTATCGCACGTCGAGAACGCAGCGATCGTCGGCATGGCCGATCAGCCGCTGGACGCGCGCTCCGCGCGCGAGCAGCTCGGCTTCGAGGCCCAACGCACGCAGGACGGCCTGCCCGGTTGGCTGGATCAGCAGGCCCGAGCCGAGCGGGCGCGGCGAATCAAATCGCTCGAACAAGGTGACGCGATGGCCGTCTCGATGGAGCAGCAGCGCAGCGGCAAGTCCGGCGGTGCCGCATCCTGCCACCGCGATGTCGAGCGGGGGCAGCTCAGTCCTCCACAGGGCGTGCGGGGCTGGCGCGGTCGCTGACCATGCGCTGGTCGTCGATCACGATCGGGCTGGCGACTCCCGGGAGCCCCTGCGCCATGATCGCCATGCCGCGCGCGATCACCTGCGGGTCGGCGAACACCTCGTCCACGGTGTTGATCGGCCCGGCGGGCACCCCCTGTGCCTCGAGCGCGTCGGACAGTGCCTGTTTGGTCCAGCCTGCCACCGCCGCCTGAAGCGGCGCGATCAGGCGGGCGCGGTTGCGCACGCGTGCCGGGTTGGTCGCGAAATCGGGGTCTTCGGCGAGGGTGAGGCCGAGAACGCTGCACAGCTTTCGGAATTGCCCGTCATTGCCGACCGCGATGATCAGGTCGCCGTCGCTGGCGGTGAACGCCTGATAGGGGGCGAGGTTGGCGTGGCCGTTGCCCATGCGGTGCGGCACCTTTGCCGGGTTGGCCATCCAGTTGAGCGCCTGATTGGCGAGCACCGCGACCTGGGTGTCGAGCAGCGCCATGTCGATATGCGCGCCAACTCCCGTCGCATCGCGCTGGCGCAAAGCAGCGAGGATCGCGACGGCGGAATAGACGCCGGTGAAGATGTCGGCATAGGCGATCCCCGCCTTTTGCGGTGCGCCGTCGGGCTCGCCGGTCAGCGACATGATCCCGCCCATTCCCTGAATGATGAAGTCATATCCGGCGCGGTGCGCATAGGGGCCGGTTTGGCCGAAGCCGGTAATCGAGCAGGTGATCAGGCGCGGGTTGATCGTGCTGAGGCTGGCATGATCGAGGCCGTATTTGACGAGGCCGCCGACCTTGTAGTTTTCGATCACGACATCGGATTCGGCCACTAGCGCGCGGACTTCAGCCTGACCTTCGGGCGTCGCGATGTCGATGAAGCGCGCGGTCTTTCCGCGATTGGCCGCGTGATAATAGGCGGCGTCGCGGCTGACCCCATCGGCGTCATGCAGGAAGGGCGGGCCCCAGTGGCGGGTGTCGTCGCCAGCACCCGGACGCTCGACCTTGATCACCTCAGCGCCGAGATCGGCGAGCAGCTGTCCGCACCACGGTCCGGCGAGAATCCGGGCGAGTTCGACAACCTTGATCCCGGCGAGCGGTTTCATGCGCGGCAAATCTCGTACACGACATGGTCGGGGAAGGATTTCCCGCCGCCGCGATGGGTGCGGCCCGGGATCAGACGTCCGCCGATCTTCTCCATCGCGCCGCGTGATCGGAGATTGTCCTGTCCGACGAGGAACACCACACGGTTCACGAAGCGGTGGATATGGTCGAGCATCAGCCGCTTGATTTCGCGGTTGTAGGTGCCGCCCCAATAGGCGCGAGATATGAAGGTCCAACCGATCTCGATCTCGTCGTCTTCAGGAACCCAATAATCGTAGCGACTGGAGCCGATCACCGCGCCGGTCGCCTTGTCGAGGATCGCAAGTCCCCCGCTGCACGCGAGTGCCTCGGCGAAGAATTTGCGGAACACCGGCTCCTGCCAGCGGTCGTTGGCAGGGTGGAGTTCCCAGATCAGCGGGTCGGAGGCGACGGCGAAGAGGGCGTCCCAATCCTCCGCAACAAGCGGGCGAATTGTGACCAACTCGCCGTGCAGTGTCGGCTGCCGATCCGGCGTCATTGCTTGGGTGTCCGGCTGCGCCGGACCGGCACCAGCCCGCTCCCCCCACCCGGCCTCCCATTCAGGATACGCTGTGGGAGGCCGGGTGGGGAGCGGGCTGAAAGCCGCCCAGTTCAGCGGAGCTGAACTGCACATCAGAACGCGGCGATCCCGGTGATCGCGCGGCCGAGGATCAGGCCGTGGACGTCGTGCGTGCCCTCATAGGTGTTGACGGTTTCGAGGTTGATCGCGTGGCGCATCACATGGAATTCGGCGGAGATGCCGTTGCCGCCATGCATGTCGCGCGCGACCCGGGCGATATCGAGCGCCTTCCCGCAATTGTTGCGCTTGATGATGCTGATCGCTTCCGGGGCGAGGCTGCCTTCGTCGAACATGCGGCCCGCGCGCAGCGCTGCCTGAAGGCCGAGCGCGATTTCGGTCTCCATATTGGCGAGCTTCAATTGCACCAGCTGGGTCGCGGCGAGCGGGCGGCCGAATTGGGCGCGGTCGAGCGTGTACTGGCGCGCCGCGTGGAAGCAGGCCTCCGCCGCGCCCATCGTGCCCCAGGCGATGCCGTAGCGCGCGCGGTTGAGGCAGCCGAACGGTCCCTTCAGCCCCTGAACCTCGGGGAGCAGCGCGTCCTCGCTCACCTCGACGCCGTCCATCACGATCTCGCCGGTGATCGATGCGCGCAAGGACAGCTTGCCCTCGATCTTCGGCGTGGACAGACCCTTCATGCCCTTTTCGAGGACAAAGCCCTTGATCCCGCCACCATGCGCCTCGCTCTTTGCCCAGACGACGAAGACATCGGCGATCGGCGAATTGGTGATCCACATCTTCGATCCGGTCAGGCGGTAGCCACCGTCGATCTTGGCCGCGCGGGTGCGCATTCCGCCGGGGTCGCTGCCGGCATCGGGCTCGGTCAGACCGAAGCATCCGACCCATTCGCCGCTGGCGAGCTTGGGCAGGTACTTCCGCTTCTGCTCCTCGGTGCCATAGGCGTGGATCGGGTGCATCACCAGGCTCGACTGCACGCTCATCGCGCTGCGATAGCCCGAATCGACCGCCTCGACCTCGCGCGCCACCAGGCCATAGGCGACATAGCCAAGGCCCGCGCCGCCATAGGTTTCGGGGATGGTCGGGCCGAGCAGGCCGAGCTGGCCCATCTCCGACATGATCTCGCGGTCGAAATTCTCGTCGAGGAATGCGCGGGTGACGCGCGGCAGCAGCTGCTCCTGCGCATAGGCGCGCGCCGCGTCGCGGACCATCCGCTCTTCGTCGGTCAGCTGCGCGTCGAGCGCGAACGGATCCTGCCAGTCGAACCGGCCCATGGCGGCCATCTTACTCTCCCTGAACGGTTTTTTGTACTGGCGAAGCGGGGCTGGCTGCGCCGGGGACGGGTTGGGCCTTCCCCTCGATCGCAGCAGTTTCGAGCGTGTCGAGCGCGCGTCGCGTCGCGATGTAGCGGCCCGCCGCCGCCATCCAGCTTTCCGCGCCCTGCGCGCCGGGCAAGCGCGAGACTTCGGCCAGAGCTGCCTCGACATGCCCCTGCCCCAGCAGGCGCCGTGCGCGCGCCAGCCGTTCGCGCGGGTGGGGGGCTGGGGGCGTCCTGCTTGCGGATGATCACCAGCGTGGCGAGTTCGCGCTGGATCGCGCTCAACCAGCCGTCATCGGGCTGAGAAGTGGAGAGGCGCGGCGCGATCTGGTCGAACGCGACGCGCAGATCCTCCAGCGTGATCGGCTCGCCCGAGGCGGCGATGACGGTCGCGACCGCTTCGGGCGCGGCCCCGCCCAGGCGGCGACGCAGCTCACCCGCGATGATTCCCAGCTCCTGTCCGCGTTCGAGCGCGCGGCGCGCGCCGAACACCAGCATCATCGCCTCGGCCCGCCCGGCATAGCTTGCCGCGACGCGCGCATCGGCGTCGGTCGCCTTCAGTCTGGCATCGAGCGATTCGAGCCGGGCGGCAAGAACCTGCTCGCGCGCGGCGAGCGTGGCGACATCCATTCCCGGAGCCGCAATGGGAGCGGCGGAGATCGGCGGCTGAACGACGGCAACGGGCGCGGTCGCGGCCTGGCCCCACCAGTCGCCGGCGCGGAACACCACGGCCATCACTGCGAGGCCGGTGACGAAGGCGACCAGCACCGCGCCCAGGATCATCATCATGGGATTGCCGCGCGTGGGGGCGGTGGGAACCGGGGCGTCGGGGGTCATGGGTTGCTTATTCTCCCGAAGCGATCAGGGGTCAATCGCCAGCCGGTGTGCGGCGGCGATCAATGCGGTGTCGTTGGGCTCGGCGGCGATTGCGACCCGGTCCCATCCGCGCCCGTCGGCGTCGGCGGCGCGGGCGCTGATCGCCGCGATCCGCACGCAATTGCGCGCGATGCCGTGTGCATCGAGCTGGGCCGCGAGCTGACGGGTTGCGCGCGCCGAATGGACAAGCGCGACGCTGCCCGGCAACCGCATCGCGGCGTCACGGGTCAGATCGACCCCCTCATTGGCATAGACCGGGATGACCGCGCGGATCGCCGGATGCTCGATCGTCATCCGGTCGCGCCCGGACAGCCACAATACCCGCTGGCACATCGGCTGGCGTGCCAACAAGGCGGCGACGCCCCGACTGCCGCATTCGACGACGCGAAGCCCGGCGTGCTCCGCAGCGCGCCCGGTCTGCGGCCCCACCGCCAGCACCGGCAGCCGAGCGAGCATGGTGAGTCCGTCACCGGCGTAACGCGCTGCATTGGCGCTGGTCAGCAACAGCGCGCCGAATTCGGCAGGGTCGGGCGGCGTCCAGTCAAGCGGGACCACCTTGAACAGCGGCACCAGCAACGGGTCGAGCCCGACGTCGCGCACCCGACTCGCGGTGGCGTCGCTGCCCGGCGCGGGGCGCAAGATGGCGATCGGTCGCGTCAATGCCCGAACATGCGGCGCAGTTGGGGCGAGGCGCGACCGAGCAGTGCCTGCGCGAGCGCGACGGCCTCCTGGGCCGTGCCGTGAAGGCTGCGGCGCTCGACCCCGACATGCTCGGACCCGTCCGCATTCAGGATTTCGGCGCGAAGACGCAGCCCGTCCTCCTCGAGTGTCGCAAGCGCGGCGATCGGCGAGTGGCAATCGCCGCCGAGCGCGGCGAGCAGGGCACGCTCGGCCCAGACACAGCGTTCGGTGGCGGCGTCGCCGATCGCCGCGACCTGGCTGCGGGTCGCGGCGTCCTCGGCGCGCACCTCGATCCCGACTGCGCCCTGCGACGGGGCGGGGAGCAGCAGATCGACGTCGATCGCCACACCGATATCGGCATAGCCCAGCCGTTCGAGGCCCGCTGCGGCGAGCAGCGTCGCGTCCGCCTCGCCCGCGGCGACCTTGGCACGGCGTGTGTCGACATTGCCGCGCAAGGGAACGATGGCGAGATCGGGGCGCAGGCGACGCAACTGCGCCGCGCGACGCGGCGAGCTCGTACCGATGCGCGCGCCATGCGGCAGCGCGTCGATCGATGCCGCGCCGATCAGCCGGTCGCGGACATCGGCGCGCGGGAGCATCGCCGCGACCGCGATCGTGTCGGGCCGGATCGTTTCGACATCCTTCATCGAATGCACCGCAAGGTCGATCGCGCGGTCGAGCAGCGCCCGGTCCAGTTCCTTGGTCCACAACGCCTTGCCGCCGATCTCGGCGAGCGGGCGGTCCTGCACTCTGTCGCCGGTGGTGCGGATCGGTACGATCTCGATCGCGTCGGGCGACCAGCCATGCGCTGCGAGCAGCGCGTCGCGGACCATATTGGCCTGAATGAGAGCGAGCGGCGACGCGCGGGTACCGAGACGGAGAAGCATGTGCGCCGTCTAGCGAAGCGTTTCGGCGATGTCGAAGGGGTCAGACGATCTCGAACAACCCTGCCGCGCCCATGCCGCCCGCGGTGCACATCGACACCACGACCCAGCGCACGCCGCGCTTGCGCCCTTCGATCAGCGCATGGCCGACCAGCCGCGCGCCGGTCATCCCGAACGGATGGCCGATCGCGATCGCGCCGCCGTTCACATTATACTTCTCGGGGTCGATGCCGAGAGTGTCGCGGCAATAGAGGCACTGGCTGGCGAACGCTTCGTTAAGCTCCCACAGCCCGATATCGGCGACCGACAGCCCCGCGCGGTCGAGCAGCTTCGGGATCGCGAACACCGGGCCGATGCCCATTTCGTCGGGGCCGCATCCCGCCGCCTGAAAGCCGCGATAGATGCCGAGGATCTCCTTGCCCTCGGCCTGGGCGGTGGCGCGATCCATCACGATCTGCGCCGCCGCGCCGTCCGACAGCTGGCTGGCATTGCCGGCGGTGATGTGGCGCCCCTCCTTGATGACCTGCCCGTCCTTCCACACGGTCTTGAGTCCGGCGAGCGCTTCGGCGGTGGTGCCGGGGCGGATACCCTCGTCCTGCGTCACCGTGACCGTCTCGGTCCCGGTGCGGTTGCCTTCCTTGTCGAACAGCGCTTTCTCGACCGTTACGGCAACGATCTCCTCGGCAAAGGCACCATTGGCGAGGCCCGCCTCGGCGCGCTGCTGGCTCTGTGCGGCATAGGCGTCCTGCGCCGCGCGGCTGATGCCATAGCGTTCGGCGACGATCTCGGCGGTCTCGATCATCGGCATATAGGCATGCGGCTCGTTGGCGAGGACCGACTTGTTCGCGAAGCGCGGCGCATCCTTGGTCACCGTCAAGCTGATCGATTCCATGCCGCCGGAGAGCGCGACGTCGATGTCCCCCGCGATGATCGAGCGCGCGGCGAGGGCGAGGGCAGTGAGGCCCGATCCGCATTTGCGGTCGAGCGTGAAGGCGGGAACGCTTTGCGGCAGCCCGGCGGCGAACACCGCCATGCGCCCGGCATTGCCGCCCTGGGTACCCCATTGGTTGCCGACGCCCCAAAAGATGTCATCGATCCGTGCCGGGTCGATCCCCGCGCGTTCGACCGCTGCGTTCATCACATGGCCGGCGAGGACCGGTGCTTCGGTCGCGTTGAACGCGCCGCGATAGGCCTTGCCGATGCCCGTCCGGGCGGTGGAGACGATCGCGGCTTCGCGCATGGACATCCTCTCATTCGTATATCGGGTATGGCGATCCTTTATCGTGAGGGGCGATCAATTGGAAGTATCAGTCGGTGAATTTCGGCGTGCGCTTCTGCATGTTTGCCATCACTGCCTCCATCTGGTTGGGCGAGCGGAGCAGCTTTGCCTGTTCGGCGCTCTCGGCGGCGAGGATCGGGCCAGCGCTGGCGTCAGCGGACAGGTTGGCGAGGCGTTTGGCGGCGCGGATCGCGTCAGGGTTGCGCGCGGCGATCGCGGCAGCGATGTCCATCGCTGCGGCATAGGGCGCGTCGGAGATGTGGGTGACGAAGCCCAGCGCCAGTGCCTCCTCGGCAAGGAATTCGCGCGCGGTATAGGTCAGCTCGCGCAGCACATCGTCGCGCACCGTCGTCCGCCACAGCGCGAATCCGGCCATGTCGGGGACGATCCCCCACTTCATCTCCATGATCGAGCAGCGCGTATCCGGTGCCATGACGCGGATATCGGCCCCGGACAGGATCTGAAATCCGCCGCCGAACGCGACGCCGTGCGCCGCCGCGATGACGGGGACGGGCAGGTTGCGCCAGCCCCAGGCGACCTGCTGGAACAGATTGGCCTCGCCATGGCTGCGCGCATGGATGTCGAGCCCGGTGCCACCGCCTGCCATGCTCGCCATGTCGAGCCCGGCGCAGAAGGCGTTGCCTTCGCCTGACAGCACTACCGCACGCAGCCCCGGCGTCGCGGCCAGCTGGTCGATTGCGCCCGCAATCCCGGCGAACATTGCCGGGTCGAGCGCGTTCATCTTGTCGGGCCGGGCCAGCCGGACGTCGGCGATGCCATTGGCGATGTCGATGGTCACGCGCTGTTCGGTCATATCCGCTCCATTCGGCTTTGCTTGACGCGGACGTTAACCAGCAACGAGGCGATAGCCTAGCCCCTTGCAGCTCTGGACCATTGCCGTCGGGAAGGGCCGGTCGAGCTTGGCGCGCAGGTTTGAGACGTGCACCGCGACGACATTGGTGCCGGGGTCGAAGTGCAGATTCCAGACGCCTTCGAGCAGCTCGGCGCGGGTGACGAAGCGGCCGGAGTGCTCGGCGAGGTAGCGGAGCAGTGCGAATTCGCGCGGGACCAGCCTGATGCGGCTGCCCGATCGGATGACGGTGCGCGTGACCGGATCGAGTGTCAGCGCACCGACACTGAGCGGGATGGCGGCATGTCGGCGCACGCGGAGGTCGACTCGCGCGGCCAGCTCGTCGGGATCGACCGGCACCGCGACGGCGTCGGACGCGCCCGCATCGAGTGCGGCGATCAGCGCCGCGCTGTTGCTGGCGAGTGCGATGCGCGGGACCGATCCTGCCGCGATCGCCTGTCCGGTCCGCCACCGGCACAGGATTGCTGCGACATGCGATGCCGGATCGGGCACCGGGTCGCCGACCTCCAGCGCCCCGATCTTTAGAACATAGCCACGTGCGTGCATCGCGCGCTCAAGCTGCGGTATCTCGACTTCGGACAGAATCACCGGGGCCACCCGATGTTATTGCGCGGGCCGGCAGCACCCTGTCTGCCGAAGATGCATCCAAAACGGGGTGGTCGGGGACGGCGCGCGCGATCAGCGTCAGCGCCTCCGGATCGCCGGGCCGCGCCGACGCCAGCGCCGCAACTGCGGTGGCGCGCATCCGGGGATGCGGGTGACGCCGGGCAAGATGGTCGATCAGGTCGAGCCCGTTGCCGCCGCCGAGATGCGCGGCGATCGTCGCCAGCCCTTCGGAGGGGGCGGTGGTGAGCACTTCGGCGATTCCGCCAGTCGTCGGGTCGAAGCGATACTGGTCGATCCAGCGGTGCGATGGGTGGCTGCCCAAGATGTTGAGCGTCACCGAGAAGGCGTCGGGCGGCAGCTGCGCATGGACGTCGCGGCGCATGCGATAGAGCGCCAGCTGCCCTGGCTCGATCCGCCGTCGTCCGGTGAAGCGCATCGGGTCCTCGGGGCGATCGGGGTCGCGCTCCCAATAATCGCTCCAATAGCCCGGGCCGAGATAGCCATAGGTCAGGAACGGGAAATTGTGATCGTGCGCCATCCCATAGACGAACGGCGCGGTCCCGCTCGCCTGGAGGATGCCATCGTCATGTGAGGGCCAAAAATTGGCGCGCAGCACGAAGCGGGCATTGGGCGGGCGCAGCAGGAAAACCTGCGCACCATAGCCATTGGCGGCGCTCTGCCCGGCGCAGCGCTGCTTGAGTTCGGCGATGGCGAGATCGGCGAGGAAGGCGCGATTGCGCCCCAGCCGGGCGAGCAGCGGGCCGAGCGCCGCGAAGCTTTCCTCGTCATGCGGATCGAAGGGTGTCGTCTCCAGCGCGTCGACCAGTTCGTCGAGTGTCATCGGGCCGCCCGGACCCGGATCGATGATCCTGGTCATGCCGCGATCCGTGCGTCCAGCCGCTGGAGCGTCTGGGCGGCGGCGCTGCGTACCCCGGGATCGGGGTCACTCGCCGCCATCTCCGCGAGCCGGGGCCGCGCCGCGCGTGCGTCGAGCATCAGCCATTCGCGCATCGCCGCCCAGCGCAGGTGAAACGCAGAGTCGCGGCTGATCGCGTCGAAACTGTCGGCCGCGTCGCTCCGCCCGCTGGCGCGCAGCAGCGCGAGCAGTAGTTCGGCGCGCGAGGCGCGGTCGTCGGCGGTGGCGCTGCGGACGTGGTGGCCATCGCTGGTCGAAAATTCGTGCATCAGCGCGTCGGCTCCCGGCTTGGCGGTTGCGGTGATCGCGACGACATCGCGCGGCGCGGCGACGATCAGCCGCCCCTCGCGCCCCCCGTCGAGTGCGATCAGTTCGCCATCGCGAAGGTGAAGTGGTGCGACCTCGACACAGCGGTGCGGCGCGTCGTCGGCCAGCCGCCATCGCCGCATTTGCGCCCCGTCGGCACGGACATAGCGGGTGAGCGCGCGACGGCCCGACAGCACTACCGTCGCGGGAAGCGCTAGCTGCGCCAACGCTGCGGCGGAGGTGACGCTGGCGGTCAGCGTCACTTCGGGCAGGTCGGCGAGGACAACCGCCGTGCGCAGGACATCGCGGGTGAAACGCAGCGCCGGATCAAACCACGGATCGGTGCGCAAGTGGTCGACCAATGGCGCGATCAGATCGGCGATCCACACATGGTCGGCGAGCAATGCACGCGCCGCCGCCAGCACCGCGTCGGCATCCGCAAGACCCGCAAAGCGCGGCGCGATTGCGAGTTGAACCGACTCTGCAAAGGCGGCGTTGGCGGCGGCGGTTGACACGTACGCGGCTTCAGCCTTCGTAAACGATGACGACGATGGCCACCATCATCTCGAAAATCTCGTCCCCGGCGACTTCGGAGGCGCGGATCGAGCCGTGCATCGCGACCTGGGTGCCAAGCGAAGCGATGTCGGACAGTGCGAGTGTCAGCATGGTCGGTCCCCCATTGTTGGTAGGCCCAAGCTAGGCCGGTGCGGGCCTTGGGCTGAGTTAATTCCACTTTATGTTGCGGCGTGCCCCGGGTTGCGGCGAAGGCGCGCGCCAGCTAGCGCGCTGCCCATGACGGCACCGACGCCCTTCGACCCTGCAATGTTCTTCGCGCGCCGCGTCGGCGGACATGGCGATGCGCTGGGCATCCGCTATCGCGCGCATGGCACGGACTGGTGCGAGCTGGCGCTGCCCTTCGATTCGCGGCTGATCGGCGATGTCGAGCGCGGGGTGCTGGCGTCGGGGCCGATCATCACGTTGCTCGACATGGCGACCAGCGTCGCGGTGTGGATGAAGCGGGGCGGGTTCCTGCCGCATGCGACGCTCGACCTGCGCGTCGACTATCTGCGCCCGGCAGCGGCTGGGCAGACGGTGATCGGGCGGGGCGAATGTTATCGGATCACCCGATCGGTCGGCTTCGTGCGCGGCATCGCGCATGATGGCGATCCCAACGATCCGGTCGCGCATGTCGCCGGCACCTTCATGTTCATGGAAGCGTCGGCATGAGCTTCACCCTCCCGCCCTATGCCGAGACGATCGGTATTGTGATCGAGCCTGGCGACGGCGCGCCGGTGCTGGCGATGCCGTTCGGCAGCGGCGTGCTGGGGCGCCCCGGCTTCGTCCATGGCGGCGCGCTGTCGGGATTGCTGGAGATGGCGGCGATCGCAGCGCTCAAACACGCGCTGGCGGCGGACGGGCGCGGGCAGTCCCGGATCAAGCCGGTCAACGTCACCGTCGATTTCATGCGCGGCGGGCGTGAGAAGGTGACGCGCGCACAGGGCAAGGTCAGCCGTCTCGGCAACCGGGTCGCCAATGTCGAGGCGTTCGCGTGGCAGGATGATCCCGAGCGTCCGGTCGCGGCGGCGCGGATGAATTTCCTGATTAGTTCGGCACCAGCCTGAGCAGCCGACCGCTGCTCGAATCCTCCAGCACCCAGATCGCGCCGTCCGGCCCCTGTTCGACCTCACGGATGCGCGCGCCGAGCGGGATGCGCTGCATTTCGCTCGCGCTGGTCGGGGTGAAGCGCACGCGGACCAGTCCCTGACTGACCAGCCCTGCGATGATCGCGTCGCCCTGCCACGCGGCGAACAGGGTGCCCGAATACAGAATCATTCCGCCCGGCGCGATCACCGGGGTCCAGGACAGCAGGGGCGCGACATAGCCGTCGCCGGGTGCATGGTCCGGGATATTGCCCCCGCCATAGTCCTGGCCGTTGGAGACGTTCGGCCATCCGTAATTGCCGCCGCGCGTGATGAGGTTGAACTCGTCGCCGCCCTCGGGTCCCATCTCATGCTCCCACAGCCGGCCTGAGGCATCGAAGGCGAGGCCATAGGGGTTGCGGTGGCCGAGCGACCAGATTTCGGTCAGCGCCCCTGTGGTCGCGACGAAGGGATTGTCACTGGGGATGCTCCCATCGGCATTGATCCGAATGATCTTGCCCAATGTCTGCGCCATGTCCTGCGCCGGGCTGCCGCGCTGGCGCTCGCCCGCAGTGACATAGAGCGTGCCGTCGGGGGCAAAGGCCATGCGCCCGCCGAAATGGCCGCTGCCCGATACCTTGGGGGTCTGGCGCCAGATCGTGCTGGCCCCGGTCAGGCGCGGACCGCCCGCATCCTCGACCAAAGTTCCGCGCGCGACCGCAAGGCCCGACCCGCCGGTGCCCGATTCGGAGAAGCTCAGATAGACGAGCGCGTTGCTCGCAAAATTCGGGTGCAAGGCGACGTCGAGCAGGCCACCCTGGCCGCCCGCCGCGACCGCGGGAACGCCGCCTAGGGCTGCGGACGTGACCCCGGTCTGCGTCACGATACGCAACGTCCCGCCCTTTTCGGTCACCAGGGCGCGACCATCGGGCAGGAAGACCATTGCCCAGGGCGACGCGAACGTCGCGACCGCAGTCGTCCGGACCCCGGTGATCGGGGCGGGGCTGGGGCTGGGGCTGGGGCTGGGCGAGGGAGACGGCGAAGGGGAGGGCGACGCGGTCGGGCTGGGCGCCGGTGTCGATACGCCGCCGCCAACCCCACCCGAATCGCACGCGGCGAGGGCGAGCAAGGCGGCGCCGAACGCGACCCGGCGCCTGACGGTCATTTTGCCCCGCTCACTTTCGCGGGCGTCAGCTTGAGCAGCCGCCCTTCCGAGCCGCGCCCACCATCCTCAAGCAGCCAGATCGCGCCATCCGGGCCTTCCTCAACCTCGCGGATGCGCGCGCCCATCGGCCATTGGTCGCCCTTGACCGCGTTGGTGCCGCGGACATCGACGCGGACCAGCGCCTGGCTCGACAGGCCGCCGATGAACAGATCGCCCTTCCATTGGGGGAACATCTTGCCCGAATAGACGATCAGGCCGCCGGGGGAGATTGCCGGGTTCCATGAAACCTTGGGTGCCTCGAACTCCGGCCGGGTCTTGTGGTCGGGAATGTCGCGCCCGTCATAATGATCGCCGTCGGACACGATCGGATAGCCGTAGTTGCGGCCGGGCAGGATCAGATTGACCTCATCCCCGCCCTTCGGCCCCATTTCCTGCTCCCACAAATTGCCCTCCGCGTCGAAGGCGATGCCGAGCAGGTTGCGATGGCCATAGGACCAGACCGCCGGGTGAAACCCGCGCGCGGCAAGCCCCGCGTCGCCCGCCGGCTTTCCGTCGAGGGTCAGCCGCAGCATTTTGCCGAGCGTGGACTTCGGATCCTGCGACGGCTCGAACTTCTGACGTTCGCCATTGGCGAAGAACAGATGCTTGCCGTCCGGAGCGAAGGCGATGCGGCCCGAATAATGGCCATTGCCCTCGACATAGGGGGTCGCCTGAAACAGCCGCTCGACATTGGTCAGCGCAGGACTGGCACCATCGGCCAGAATCGCGCGGGCGAGCACCACGCCCTTGCCACCCTGCCCGGCCTCGGAGAAGCTGAAATAGACGCGCTTGCTGGTGGTGAAATCGGGGGCGAGGACGATGTCCTTGAATGCGCCCTGGCCGACGCTGTCCACCGTCGGAACGCCGCTGACTTCGGTCTTTGTCTGCCCGTCGGCGCTCAGCAGGATCAGCTTGCCGACCTTCTCGGTCACCAGCATCCGGCCATCGGGCAGGAAGGTCATCGCCCAAGGCGCGTCGAAGTCGGCGACCGGGGTCACGGTGAAGGGAAGGCCGTCGGTCGCGGCTGCCGCTTCCTGGCTGTTCCCCGGCTGGGCGCTTGTGCAGGCGATCAGGGTCAGCGAGATGGCAGCGATCGGTAACAGGCGCATGAATTCCTCCGGTGGTGAACGCGCAACGCATTGAGCGGCTGCTTGTTGCACGCGCGCGCCCGCGCGGCGAGACCTTTACGGCATGGCAACGGGTAGCGTGTCATGGAGTGGGCGAGTCAACGGAGACAAGCATGCACCCGCTCCGCCGCTTCCCGATCAAGGAGGCGCTGATTCTCCTGTATCTGGTCGCGGACTGGGGTGCCCTGGTCGAGCGGGTAGAGTCGCTCGGCCTGTCACTGTCCCTCATCAGCTATGTGGCGCTCTATGCGATGGTCGCTGCTGCGTTGTGGGTTGCGTCGCGGCTCGATGCGAACTGGTTGCGCTGGCTGGTCGCCCTTGCACTGTTCGCGGGCGCGGCGTTCATCGGCGCGAGCGAGCGCGCACTGGGCGACCATTTGACCTATGACGCATTCCTCAACCTGGCCGGATCGACCGGGTTTGCGGGCGATGCATTGGGCGAACATGGTACGCGGATTTTGGTCGGTGCACTCGTGGCGCTGCCGTTGTTGCCGGGGATCGGGTTGAGGCCGCGCTCTCCCGGCGCGCTTCGGCTGCGCTGGGCAGGCGTTCCGGCTGGTGCCTTCGCGATCCTGGTCGCGATCCTGTTCGTGCGCGGCGGAGACGGAGCGCGGGGTCTGCCCGGGGCGTTCACGCCGATCGCCTATTTCGCGCTTGCGACCGGTGAGGGGCTTGTGAGCGGCGGCCCCCGCCGCGCAGTGACGATGGCGCATCGACCGGTGCCGGCACGCGGCGACGTGGTGCTGATCGTGGATGAGAGCGTTGCCGCGCGCTATCTCGATTTCGTCGACCCCGCCGGGGTGCGCTCCGGCCTGCTGACTCCGCCATCCGGGATCGCGGTACACAATTTCGGCGTCGCGGCATCGGTGACCAACTGCTCGCTCGGCACCAACCTCACCCTGCGTCACGGCGGCACGCGCGCGGCCTATATGAAGCTCAATGCAACCGGCCCGGCGATCTGGGACTATGCGCGCAAGGCCGGCTTCGCGCCGGTCTATATCGATGCGCAGCGCACCGGCGGGGGGCTGCAGAACGGAATGGACGCGGCCGAACAGGCGCGCATCGCGACCTTCATCCAGTTCGACGATGTGCCCGTCGAGCAGCGCGACATCGCCGCGGCCGATCGCATTGCCGCGTTGCTGGCCAACGGTCGGCGCGAGTTCATCCTGGTCAACAAGGTCGGCGCGCATTTCCCCGTGCACGACCGATATCCCGACAGTCACGCGGTGCATCGCCCCGCGCTGCCACGCGGCGGGTTCCTGGGCATTGCCGATACCGGCAAGCGCGACGGGTTCGACGGTAGCGACGACCAGTGGCAGCTCTATCGCAACGCCTATCGCAATGCGCTGTTGTGGAAGGTCGGCGGCTTCTTTGACCGGCTGCTGGCACCCGGCTCGCTGCAGGGCGCGACGGTGATCTATACCGCCGATCACGGCCAGGATTTGAACGAGCGTGGTGGATCGGGCGTGCACACCCATTGCAGCACCGACCCCGTGCCCGAAGAGGGCGCGGTGCCGCTGGCGGTGCTGACCGATGCGGACGCAACAGGCATGTGGCCCGCCGCTGCTGCGCTGAACCGCAATCGGGCGAGCCATTACCAGTTGTTTCCGACGCTGCTGCGCCTGATGGGCTATGCTCCCGATGCGGTGCGCGCGGCCTATGGCGAATCGCTCGATGCGAAGCTGATCGACGAGATGCGCTTCAACAGTCGCTTTCACGCCCGCCTCGGCCGCAAGCCCGAATGGCGACGGATCGACGTCGCGGCGCTCGCCCGACCGCCCAAGAGCGACGGCGCGCAAAGAGTCGCCTCCCGCTGACTCGAAATCCTTGCCGTTCGCACAGCATGGCTCTATAGAGGAACCGTTCTCGACATTGGAAACCTTGCCGAGGTCGGGCCCACAGGGTCCGGCGGCGATGGGGTGTTTCCGACGTATTTGGAGTTTTCGCGTGGCCGACCTGGCTGTCCTGACCGCAATCATCGAGCCCGAGGCGCGTGCGCTCGGCTTCGACCTGGTGCGCGTCAAGCTGTTCGGCGGCGAGGGCGATCGCACGCTGCAGGTGATGGCCGAGCGGCCCGACACCCGCCAGCTGAACATCGACGATTGCGCCGACCTGTCGCGCCGCATCTCCGACCAGCTCGACGCGCTTGAAGAGGCCGGCCGCGACCCGATCCCCGAAGCCTATCGGCTCGAGGTCAGCTCGCCCGGTATCGATCGGCCGCTGACCCGGCTCAAGGATTTCGCGGACTGGCAGGGGCATGAGGCGCGCATCACGCTCACCGAGAAGATCGACGGGCGCAAACAATATAAGGGCGACCTGGCCGGGGTGGAGGGCGAGTCGATCGCGATCACCGACGGGCACGGGCTGACCCACAACATCGCCTTCGCGACCATCGAGGACGCGAAGCTGATGATTACCGACCGGCTGATTGCCGCAACCAAGCCGCTCTCGACCGAGGGCGCGGACGAATTCGAAGCAGAGGAACAGGACTGATGGCCACCGCCATTTCCGCCAACAAGGCCGAGCTGATTGCCATCGCCAATTCGGTGGCGAGCGAGAAGATGATCGACAAGGCGATCGTCATCGAGGCGATGGAGGACGCGATCGAGCGCGCCGCCAAGAACCGCTATGGCGTCGAGAACGACATCCGCGCCAAGCTGGACCCGATGACCGGCGACCTGCGCCTGTGGCGCGTGGTCGAGGTGGTCGAGGCGGTCGATGACTATTTCAAGCAGGTCGACCTCAAGGGCGCACAGAAGCTGCAGAAGGACGCCAAGGTCGGCGACTTCATCGTCGATCCGCTGCCTCCGATCGAATTTGGCCGCATCCAGGCGCAGGCATCGAAGCAGATCATCTTCCAGAAGGTCCGCGACGCCGAGCGCGAGCGCCAGTATGAAGAGTTCAAGGACCGCCAGGGCGAAATCATCACCGGCGTCGTCAAGCGCGTCGAGTTCGGCCATGTCGTCGTCGATCTGGGCCGCGCCGAGGGCGTGATCCGCCGCGACGCGCAGATTCCGCGCGAAGTGGTGCGCGTCGGCGACCGCGTCCGCAGCCTGATCCTGAAGGTCGTGCGCGAGACGCGCGGCCCGCAGATCTTCCTCAGCCGCGCGCATCCCGACTTCATGAAGAAGCTGTTCGCGCAGGAAGTCCCCGAAATCTATGACGGGATCATCGAGATCAAGGCCGCCGCCCGCGACCCGGGTTCGCGCGCCAAGATCGGCGTGATCTCGCATGACTCCTCGATCGACCCGGTCGGCGCGTGCGTCGGCATGAAGGGCAGCCGCGTGCAGGCGGTCGTGCAGGAGATGCAGGGCGAGAAGATCGACATCATCCCCTGGTCGCCCGATACCGCGACCTTCGTCGTCAACGCGCTGCAGCCGGCCAATGTCGCGCGCGTCGTCATCGACGAAGAGGATGACCGCATCGAAGTGGTCGTCCCCGACGACATGCTCAGCCTTGCCATCGGCCGTCGCGGCCAGAATGTCCGCCTCGCCAGCCAGCTGACCGGCAAGGCCATCGACATCCTGACCGAGACCGATTCGAGCGAGAAGCGCCAGCAGGAATTCGTCGCGAACAGCGAGATGTTCCAGAACGAGCTGGACGTCGACGAGACGCTGGCACAGCTGCTGGTCGCCGAGGGCTTCAGCCAGCTCGAGGAAGTCGCCTATGTCGAGATCGACGAGCTGGCGAGCATCGAAGGGTTCGACGACGACCTCGCGCAGGAGCTGCAGAGTCGTGCGGCCGAGGCGCTGGAGCGGCGCGAGGAAGCCAATCGCGAAGCCCGCCGCGCGCTGGGCGTCGAGGACGATCTGGCGACCATGCCCTATCTGACCGAAGCGATGCTGGTCACGCTGGGCAAGGCCGGGATCAAGACGCTCGACGACCTCGCCGATCTCGCCACCGACGAGCTGGTCGCCAAGAAGCGCGCCGAACCCCGCCGCCGTGGCGACGGTCCCGCCGCCCCGCAGCGCGAAATGCGCGAGCAGGACAAGGGCGGCGTGCTCGGCGAGTACGGCTTGACCGACGAGCAGGGCAACGAGATCATCATGGCCGCCCGCGCACACTGGTTCGCGGATGAAGAACCGGCTTCGGCCGGCGAGGAGGACGCAATTGCGGACTCCGAGCAATGAGCGCCCGGCTGAACTGACGGACGGTCAGCGTGCGGATGGGGGTCCCATCCGCACCTGTATCCTCTCGCGCGAAGGGCAACCTCGCGACGGGCTGATCCGGCTTGCCGTGTCGCCCGATGGCGATGTGCTGCCCGATGTCCGCGCCAAGGCACCCGGTCGCGGTGCGTGGATAGGCGTGACCCGCGCCGAGCTTGACGCCAGCGGCAAGCAGCTGCGCGGTGCTCTGGCGCGGGCGTTCAAGACGAGCGACCTCAATATTCCCGACGATCTCGGCGCGCGCATTGTGGCGCAGCTCGAGCGCGCATTTCTCGATCGGCTGGGACTGGAAGCCAAGGCTGGTCACGTGGTGATCGGCGGCGAGCGGATCGAGAAAGCGGGCCGCATGGGCAAGCTTCATCTGCTGTTCCATGCGTCCGACGCGGGCGCGGACGGGTCGCGCAAGCTCGATCAGGCATTGCGGGTCGGCTCCGACCGCGAGGGTTCGGGCGACACGGGGTTCACATTGCCGTTTCCGCGCACCATATTGTCCTTGGCGCTTGGCCGCGAAAATGTGGTACATGCTGGCCTGACCGACCCCAGAGCGGCGGGGCGGGTGCGCGATGCACTCGACCGTCTGCTCCATTTTATCGGACCCGACCCGGCCCCATAGCCTTGCGAAACCCACTCGCAAGGCGCATCGGGCCTTGCGGCGATCCGACGAACGACGAAGAAAAGCAGGAACAGAAACTTGAGCGATACCGAAAACGAAAAGCCGAAACTCGGAATGCGCCAGCCGCTGGGGCTGAAGCGCACGGTCGAGACCGGCAAGGTGAAGCAGAGCTTCAGCCACGGACGCTCGAACACCGTTGTGGTCGAGGTCAAGCGCCGCCGCATGCTGGGTCCACAGACGGGTGCCCCGGTTGAAGAGGCTGCGCCGCCCCCGCCGCCGCCGGTTGCCGCCCCGCCGCCGCCGGCCCCTGCGCCGCGCTCCGCCGCGCCCGCAGGCGAGACCGCCCAGGAGCGTCAGGCTCGCCTTCTGCGCGAGGCTGAAGACCAGCGCATGCAGGCCAATGAGGAAGCGCGTCGCCGCGAAGAGCGCGAGCGTGCCGAAGCGGCTGAGGCAGAGCAGCGCCGGATCGAGGAAAAGGCGCGCGCCGAAGCCGAAGCGGCGGCGGCACCCAAGGTCGAGCCGCAGGCCGAGCCCGTCGTCGAGGCCCGTCCTGAGCCGGTTGCACCTGCTGCGCCGCCCACGCCAGCCGCACCGCCGGCCCCCGAGCCGGTCGCGCTGCAGCTCGACCCCAGCCGTCCCGCGCCCCGCCGGTTCACGCCGGTGCAGCGTCCAGAAATCCCGCGCCCCGCGCCGGCCAAGCCCGAACCGGCGGCGGCACCCGCTCCCGCAGCTGTCGCCCCGGCGAGCAGTGGTGGCGGTGCAGCGGCTCCGCGCAGCGCCAATCTAGGCCCGAACCGCGCACCGGCGCGTGCGCCCGAGCCACAGCGTCCGCAACAGCGTGACCGCAAGGGCGACGAGCGTCGCGGCGGCAAACTGACCGTCAACCGCGCACTGG
The DNA here is from genome assembly GCF_024666595.1 of Sphingomonas sp. J315. NCBI lineage: Bacteria > Pseudomonadati > Pseudomonadota > Alphaproteobacteria > Sphingomonadales > Sphingomonadaceae > Sphingomonas > Sphingomonas sp. J315. The sequence continues at coordinate 1,815,850 of NZ_CP088296.1, read as the reverse complement.
GCGGCGACGATGGCGCGCGCGCGCGCAGCCTCGCCGCGCTCAAGCGGGCGCGTGACAAGGAACGTCGCCACTCCGGCCCGCGCGAGCCGCAGGCCAAGCAGGTCCGCGACGTCCAGGTGCCGGACGCGATCACCGTTTCCGAACTCGCCAACCGCATGGCCGAAAAGGGCGCGGACCTGGTCAAGGCGCTGTTCAAGATGGGCATGCCCGTCACGCTGACCCAGACGATCGACCAGGACACCGCCGAGCTGCTGGTGACCGAATTCGGCCACAACATCGTCCGCGTCTCCGATTCCGACATCGACCTTGCCGTCGACACGGTCGAGGATGCCGAGGAGTCGCTGAAGCCGCGTCCGCCGGTGGTGACGATCATGGGCCATGTCGATCACGGCAAGACCAGCCTGCTCGACGCGCTGCGCGGCACCGATGTGGTGCGCGGCGAGGCCGGTGGCATCACCCAGCATATCGGTGCGTATCAGGTGACGCTGAAGGACAAGTCGAAGATCACCTTCCTCGACACTCCGGGTCACGAGGCGTTTTCGGAGATGCGCGCGCGCGGCGCGAACGTCACCGACATCGTCGTGCTGGTGGTCGCCGCCGATGACGGGCTGATGCCGCAGACGATCGAGGCGATCAATCACACCAAGGCGGCGGGCGTTCCGATGATCGTCGCGATCAACAAGATCGACAAGCCCGAGGCCAATGCCCAGCGCGTGCGCGAGCGCCTGCTGGAGCATGACATCCAGGTCGAGGCGATGGGCGGCGAGACCCAGGATGTCGAGGTTTCGGCGAAGGAAAAGACCGGCCTGGACGAGCTAGTCGAGAAGATTCAGCTCCAGGCCGAACTGATGGAACTGAAGGCCAATCCCGATCGCGCTGCCGAGGGCAATGTGGTCGAGGCGAAGCTGGACAAGGGTCGCGGCCCGGTCGCGACGATCCTCGTCACCCGCGGCACGCTCAAGGTCGGCGACGTGTTCGTCGTCGGCGCGGAGAGCGGCAAGGTTCGTGCGCTGATCGACGACAAGGGTCGCCAGATCAAGGAAGCGGGCCCGTCGATGCCGGTCGAGATCCTCGGCCTGTCGGGCGTGCCGATGGCGGGCGACCTGCTCCAGGTGGTCGAGAACGAAGCGCGCGCCCGTGAGGTCGCCGCCTATCGCGCCAGCGTCATCCAGAACAAGCGCACCACCAACACCCCCGCCAGCCTCGAGAGCATGTTCAGCGCGCTCAAGGAAAAGCAGGCGATGGAATATCCGCTGGTCGTCAAGGCGGATACCCAGGGCACGGTCGAGGCGATCGTCGCGGCGATCAACAAGATCAGCACCGACGACATCAAGGCGCGCGTGCTGCACGCCGGGGTGGGCGGCATCACCGAGAGCGACGTCAACGCGGCTGCGGCCTCGGGCGCGCCGATCATCGGCTTCAACGTCCGTCCGAACGCCAAGGCGCGCGAGATCGCCGACCGCCACAAGGTCGCGTTCAAATATTATGACGTGATCTACGAACTCACCGACGAGATCCGCGCCGGCATGGCCGGGCAGCTCGGCCCGGAAGCGTTCGAAACCGTGGTCGGCCGTGCCGAAATCCGCGAGGTCTTCTCGGCGGGCAAGCATGGCAAGGCGGCCGGTCTGCTGGTCACCGACGGCGCGATCCGCAAGGCGCTCAAGGCCCGCATCACGCGCGACGACGTCATCATCTATCAGGGCGAGATCGCGTCACTGCGCCGCTTCAAGGACGATGTCGCCGAAGTCCGCGCGGGTCTGGAATGCGGTGTGACGTTCACGCAGAACTTCACCGACATCAAGCCGGGCGACTATCTCGAAACGTTCGAGGTCGAGCTGCGCGAACGGACGCTGTAATCAAATTGCCCTCTCCCCTTCAGGGGAGAGGGTTGGGAGAGGGGCCTGTCCCTTAGCCGGACGGCGGCAGTCTCGCACTGCCCCTCTCCCCGGCCCTCTCCCCTGAAGGGGAGAGGGAGTTCATGAAGCACAACGACACGCCCGAGACCCGCTCCGTCCGCCTGCTGCGCGTGGGCGAGCAGGTGCGCCATATCCTCTCGGACATCCTCGCGCGCGGGGAGGTGCATGACGATGTGCTGACCAGCCATGTGGTGAGCGTGACCGAAGTGCGCATGTCGCCCGACCTGCGCCACGCCACCGTCTTCGTGAAGCCGCTGCTGGGCAAGGACGAGGAAGCGGTGATCAAGGCGCTGCGCACCAACACCGCCTATCTCCAGCGCGAGGTCGCCGGGCGGATGAAGATGAAATACGCCGCGAAACTCAAATTTCTGGCCGACGAGAGCTTCGACGAGGGCAGCCATATCGACCAGCTGCTGCGCGACCCCAAGGTGGCGCGGGATCTGGGAGATGAAGGCGATGCGGAAAGCTGATCGCGTTTTGCTGGAGCCGCGCTAGGGTCGCGCCATGGCCAAGCTCTATTTCTACTATGCCAGCATGAATGCGGGTAAATCGACCACGCTGTTGCAGGCCGATTTCAACTATCGCGAGCGCGGCATGCGCACCCTCCTGTTCACCGCGGCGCTCGACGATCGATCGGGCGCGGGGCGGATCGCGTCGCGGATCGGCCTGGATACCGAGGCGGTAGGATTTGCCGCCGACACCGATCTGCGCCTCCACGTCGAGCGCGAGATGGATCACGGCCCGGTGCATTGCGTGCTGGTCGATGAGGCGCAGTTTCTGAGCGGGGCGCAGGTGGATCAGCTGGCGGCGGTAGCCGATGTCCTGGGGATACCGGTGCTCGCCTATGGATTGCGCACCGATTTCCGTGGCGCGCTGTTCCCCGGATCGGCGCGGCTGCTCGCGCTGTCCGACGCGCTGGTCGAGATCAAGTCGGTGTGCCGCTGCGGGCGCAAGGCGACGATGAACCTGCGCGTCGATGCGGAGGGCCGCGCCGTGGCCGACGGCGCGCAGACCGAGATTGGCGGCAACGACCGCTATGTCGCGCTGTGTCGACGGCATTTCACCGAGGCGCTGGCAGCCGCGGATTAGGGTTCAATACGTCCCGTTACGCGACTGCCGCCCGCAAGGAATCAGGTGGAGACGCGCGCGCCCTTCGGCCACGGTGTGTGACGGGGGGATGATGCAGCCGATCGTCGATTCGCTGGCCGTGTGGACGTTACCCGCGATTGCGGCGGTACTGCTCCATGATGCTGCGCAGCGGCTGGTGGCGAGCTGGTTGCCCGCCGAAGCCGATGCACCCGAGCCAATGCCCAGCCGATTGCCCCGTTTCTTGCGCGCGGTCGATCCGGTGGGGACTGTGATCGTCCCGATCGCGCTGGCGCTGTCCGGCGCACCGGTGTTCGGCTGGCCGCGTCACCGTCCGTTCGCGCTGGGCGAGGATGCGCTGGCGCGGCGGCGGCGGCTGATCAGCGCGCTGGCTGGTCCGGTGGCGAGCTTTGCCGCGGCGCTGGTTGCGGCGATGGCGCTGGGCGCGGTGGTCGCAGCTTCGGACGGAACGATGTCCGAGCGAGGCATGGGCTGGCTCGTCACGAGCAATCTGTTCAACTTCATCCTTGCGAATGCGTGCATGACGAGTTTTCACCTGCTGCCGGTCCCGCCATTCGACATGGGCCGGGCATTGAGCGCGCTGTTGCCTGTCCCCGCGCGGCAGCGGCTGCGGCTCGCCGGACGGCTGGTCGTGCTCGCCGTGATCGCCACGGTGGTGGCGATCCCGCTGCTCGACCCGCACGCGCGAGTCGGGGAGTGGATCGCCGCACCAATGATCAATGCGATCACACGATTCGTGCTGGGACTCGTGAACCTCACCGTCTAGGCGCGTACCCCGATGCATGGCTGGATCATTCTCGACAAGCCGCTGGGGCTCGGCTCGACCCAGGGGGTCAGCGCGGTCAAGCGCGCCCTGCGCGACAGCGGCTATGGGCCAAAGCTGCGCGACCTGCCCAAGGTTGGGCATGGCGGCACGCTCGACCCGCTGGCGACCGGCGTCCTGCCGATCGCGGTGGGGGAGGCGACCAAGCTTGCCGGGCGGATGCTCGACAGTGATAAGGTGTACGACTTCACGATCCGGTTCGGGGTGGAGACCGACACGCTCGATCTGGAGGGCAAGGCCGTCGCCGAATCGGACGTGCGCCCGACTCGCGAACAGATCGCGGCGGTCCTGCCACGCTTTACCGGGCCGATCGATCAGGTGCCGCCCGCTTATTCCGCGCTCAAGGTCGAAGGCGAACGCGCCTATGACCTTGCGCGAAAGGGAGAGGTGGTGACGCTGGCGACCCGCGCGGTGACGATTCATGCGCTCACGCTGGGCGAAACCGATGCCGATTCGGCGACACTGACTGCCCATGTGTCAAAGGGCACCTATATCCGCAGCCTCGCCCGCGATATCGCACTGGCGCTGGGCAGCGTCGGCCATGTCACGATGCTCCGGCGCGTAAAGGCCGGGCCATTCACGCTCGATTCGGCGATATCGCTGGACAAACTGGCCGAATCCGCTAAGGGCCGCACCCTTGAACATTGCCTCCTGCCGCTGAGGGCGGGGCTGGACGACATCCCGGCTCTATTCCTCGAACCCGGTCAGGCAGGGGCTCTCCGCCAGGGGAAAGTTCTGACCGGGATTGCCGCGAATGATGGCCAACACTTTGCGCTGGACGGCGAAACGCCGGTCGCGCTGGTCGAGGTTTCGGACAGAAGCGTCCGCGTCGTGCGCGGCTTCAACCTGTAGAATGATGTCGAAGGAAAACACATGACGATCACGACCGAGCGCAAGGCTGAACTGACCAAGGAACATGGCCGCGCCGAAGGCGATACCGGCAGCCCCGAAGTCCAGATCGCGATCCTGACCGAGCGCATCGTCAACCTGACCAGCCACTTCAAGGGCCATGCGAAGGACAACCATTCGCGCCGCGGCCTGCTGATGATGGTCAACAAGCGCCGCAGCCTCCTCGACTATCTCCGCAAGACGGACGGGGATCGCTACACCGCCCTCATCGCGAAGCTCGGGCTTCGCAAGTAACCGGAAAGGCGGCCTTCGGGTCGCCTTTTTGCCATTTCGGGCATCCGCCCGAATCCAGGGTCACCGGCAATTCGGCCATGAACCCGCAACAGGGGTGACGTCACCCCGCACCGCGCAAGCCGGACAGCTTGCACACAGGCCCCGGACGCATTGGGCGTCCGGTCCAAAGGAAAATACATGTTCGACAAGAAAACCGTATCGATCGAGTGGGGCGGACAAACCCTGACACTCGAAACCGGGCAGGTTGCCCGTCAGGCCGATGGCGCCGTGATGGCGACGCTCGGCGAAACCGTGGTGCTGTGCGCCGTCACCGCCGCCAAGTCGGTGAAGGAAGGGCAGGATTTCTTCCCGCTCACCGTGCACTATCAGGAAAAATTCTCGGCCGCCGGCCGCATTCCGGGTGGCTTCTTCAAGCGTGAGCGCGGCGCGACCGAAAAGGAAACGCTGACCAGCCGCCTGATCGACCGCCCGATCCGCCCGTTGTTCCCCGAAGGGTTCTACAACGAAATCAACGTCATCTGTCAGGTGCTGTCCTATGACGGCGAGAATGAGCCGGACATTCTGGCGATGGTCGCGGCATCGGCTGCTCTGACGATCTCGGGTGTGCCGTTCATGGGCCCGATCGGTGCGGCGCGCGTCGGCTATGTCGATGGCGACTACGTGCTGAACCCGACCAATGAGCAGGTTGCAGAGGGCGATCTCGACCTGGTCGTCGCCGCCACCGGCAATGCCGTGATGATGGTCGAATCCGAAGCCAAGGAGCTGTCGGAAGAGGTCATGCTGGGCGCCGTCCAGTTCGCGCACAAGGCGTGCAAGCAGGTCGTCAACGCGATCATCGACCTGGCCGAGCAGGCCGCGAAGGATCCGTGGGAAATGGCCGAGCAGGCCGACCTCTCGGCCGCCAAGGACAAGCTCAAGAAGCTGATCGGCAAGGACATCGCCGCCGCCTATAAGGTGACCGACAAGTCCAAGCGTTCGGACCTGCTGAACGCCGCACGCGCCAAGGCGAAGGAGGCGTTCTCCGACGCCACCCCGCAGGATCAGATGGCCGCGATGAAGCTGGTCAAGAAGCTGGAGGCGGAAATCGTCCGCGGCGCCATCCTCAAGGACGGCACCCGCATCGACGGTCGCTCGACCACCCAGATCCGTCCGATCGAGGCGGCGGTCCACTTCCTGCCCCGTGCGCATGGTTCGGCGCTGTTCACGCGTGGCGAGACGCAGTCGATCTGCACCACCACGCTGGGCACCAAGGACGCCGAGCAGATGATCGACGGGCTGGACGGCCTGTCCTACTCGAACTTCATGCTCCACTATAACTTCCCGCCCTATTCGGTCGGCGAAGTCGGCCGCTTCGGCGCGCCGGGCCGTCGCGAAGTCGGTCATGGCAAGCTGGCATGGCGCGCGCTGCACCCGGTGCTGCCGAGCAAGGACGAGTTCCCCTACACGATCCGCGTCCTGTCGGACATCACCGAGTCGAACGGCTCGTCGTCGATGGCGACGGTGTGCGGCGGTTCGCTGTCGATGATGGACGCGGGCGTTCCGCTCAAGCGTCCGGTGTCGGGCATCGCCATGGGCCTGATCCTGGAAGGTAAGGATTTCGCGATCCTGTCCGACATCCTTGGTGACGAGGATCACCTGGGCGACATGGACTTCAAGGTCGCCGGCACGTCCGAAGGCATCACCACGATGCAGATGGACATCAAGGTTGCCGGCATCACCGACGAGATCATGCGCGTTGCACTGGCGCAGGCCAAGGAAGGCCGCGCGCACATCCTGGGCGAAATGGCCAAGGCGCTGGGCGAAACCCGCACCGAGCTGTCGGCCCATGCGCCGCGCATCGAGACGATGCAGATCGACAAGTCGAAGATCCGCGACGTCATCGGCACCGGCGGCAAGGTGATCCGCGAGATCGTCGCCACCACCGGCGCGAAGGTCGACATCGACGACGAGGGCGTGATCAAGGTCAGCTCGTCCGACGTCAGCCAGATCGAAGCTGCGATGAACTGGATTAAGGGCATCGTCGAAGAGGCCGAGGTCGGCAAGATCTACAACGGCAAGGTCGTCAACCTGGTCGATTTCGGCGCGTTCGTGAATTTCATGGGCGGCAAGGACGGCCTGGTTCACGTGTCGGAAATCAAGAACGAGCGCGTCGAGAAGGTCAGCGACGTCCTGTCCGAAGGTCAGGAGGTCAAGGTCAAGGTGCTCGAGATCGACCAGCGCGGCAAGGTTCGCCTGTCGATGCGTGTCGTCGATCAGGAAACCGGTGCCGAGCTGGAAGATACCCGTCCCGCCCGTGAACCGCGCGAGCGTGGTGATCGCGAAGGCGCCCGTGGCGGCGATCGCCGTCGCGAAGGCGGACGCGGCGATGGTGGCCGTGGTGGCGACCGCGACCGTGGCCCGCGCCGCGACCGTGGCGACCGCAACGACCGCCCGCGCAGCGAGCGTTCGGAGTCGAAGGACGAGGGCGGCGAGAATATCGGCCTCCCGGCATTCCTGACCGGTGGCAGCGACGACTGATCGCCTGACGGTCGCAAGAACGAAGAGGGCTCCGGGAAACCGGGGCCCTTTTTCGTTTCTGCGCCATTTGCTCGACCCGGAAACTGGCGGTAGCGTGGGCTATCTCGCTCCTCCCGCACAGGAAACCGCCCGTGACGCTTCGCCTTGCCCTTCCATTGCTGCTCGCCGGCGTCGCCGCCCCCGCGCTCGTCTCGAACGCCGCGCCGCAGGCCGCGCCCGCCGCCGCCGATACCCGGGCCGAGGATGCGCGGCTCAATGCGTTTCTCGACACTGCGTTCGACGCCAATGTCGCGCTGAGCCCCGAATCGCAAACCGCGCTCGGCCTCAAGACCAATTACGACAAGCTCGACGACTATAGCCGCGCCAGCGGCGAGAAACGCATGGCGATGGCCGAGGCGACGCTGAAACAGATGCGCGCGCAGTTCGATCCTGCGAAACTCGGCCCGCAGGCGCGGCTGAGCTATCGCCTGTTCGAGACCCAAGTCGAACGGTCGCGCGCGTCATACATGTTCCGCGACTATGGCTTTCCGGTGTCGACCAACGGCAGCCCGGCGGGTCAGATCCCGGTATTTCTGATCAACAATCACCGCATCGCGACGGTCGCGGATGCGCGCGCTTACATTGCCCGGATCGCCGAGGTCGAGCGGGTGATGGGCGAGGTCGCCACGACGATGCGCGATCAGGCGAAGAAGGGCATCGTGCCCCCCAAGATGGTATTCAAGCCTGCGCGCGAGGACGCGCGCAAGGTCATCACCGGCGCGCCATTCGGGCCGGGCGAGGACAGCACATTGCTCGCTGATTTTCGCAAGAAGGTGACCGCGCTCGAAATCCCCGATGCCGAGAAGGCGGCGCTGATCGCGGACGCGGAAAAGGCGCTGACCGGCCCGTTCAAGCGCGGCTTCGACACGCTGTTCGCAGTCCTCGACGAGATCGAGCCCAAGTCGAAAGGAAATGACGGGGCGTGGAGTCTGCCCAATGGCGCGGCCTTCTATGCCAACCGGCTGGCGCAGAATACGACGACCGACATGACCGCCGACCAGATCCACCAGATCGGTCTCGATCAGGTCGCCGCGATCCGCGCGGAGATGGAAGCGGTCAAGGCGCGGATCGGCTATACCGGTAGTCTCGAATCCTTCTTCGAGGTCGTCCGGACCGATCCCAAGCTGAAATTCCCCAACACCGATGCCGGTCGCGAAGCCTATCTGACCGAAGCGCGTGCCGTGGTCGCCAAAATGATGGAGGCAGCGCCGCGCTGGTTCCACCGCCTGCCCAAGGCGAAGCTGGAGGTGCGTGCGGTCGAGAAATGGCGTGAGGGGACCGCGTCGGTCGCTTTCTACAACCGCCCCGCGCCCGACGGATCTCGACCCGGCATCTACTATACCAACCTTGCCAATATGGATCAGGTGCAGAAGATCCAGCTGGAGGGGATTGCGGTGCATGAAGGCGCGCCGGGGCATCATTTCCAGATTGCGCGCGCGATGGAGCTGGAGGGGCTGCCCAAGTTCCGCCGTTTCGGCGGATACAGCGTCTATAGCGAGGGTTGGGGCCTCTATACCGAGCGGCTGGCCAAGGAGATGGGCGGATATGCCGACCCCTATTCGGAATTCGGGATGCTCTCGCTCCAGATGTGGCGGGCGATCCGGCTGGTGACCGATACCGGGCTGCACGCCAAGAAGTGGAGCCGCGAACAGGCGATCGACTATTTCAAGGCGAACTCGTCGATCTCGCCCGCCGATATCGAGCGGGAGGTCAATCGCTACATCAACAATCCGGGCCAGGCGACGAGCTACATGATCGGCCAGCTCAAGATCGCCGAATTGCGCAAGAAGGCGGAAGCCGCGCTGGGCGCGAAGTTCGACATCCGCGATTTCCATGAGGTGGTGCTGGCCAATGGCGCGGTGCCGCTCAACGTGCTGAGCGAGGAAGTCGACCGCTACATCGCCGCGAAGAAGGGCTGAGCGCGATGCGGTCGGTCGTGCTGGTCGCCGGGCTGCTGCTCGCGGGCTGCGCGACCACCGGCCCGGCCGAGGTGCGGGTCGCCTTTGACGCGAAGGGCGTGACGGGGGCGCGGGCGAACGGTGTGTCGGATCGCACCACCGGACGCCGCGTCACCGCCGACGATCCGGTGCGGATCGCCAGCATCTCCAAGCTGGTGGTCGCGCTCGGGGTGATGCGGATGGTCGAGGCGGAGCAGCTCGCCCTGGATCGCGACGTGTCGGAAGTGCTGGGCTGGCGGATGCGCAACCCGGCCTTTCCCGACGCGCCGGTGACCCTGCGCCATCTGTTGTCGCATCGTTCGGGGCTGATCGACCCGGAGGAGTATCGCGTGCCGCTCGGCGACCGGCTTGCCGATGTGATTGCGCGACCGACGTTATGGGACGCACAGCACGGTCCGGGCAGCTATTTCCGCTATTCCAACGTTGCATTCCCGGTGATCGCGAGCGTGATGGAGAAGGCCGGTGGCGAGCGGTTCGACCGGCTGATGCAGCGGTTGGTCCTGACGCCGTTGAAGCTCGATGCCTGTTTCAACTGGTCGACTTGTTCGGACGCGAAGATTGCGCGGCATGTCGTACTGTACCGTGCGAGCGGGGAGACCGCGCTCGACGACCTCAAGGGCAAGCGGCCCGAGTGCGCGGTGATCGCCAAAGATGGCTGCGACCTTGGCGAATACCGGCTGGGGGAAAATGGCGCGCTGTTCTCGCCACAGGGCGGGCTGCGTGCGTCGATGCGCGACCTGGCGGTGATTGGGGCGATGCTGCTGCGCAATGACGGCAGGTTCCTCAGGAAGGAGTCGATCGCCGAGCTGGAGCGCGTAGCGTGGCGCTTCGACGGCGCCAATGGTGACACGACGGGTGGCTTCTACTGCCAGTATGGGCTGGCAGTTACCACATTGCCGACTGCGCGGGCCGGATGCGACGACGACCTGTTCGGCGATGGCCGCACGCGGATCGGCCATGCCGGAGAGGCCTATGGGTTACGCTCGGGGCTGTGGATCGACCGCGCGGCGGGGAAGGGCGTGGCCTTCTTCGCCACCGCAACTCCGCCCACAAGCAAGGGGCGGTCGGCGTTCAGCGTCGAGGAAGAGAAGCTGGCAAAGGGCAGATAGTGGGGAGCTTCTGTTGCCCGGTGCTCCCCGTACCGCTGGAATCCGCTTCTGTTGCCCGGTGCGGTCCAACCGCGCATTTTAGTCTAACCTTAGTCCGTTAGGACTTGGGGTTAGGCCGCAATAGCGAGTGCTTCGTTATCGTTGGCACTTGTGTGTATGGGCCGTCGCGGTGGTCCCATTCCGAACGAAAGAAACGCTTTTCAACACACGTCGATCCTGGTTCGGCCCCGTCAGAAACGGTCTCCAGAAAGCCACCATTTCTGGTGGAGCCGCCGGGTACTGCCCCCGGGTCCGCTGCGTCTATTGCACGCCACAATTTATCGTCATAGCCGGGCGAACCCGGCCTCACCGATATAGGGACGCCAAATCCGATTGAAAAGAGCGGGTTCTGGCGCGGGTCGGTGCCGAAATCTAACAAGAACGATGGGATTTGGCCTTCCCATCGCCATAAACCGCGCGCAAAGAGCATGCCATGCTGACTCAGCGCTCTCGCTATGCCCTGCGCGCCATGCTGTTTCTGGCGAAGCAGCCGCGGGATGGCGCGCCGACGCCGATGACGCGGATCGCCGCCGAAGCGAATGTGCCGCGCAAGTTTCTCGAACTGATCCTGGCCGATCTGCGTGAAGCAGGGTTCATCCTGTCGACGCGCGGCAAGATGGGCGGCTACCGGCTCGCGCGTGCCAACCACCTGATCTCGCTGGGCGAGATCATCCGGGTGATCGAAGGGCCGCTGGCGCTGGTGCCATGCGTCAGCCGCACCGCCTATCGCCCTTGCCTCGACTGCAAGGACGAGGCGGCGTGCGCGATCCGTCATGCCATGGCGCGGGTACGCGACGAAACCGCACGCATCCTCGACGGGACCAGTCTGGCGGATGCCACCGCCGAGGATCTAGCGGCGGCCTAATTTTCTTGGCGCCTGACGGTGCCTCCTCAACTCAAGCGCTTTCGTTCCGCTTGCGCAGTTCGTCCCTGATCTCACGCAGCAGCACCACGTCGGCCGGATCGCTCGGCGCCGCCGCTTCGGGCTTCGGCACGATGCGGTTCACCGCGCGGATCAGCAGGAAGATGATGAAGGCGATGATGAGAAAATTCACCGCCTGGGTCACGAACTCGCCATAGCCGAACAGCGGGACGCCTGCCTTCTTCAGTGCGGCATAGTCGGTCGATCCCTGAAGGTTCTCGGGGACGTCGCCCAGCACCAGAAAGTAGCTGGAGAAATCGAGGCCGCCAAAAATCCTGCCGATTACCGGCATGATGATGTCCTCGGTCAACGACGTCACGATCTTGCCGAACGCGGCACCGATGATCACTGCGACGGCGAGGTCGAGCACATTGCCGCGCGCAATGAAGGCCTTGAATTCGTTGAGCATGGGCGATCCCCCTTTGAGTGCGTGGTGAGGCTAGCCAACGCCTCGCTCCGCTGCAAATTTCCGGTTTCCATTGCGCACTACCCGAGCGCCCCCTAAATGTGCGGTGTCGTATGGATGCGACACACTATGAGGGATTCACCGCGATGAAGCTTCGTCTGGTTGCCGCGCTGGTTGCCGCGGCCATGCTGTCCGCCTGCGGGCTCAACAGCGTTCCGACCGCCGAAGAAACTGCCAAGGCAAAATGGGCCGAGGTGCAGAATCAATATCAGCGGCGCGCTGACCTGATCCCCAATCTCGTCTCCACCGTCCGCGCGGCGGGCGCACAGGAAAAGGCGATCCTGACCGAGGTGACGCAGGCGCGCGCCGCCGCGACTCAGGTGCGCGTCAGCGACGCCGACCTGACCGATCCCGCCAAGCTCGCCGCCTATGACCGCGTGCAGGCCGGCGTGACCCTGTCGCTTCAGCGGCTGCAGGAGGCCTATCCCGAGCTCAAGAGCCAGGCCAATTACGCGACGCTGATGAGCCAACTGGAGGGGACGGAGAACCGCATCGGCATCGCCCGCCGCGATTATAACGAGGCGGTGCAGAGCTATAACACCACCATCCGCACCTTCCCCGACGCGATCGGCGCCAAGATCTTCTACGGTGCCAAGCCGATGGCCCCGTTCCAGGCGACCACGCCGGGCGCCGACACCGCGCCCAAGGTGGACTTCGGGAACAGCAACTGATCGCGCACCGCCTTCTGCCGCTCCTGCTCCTCGCCGGGTGCGGGACGGCAGGGTCGGGGTCGACGCCGGATGCGTCGCCGACATTGCCCGCGCTGACGGGGCGGGTTGTCGATGCGGCGGACCTGCTGTCGCCGGACAAGGAGGCGCTGCTCGACCGTGCGTTGCAGACCACCGAGCGCGCAACGCGCGGCCAGTTCGTCGTCGTAACCTTGCCGACGCTGCACGGCCGCAAGATCGAGGACGTCGGTGTGGAGCTGGGTCGCAAATGGGGTATCGGTAGGGTGGATGTCGATGACGGCGTCATGCTGATCGTCGCGCCCAATGAACGTCAGGTGCGGATCGAGGTCGGCTATGGCCTCGAAGGCGTGCTACGCGACGAAGAGGCAAAGGCGATTATCACCCGCACGATCATTCCGCGCATCCGATCGGGCAACATGTCCGGGGCCATTCTAGCCGGAAGCGCCGCGATCATCCGTGAAATCAATGTACCCGGAGCAACGCCATGAGGCTGATGCACCTTCTTCTCGCCCTGTTGCTCGCCGCCTTTGCGGGGCAGGCGGCATCGGCGCAGAATTTTCCCAAGCTGACCGGGCGGGTCGTAGATGCGGCGAATCTGCTGAGCCCCGCACAGGAGGCTGAGCTGACCGCGATGTCGGACGCGACCGAGAAGGCGACCGGGCGTCAGCTGGTGGTCGCCACGGTGCCGGACCTTCAAGGCTATCCGATCGAGGATTTCGGCTACAAGCTCGGGCGCACGTGGCAGATCGGGCAGAAGGATGCCGACAACGGCATCATCCTGCTGGTCGCGCCCAATGAGCGCAAGGTGCGGATCGAGGTCGGCTATGGCCTTGAGCCGATCATGACCGACGCGCTGTCGGGGATGATCGTCCGCGACACGATCATCCCACGCTTCAGGGATGGGGACATGCCCGGCGGGATCATGGCGGGCGCAACCGCGATCAACGAACAACTCAAGCTCCCGCTCGAAGCCGCTGAGGCGCGCGCCAAGCAGCTAATCGACAGCGGCAAGTCGCGCAAGAAAGACGGCGCGGGCCTGATCGTGCTGATCTTCTGGCTCGCGATCCTGATCTTCGTCGTGCTGCCGATCATCATCGGCGCGGCGCGCGGCAAGAAATATCGCCGTGGCCGCGCGCCGGTGGTGATCTGGGGACCCGGCTGGGGTAGCGGCGGCGGATCGTCCTGGGGCGGAGGCGGTGGCTCCTCCTGGGGTGGTGGAGGCGGCTTTGGCGGCGGGGGAGGTTTTTCCGGCGGCGGTGGCGGTTTCGGTGGCGGCGGCGCATCGGGGGGATGGTGATGGCACGGCGTTTTACAGCTGAAGAACATGCCCGCGTCACCGCTGCGGTGGCGGAGGCTGAGCGCGGTACCGATGGCGAGATCGTGACAATTGTCACCGACTGGTCGGATCATTATCACGATGTCTCGCTTTACTATGCCGGCGCGGCGATGCTGGCGGCCTTGGGTCTGTTCGCCTTCTTCCCCGACCTGCTCGACGCCAAGCTCGCGTTGTTCACCGGCGGTTGGGGGGAGGCGGAGCGGCATCTTCAGCTGGCGCTGCTGGTGGTGGTTCAGGCGCTGGTCTTCCTAGGCGTGCGCTTCGGCTTCGAGGCGTTGCCGATGCGCGGGGTGCTGATCCCCGGAGCGGTGCGCGGACGGCGGGTGCGGCGGCGCGCGGTGCAGTTCTTCAAGGCGAGCGCCGAAAAGCGCACTGCCGCGCGTGTCGGCGTGCTGCTCTATGTCAGCCTTGCCGAACACCGCGCCGAGATCGTCGCGGATGAAGCGATCCTGGCCAAGGTCGAGGAAGGCGTGTGGGGCGAGGCGATGGTCGCGCTGGTCGACAAGGTGCGCGCCGGCGACCCGGCGGGCGGCATGGCCGATGCGGTGACGCGGATCGGCGCGGTGCTGACCACGCACTTCCCCAAAACCGCGACTGACCAGAACGAGCTGCCCGACCGGCTGATCGAGCTGTGAGCTTTCCCGACAGCGACGCGCCGGTCGAGACGGTCTGGCAGGGCAAGTTCATCACGGCGAAACGCCAGGGCCGCTGGGAATATGTCGCCCGCGCCCGCGGGATTCGCGCGGCGGTGATCGTCGCGGTGGATGACGACGGGCATCTGCTGCTGGTCGAGCAATATCGCGTGCCGCTCGGCCGCAACTGCCTCGAGCTGCCCGCCGGGCTGATCGGCGATGGCGGCGACGATGAGGCGGTCGAGATCGCCGCCGCCCGCGAACTGGAGGAAGAGACCGGCTATCGCGCGGCGCGGGTCGAATCGCTGGGGGAGTTCTTCTCGTCGCCCGGCATGGTCAGCGAGAGTTTCACTTTGGTCCGCGCGCATGGCCTGACGCGGGTGAGCGACGGCGGTGGGGTGGAAGGCGAGAATATCATCGTCCACCGCGTCAAGCTGGCGGACGTCCCGGCTTATGTCGCGGGTTGCCGCGCACGCGGCGTGGCGATCGACGTGAAGCTGTTACTGGCGTTGGGAAGCAGCCTGCTTCCCTGAGCCTCAGCGAAAATTGTCGGCGTAGGCCTGGAGCTTGAGCGTCTTTACCGGCGCCGGGACGACATGCGCGTCGATTCCTTCGCGCTTCGCATAATCCTGCGCCGCCTCCAGCGTCGGGAAGTTCAGCCGCAGCTGCGCGCGCGTGTCGCCCGATCCGGCCCAGCCGGTCAGCGGGTCGGGGCGCTGCTTGTCGGTCGATTCTGAATTCGAGCACCCAGCGGTCGGTGCGGGCGCGACCCGACTGCATCGCGTTCTTGGGGCGTTGATAGATGCGTGCGCTTGCCATGACGCGCTCTTTATCGCGAACCGCTGCGCCGTGCATCTGCATTTTTGGTGCGCAGCGTCGCATTGGCGGCGGCGGGATCGTCGGGCCAGGGGTGGCGGGGGTAGCGGCCTCGCATCTCCTTGGCGACGTCGGCCCAGCTGCCCTTCCAGAAACCGGGCAGGTCGCGGGTCGTCTGGATCGGGCGACCGGCGGGGGAGGTGAGCGACAGGACCAGCGGCGTGCCGTCGCCGAGCATCGGGTGCGTCGCAAGGCCGAACAGCGCCTGCACCCGCACCTCGACCGTCGGGCCGCCCTCCGCCGCATAATCGATCGCATGGCTCGACCCGGCGGGGGTTTCGAGCCGCGCGGGGGCGAGGCGGTCGAGCGTCTTTTGCCCGTCCCAGCCGATGCGGTTCTGTAACGCTTGGGTCAGCCCCTCTGCCGACACGGCGTCGAGGCGGCGTTTGCCCGTCAGCAGCCGGGGGAGCCAGTCATCGAGATCGGCGATCAGCGCGGCGTCCGAGAGCGGCTCCAACCCGGCATAGGCGGCGCGGGTGCGCAGCGCCCGCGCGGTGTCGGACCAGGGGAGCAGCGCCAGGCCATGCGCGCGCACTCCTTCAAGCAGGGCGGCGGCGACCTCGTCCGGGTCGGCGCTAGTGTCGAGGCCACTGGACAGGCGGATCGCGCCCAGCCGCCGTTCGCGCATGGCCTCGACCCGCCCGGTGGCGGGGTCGAAGCGGACATGGCGGCGCGTTTCGATGCGATCGGCGAACAGGGTCTCGATCTGCGCGGGGTCGAGCGGGGCGGCGGACAGGATGCGCGCGCCCGCTGCCATCCCCTGGGTTTCGGCGACCGCAAGCCATTCGTGGCGGGCGAGCGACGATGCGGGGTCGAGCTTGAACCCGCGTCCGCCGGCCGAGGCCCAGGTCTCGCCCGATGCGTCGCGCCGCCGCGCGATCCGGTCGGGGAAGGCGAGGGCGATGCACAGGGCGACGTCATCAAAGCCCTCTCCCCTCCGGGGAGAGGGTTGGGAGAGGGGCAGTAGTGGAGAGGGCATGGCACCGCCCCTATCCCCGGCCCTCTCCCCGGAGGGGAGAGGGAGGAGTTTCGCCCAGCGCTCGGCCAGCTTCCACGCCGCCTCGGCGCGCTGGCCGCGTTCGCTCCGCCAGCGCCGCATCCGGGTTTCGAGGTCGGCGTCGGGGCCGCCCAGCCCGCGCTCGCCGAGCAGCACCGCGACCTGCGCGGCGATGGTCGCCAACCCCAATTCCCCTGCCCGCACCAGCATATGGCCGAGCCGGGGCGGGAGCGGGAGCGCGGCGATCGCCTTGCCATGCGCGGTGGGGCGGCCAGCGGCGTCGAGCGCGTCGAGCGTGGTCAGCCGCGCGCGTGCCTCGGCCACGGCGGCGGCCGGCGGCGGGTCGAGCCAGTTGAGGTCACGCGGATCGGCGACACCCCAAAGCGCGCAATCGAGCGTCAGCGCCGACAGATCGGCCTCCAGGATCTCGGGCGGGTCGTATGGCGGCATCCCCGCTGTCGCGGCGGCTTCCCAGAGCCGATAGGCAACCCCCGGCCCCTGTCGCGCCGCACGACCGGCGCGCTGGGTCGCCGATGCCTGGCTCGCGCGTTCGGTCACCAGCCGCGTCATCCCCGCCGCGCGGTCATAGCGCGGGCGACGCGCCAGTCCCGAATCGACGACGACGCGGATGCCGTCGAGGGTCAGCGAGGTTTCGGCGACCGACGTCGCCAGCACGATCTTGCGCCGCCCCTGCGGATCGGGGGCAATCGCGGCGCGCTGGGCACCGGGGTCGAGGCTGCCATGGAGCTTGTAGACCACCGCACCGGGGACATCGCCCAACCGCTCGGCGGTGCGCTCGATCTCGGCAACGCCGGGCAGGAAGGCGAGGATGCCGCCCTCAGCCTCGCGCAAAGCCTGGCGGATCGCGGCGGCAACCGGCTCGTCGATCCGCGCCTCGGCCGGGCGGCCAAGATGGCGCAGCTCCAGCGGATAGCTGCGACCCTCGCTCTCGATCACCGGCGCGCCGTCCATCAGCGCGGAGAAGCGTCCGCCGTCGAGCGTCGCCGACATCGCCACGATGCGCAGGTCGGGCCGCAACGCACCCTGAGCATCCAGCGCCAGCGCCAGCCCGAAATCGCTGTCGAGGCTGCGTTCATGGACCTCGTCGAACAATACCGCGCTGATTCCGGCCAGCTCGGGGTCGACCTGGATGCGGTTGACGAAAATCCCTTCGGTCACGACCGTGACCCGCGTCGCAGCCGACCGCCGCGTGTCCATCCGCGTCGCGTATCCGAAGGTCGCGCCCACCTTCTCCCCGGCCAGCGCCGCCATGCGTTCCGCCGCAGCGCGCGCGGCGAGGCGGCGGGGGAGAGGAGCAGGATCTCACCGTCGCACCATGGCTCGGCCAACAGCGCGGGTGCCACCGCCGTCGTCTTGCCCGCCCCCGGCGGCGCGACCAGCACCGCGTTGCTCGCACCGCGCAGGCGGGCAAGCAGATCGGGCAGGACGGCATGGATCGGAAGGTCGCTCACCCGCTCGCCCTACGCAATTCGGCGCGATGCTTGAAGCCGCGATGGCACCGGATCGCGCGGCATGCGTTGCGCCCAATCGGAAAGGAGACGGCGTATGGCACGGACGGTTTCAAGCTTCACGGTCGCGGCGGACGGCAGCGGCGACTATCTGCTCAATTTCGAGGATGAGGATGGCGAGACGATCGAGCTGACCGCCAGCTACGAACAGCTCGACCTGATCGCCGACGCGATCGGCGAAGCGCTCGACGTGGACGAGGAAGACGTGCTCGGCGTCGATGAGGACGCGGACGAGCCGGTCGAGGAATAGGTCGCGCACTTCGCGATGCCCCGGTCGTCACCCCCGCGAAAGCGGGGCCCCATCTCTACGCTATCGGCGCACCGAGCCGGCAAGTGGTTGGACAGTCCGGGAAATGGGTCCCCGCTTTCGCGGGGATGACGGATGCTGTCCTTCAATACGCCCGCGCCACCGCGAATTCGACCGCTTCGATCATTGCATCCTTTGCCGCGCTCGCCGGGAATCCGCCGATGGCATCGATCGCGCGCTGGCCATAGTGACGCGCGCGGGCAAGCGTGTCGTCGACCGCGCGGCTCGATCGGACCAGTTCGACCGCATGCGCGAAATCCGCGTCGTCGTTGCGGCGGCCCAACACCGCCTCACGCCAAAAGGCGCGCTCTTCGTCATTGCCGCGCGCATAGGCGAGGATGACGGGCAGGGTCATCTTGCCCTCGCGGAAATCGTCGCCGGCATCCTTGCCCATCGTTCCGGCGTCGGAAACATAGTCGATCGCGTCGTCGACCAGCTGGAACGCGATGCCGAGGTTGCGGCCATAGGCGTCGAGCGCGGCTTCGTCCGCCTCGCTGCGTTCCGCCACGACCGCGGCGATGCGGCAGGCGGCGGCGAACAAGGCGGCGGTCTTTGCGCCGATAATGTCGAGATAGCGGCCTTCGTCGAGGTCGATGCGGCGCGCGGCGGTCAACTGGTTGACCTCGCCCTCCGCGATCACCGCGCTGGCGTTGGACAGGATCTTGAGCACCTTGAGGCTGCCATCCTCGACCATCAGCTCGAAGCTGCGGCTGAACAGGAAATCGCCGACCAGCACGCTCGCCGGATTGCCCCAGATCAGATTGGCGGTGCGCTTGCCCCGGCGCATGTCGCTGCCGTCGACGACATCGTCGTGGAGCAGCGTCGCGGTGTGGATGAACTCGACCGCGGCGGCGAGCCGGTGGTGGCGGTTGCCCGGATAATCCAGCAGCCGTGCGCTGGCCAGCGTCAGCATCGGACGCATCCTTTTGCCGCCGCCCGCGATCAGGTGACCCGCAAGTTCGGGGATCAGCGGGATCTGCGACTGCATCCGGTCAAGGATCACGGCGTTGACATGGTTCATGTCGCCAGTGACCAGCGCGATCATCGGTTCGAGTGAGGGTTCGGCGCCACGGCCGATGCGATGAATGGTCGCGCTCATGCCGCACGCGATGGCGGCAAGTTGACGCAAAGGCAAGCGTTGAGGGTTGCGCAGGCACCAAAGCGCGGCGAGAAGGCGCGCGGCGGCAAATGCGAAGGGCATGAGATGAGCGAAGAGACTTTACAGCGCTATCGCCAGAGCATCGATCGGATCGACGCGGCGCTGGTGTTTCTCCTCGCCGAGCGTTTCCAGATCACCCAGGCAGTCGGGCGGTTCAAGGCGGAAACGAACCTGCCCCCCGCCGATCCCGCGCGCGAGGAGCGCCAGATCGCCCGCTTGCGCGACCTAGCAGCGGAGGCCGATCTCGACCCCGAATTCTCCGAGAAATTCCTGCGTTTCATCATCGACGAGGTGATCCGCCACCACGCCGGAATGCAGGATTCGTCGGGAACCGAGTAAGTGGTGGTGCGGTTGGCGCAGATAGTGGCAGCAGGGGCGCAGATGCCGTGATCGACGACACGCTGATCTTCACGCCCGACGATGTCGATCTGACACGCTCGCCGCTGCGCCGATCGCTTGGGGCCGACACCTATGTGCTCGGCGCGTTCAACCCCGGCCTGACCCGGCTGCCCGGCGGCAATCTGCTGCTGATGGTCCGCGTGGCCGAGGCGCTGACCGAGCCGGTAGTCGGAGACCATGCCCGCGCGATCCGCTGGACCCCCGATGGCTATGTGCTCGACCGCTATCCGCTGTGCGATATCGAAATGGACGATCCGCGCACCTTTCGGCTGCGTGGAGACGGGCCGCGCCTGTCGGGACTGACCTCGCTCTCCTGGCTGTTGCCAGTCGAGATTTCGGGCGACGGGCGCAGCGTGGTGAAGGTCCATTACGACAAGGCGATCGAGCCCTCGGCCTCGTATATGGGGCTGGGGATCGAGGACGCGCGGATCAGCCTGATCGGCGGCGCATGGTACATGACCGTGTGCGCGGTGTCGGACGAGCGGCAGTGCACCGCGCTCTACCGATCGGTGAACGGGCTCGATTATCGCTGCGAAGGGATCGTGCTCGACCACCAGAACAAGGACATGTGCCTGTTCGAGGGGAAGGTTGCGGGCAAGTTCATGGCGCTGACCCGCCCACTGGGCGAGGCGTGGTTCGCGCCGCCGCCCGACAGCCCGTTCGCCGGCGGCCCGGCGATCCAGCTCGCCCACTCCCCCGACGGGCTGCACTGGAAGCCGCTCGACGCGCCTGGGCTGCGCGCACGGCGCGGGACCGCGACCAATTTGCGGATGGGCGGGGGCACGCCGCCGGTGCTGACCCCGCAGGGCTGGCTGACCCTGTATCATGGGGTGGAGCGGAGCGACACGATCGGCGTCTATCGCACCTATTGGGCGTTGCTCGACCGCGACGATCCGTCGCTGGTCGTGCGGCAGCAGGATGATGCTCCGCTGCTGGAGGAGCGGCCCGCGCTGACTCAGGGGATCGCCGATCGTCGCTATTTGCCCGCCCCGGTCGTGTTCACCACCGGCATTGTCGATGCCGGCGACGGCTGGATCGTTGCGAGCGGCGAGGCGGACCTTGCCTGCCGCATTTCGCATATCCCCAAAACGCTGTTCGCCTGACCGCGTCTTCGCAGCGGCACAATTTTGCGACAAAGCGCGGCTAATGCGCCGATGCCGAGTTTTTCGGCGCGTGTTCATGCGTTCTGGAGTGATGTGATGCGGCAAGCGGCCTGGATGATGGCGGTATTGATGACGACGGCTTCGCCCGCGGCGATGGCGAGTGCCCAGTCCGGGTCTGTCGCACCGTCTGCGGCACCGCAGCAACGCGGGCAGGATCCAGACCCGGGCGCGCCCGGCGGCGGCGACATGGCGGAGGATGTCGAGGAAGTCGTCGTCACCGGTTCCGCCCCGCGCGGATCGGTACCCGGTGACGTCAAGCCCGAACTGGTGCTCAACCCTGCCGACATCCGCGCTTACGGCGTCGGATCGCTCGCCGAACTGCTGACCGAACTGGAACCCCAGACGCGCAGCGGTCGCGGGCGCGGCGGCGGTGCACCGGTGTTGCTGCTCAGCGGCCGGCGCATTTCGGGATTCGGCGAAATCCGCGATATTCCGCCCGAGGCGATCGAGCGGATCGACATCCTGCCCGAGGAGGCTGCACTCAAGCTCGGCTATCGCGCCGATCAGCGGGTCGTGAACATCGTGCTCCGCCGCCGTTTCCGTTCGTTCACGGTCGAGCTGGACGGAAGCGCCGCGACCGATGGTGGCACGGCGGGACAGGATGTGGAGCTGAGCATGCTCCGCCTCAATCCCAATGGCCGGATCAACCTCGACCTTGAATATGAGCGCGATTCGATGCTGCTGGAGAGTGAGCGCGACATCGTTCAGGATCCCGCGTCGCCGCGTTCGGATATCGACTTCCGCTCGCTGCGCCCCGCAACGCAGAGCCTGACGATGAACGGCGTGTTGAGCCGCAATATCGGCAAGACCGTCGCGACCGCCAATCTCCGGATGGAGCAGAATTGGAGCGACTCGCTGCTCGGCCTGCCGACTGGTGGCACCGATCCGCTCGAGCGCAGCAGCAGCACCAACACGCTGCAGGGCGGCGTTTCGTTCAACGGTGACATCTCGACCAAATGGCGTTGGTCGCTGACCGGAAACTGGGACCGCGCCGAAACCCGCACGCTCACCGATCGCAACACCGGCCTGACCGACTGGGCGCAATCAGTGTCGAACGTCGGGTCGGTCGATGGCCTCGTCAACGGTCCGCTCGCCGACCTGCCCGCCGGCGCAATCAATAGCAGCCTGCGTTTGGCGGCGCGGACCAGCGATTTCGACGCGCAGTCACGCCGCGCAGGGGTTTATACCGTCACCGATATCGGTCGGACGAGTGGCAGCGCGCGCGCCAATATCGACCTGCCGATCGCCAGTCGGAGCAAGGCGGTGCTCGGGCCGCTCGGCAATCTGTCGCTCAATGCCAATGCCGAGGTTGAGCAGCTGTCGGACTTCGGGACGCTGCTGACCTATGGATATGGCGTCAACTGGTCACCGATTGACGGGCTGCGCATGCTCGCGTCGTTCACCGAGGAGGAGGGCGCGCCCAGCGCTCAGCAGCTGGGCAATCCGGTGGTCGCGACGCCCAATGTCCGCGTGTTCGACTTCGTGCGGGGCGAGACCGTCGACATCATCCGCACCGATGGCGGCAACCCGGGCCTGTCCGCCGACAATCGCAGCGTGATGAAACTGGGCCTCAACTATCAGCCGATCCAGAAGCTCGATCTGAGCTTCAACCTGGACTACACCAAAATCACGATCCGCAATCCGATCTCGTCCTTTCCTACCGCGACGGCGGAGATCGAAGCCGCGTTCCCGGACCGGTTCGAACGCGACGGTGCCGGCCAGCTGATCCGCATCGACAATCGCCCGGTCAACTTTGCGCGCAGCGAACGAGAACAGCTGCGTTGGGGAATCAACTTCTCCGCGCCGATCAGCTCGCCGCTGGCGCGCAAGGCGGCGGAGGAGTTCCGTGCGCGGCGTGAGGCGATGATTGCCGCACGCCAACGCCAGCAGCAACAGGGCCAGCCGCAGCCGGGCCAAGCGGGCGAAAATGCGCCGCCGCCACCCGAAGGCGCAGGTCCGCGACGCGGCGAGGGAGCTCCGGGCGCAGGACCGGGCGGTGGTCCGCGCTTTGGCGGCGGTGGCGGGCGTGGCCCGGGTGGCGGCGGCTTCGGTGGCTTTGGCGGTCCCGGTGGTGGGGGCGGCGGCGGGCGGTTGCAATTCGGCGTATTTCACACCGTCGCGCTCACCGACCGGATCACGATTCGGGATGGCCTGCCCGAACTCGACCTGCTCGGCGGATCGGCGACCGGGAGTCGCGGCGGATCGCCGCGCCATCAGGTCGAGGTGCGCGCGGGTGTGGTGCGCGACGGTATCGGCCTGCGCCTCAACGCCGACTGGCAGAGCGCGACGCGCGTCGCCGGGGGGCGACTGGCACCGGTCAGCTTCGCTTCGACGATTTCGCGACTGTGAATTTGCGCCTGTTCGCGAACCTGGGCCCGCAGTTCAAATTCGTCCGTGACAATCGCTGGCTAGCGGGGACGCGCATCGTACTGTCGGTCGACAATGTCTTCGACAACCGCCTGAAGGTGACCGACGCGACCGGTGGGACGCCGTACAGCTATCAGCCGACCTTGCTCGATCCGGTCGGGCGGACCGTCCGGATCAGCGTGCGAAAGCTGTTCTTCTGAGGGATACCTGGCGTCGCTTATGCGACGCGTGCGGCGGCGCAAGCCAGGCTCCGACGATGCGAAGCATCGGCGGAAGGCTGCGAAGGACGGTGCCGCACCCTCTGCGAAGCTGAAGCAATCAACGCCCCAGCTTGCTTTTGCGATAGAGCAGGGTGATCGCGACGCGGCGATTGCGCGGGTCGGCGGGGTTGTCGGCAATCATCGGCTCGCGGTCGGCGACCCCCTCGATCCGCTCGAAGCGCGTTTCGGGGACCCCTGCCGCCACCAGCCGACGACGCGTCTCTTCGGATCGCGCGCTCGACAGCATCCAGTTGTTCATGTTGGTCGGGTCGCCATAGCGCAGGCTGTCGGTATGGCCGCGGATCATCAGCGGGTTCTCCGAATCCGCGATTGATTGCGCGACCAGCTTTACCAGCGCGGCCGCATCAGGGACGAAGCTGGTCGTGCCCAGCGCGAACATCGAATAGTCGGCATCGTCCATCAGGTCGATCCGCATCCCCTCGCGCGTCGGCACGAACCGCACCTGCTTGCCGAGTCGGGTCAGGCCATTGGCCTTCATCTTCCGCTCGATTTCGCTCTTCATCTTGGCAAAGCTCTTGCGGTCGGCGGCGTCCATCGCCTCCTTGTTCTTGAGGCTGCCCTGCTCGCCGGTACCGACCCGGTCGCCGCCGACCGCCCCGGCAGGAATGGTCATCGACCGCGTGCCCGTCTGCTTGGCGTTGGTGGGGTAGTTGTCCTTGCCCTGAATCGCGTCGCCGCCGAACAGGCCGTTGGAGCCGGCGCTGTTCTGCTTGAACTCGATCAGCGTCGGCGCGAAATAGTCGGCGAGTGCCTTGCGCTGCTTTTCATTGGTCGCGCCGAGCAGCCACATCAGCAGGAAGAACGCCATCATCGCTGTCACGAAATCGGCATAGGCGACCTTCCACGCGCCGCCATGATGACCGCCTTCGCCGCCGATGTAGATCTTTTTGACGACGATCTTGGGCGGCTGCTTCGCCGCGTGAGGTGCACGCGCGGTCATGGCTTGCGCGCCTCACGGCGCGAGGCGGCACCAGCCCGCTCCCCCAAGCGGCCACCCACGAGAGTAACCGGATCGGGTGGCCGGGTGGAGGAGCGGTCCGGTGCAGGAACGACAAACATCACGAATTACCGCCCGCGCAGACCATCGAACACTTCGGCGAAGCCGGGCTGATTGTGATGCGCGATCCCGGACCGTGCGGCCTCGATCACCAGTGGCTGCGGGTGGCCGTGGAGCGAGGCGATGATGATCTGCTTGACCGTGTGATAGATCGCGGCGTCCGCGTCGATGATCTGCTTCAGGCGTCCGGCGAGCGGCCCCACCAGACCGTAGGCGAGCAACACGCCAAGAAAGGTTCCGACCAGCGCAGACCCGATCATCGCGCCCAGGATGCTGGGCGGCTTGTCGATCGATCCCATCGTCTTGACCACGCCGAGCACCGCAGCGACGATGCCGAGCGCCGGCAGTGCGTCGGCAAGATTCTGGAGCGCGTGCTGCGGTTCGGCGACCTCGTGGTGGTGAGTCTTGATGGCGTTGTCCATCACTTCCTCCACCGCATGCACGTCGAGCGTACCCGAGGAGACGACCACCAGCCGCAGCGTGTCGGCGATCAGGTTGGTCAGCGAATGGTCGGCGAGCAGGCGCGGATATTCCGCGAAGATCGCCGAAGATTTGGGATCCTCGACATGCGGTTCCAGCGCGATCGGGCCGTCGATCCGCAACAGCTTCATCAGCTTGCTGACCAGAAAGATGACGTCGAGATAGTCCTGCTTCTTGTACTTCGGCCCCTTCATCACCTTCATGAAGCCGCCGCCCAGCGCCTTCAGCTCGCGTCCCGAATTGCCGATGATCAGCGCGCCGACCGCAGCGCCGCCGATGATCATCATCTCGTGCGGAACGGCTGCCATCACGGGGCCGAGCGCGCCGCCGGTCAGCGCAAAGCCGCCGAACACCATCGCGATCAGGACAACGAAGCCGATTGCTGGAAACATGAGCGCGATCTTCCCCCGAAGTCACCGGAGCCTCCCGAGCGGGCGGCCTATTCAAACTGTCTAAACGACCGATTCACTGTGAACTTGAGGGCGTCAGCGCAGATAATCGAACAGCGACAGGCTGGTCAGCTTGGTGAAGCTTGCCTGGGTCGCCTGAAGAATGGTCAGCGTCTTCTGCAGCTCGGCGATTGAGGTTGCGGTGTCGGCATCCTCGATGCCGGTCCGCGCAGCCTCGCGCGTGATCTCCGCCTCGCCCAGCCGTTCGGCCTCGAGGTCGAGGCGAAAGGCGCGCGCGCCCACCGAGGCGCGGGTCGCGCCGAGATGATCGAGAGCGGCGTCGAGGTCGCTCATCGCGACCCCGACGCCGTCCTCCGCTCCGTCCGGCCCGAGAGCCGCGGCGAAGGCGGAAAGGATCTGGAACATGTCGGTGGTCCCGCTGGACCCCGTGATGCCGCCGAACGCACGAGCCCCGCTAGTGGTTGCGGCGATCGATTCATTGTCGCCGATCGGAATCGCCGCGGGATCGCCACCTCCGGTCCAGGCAACGCTGCCATCCTCCTGCACGCTGTAAGCCGCGCTGCCCGAGGTGCCTCCGAACAGCGGATGGCCGCGTGTGTCCTTGCTGTTGGCGACGCCGATCAGGTCGGTGAGGATCGCCTCGATCTCGACCTTGATCGCCGCGCGTCCCTCGGCGTTCACCGTCTCGCTGCCCGCCTGTACCGCGAGCGTGCGGGCGCGCTGGAGCTGGGTCTCGACCTGATCGAGCGCGGTGTCGGTAGCGCCAAGCAGCGCCTGTGCCGCCTTGATATTGGCACCATAGGCACCGTCGTCCGCGCCGGCGCGCTTGAGGCCGGCCAGTTGTTGCCAGCCCGATGCGCCGTCGGACGGAGCGAGGATCTTCTTTCCCGTCGCCACCTGCGTCTGCAGCCGGTCGGCCTGGCTGCTCAGGCTCGCCATCAGCAGCGAGGGGCGGTCGAAGCTCTGGCTGGTCGTCACGCGCATGGCATCACCGGATGTCGAAGAGGGTCTGGAGTGTTTCGCGGGCGACCTGGATCACCCGGCTCGACGCCTGATAGGCTTGCTGGAAGCGGATCAGGTCGACCGCTTCCTCGTCCACATTGACGCCGGTCACGGAGTCGCGCGCCGCGACCGCGTTGCTGCGGATCGTCGACTGAACCTCGGCGATGGCGCGACGGCCCGCGAGGGCGCTGGCATTGCCGGTGGTCAGCGTCGTGACCTGGCTCTCAAACCCCTCGTCGCGGCGCAGCGTTGCGAGCGCGCCGAGGTTGCCATTGTCGCGCTCGCCCCCGCCCGGAGCCGCCGCAGCAATCCCGCGCGGATCGGTCAGGACGAGTCGAAAATCGCACGCGCCAGTCGCGGCGAACATCGGTTCGCCGGCATTGCCGCCCAAATTCTCGCCGCCCGCCTGCACCGCGTTCACGCCGTCGGCGAAATCGGTCGCGAGCGGGTCGAGCGCGCTTTTCGCATCGGCGAGCCGCGCCGCGCCCTCGGCAAGGCCCGCGAGCGCACCGCCGCCGGGGGTCAGCGCCTGCGAACCCTCGATGCCATAGACGGCGAAGGATACGGCGCCTTCGCTGCGCGCATAGGTTGCGATCGCCGCCTGGTCGCCTTGGACCAGCAACGGCCCACCGCTTCCGACGCGCACCGTGGCGCGACCTGCGGCGTCGAAGCTGGCCGAGACATCGGTGAGCGCCGCCATCGAATCGAGCAGCCGGTCGCGCTCGTCGAGCAACGCGGCCTGCGCGCTGCTGCCCTGTGCGGTGCGACCCAGCGACCCGTTGACCTTGGCGAGGCCGGCGGTGAGCGCGTTGAGATCGTTGACGGCGGCATCGGCGGTGCCGTCGAGATCGGCGGCCGCGCCGTCGATCGCAGACGCGGTCGCGGTGAAGCTGTGCGCGAGCGTCGCCGCCGCTTGCAGGAAGGTTGCGCGCGGCGCGCTGGCCGACGGATCGGCGGCGAGCGCGGTCGCGGCGTTGAAGAAGGCGGTCATCCGCTCGTCGAGCTTGTTGCCGGTCAGCGCGCTCTCGATCCGGTCGAGCCACACGATCCCCGCCTCGCTGCGTGCCAGATCGGACCCGGCGGCACGCACTTCGGCATTGCGCAGGTCGCTGCCCGCACGCGTGATGCCGGTGACGGTGACGCCCAGGCCGTTGAGCATGCGGTTCGACGGATCGCTCGGTGCGGCCACCTCGCGGGTCGACGCGATGCGGCGCGAATAGCCGGCGGTTCCGGCATTCGCGATATTCTCCGACGTCGTGGTCAGCGCGGTCTGGTATGCGCGCACCCCGCTTGCGCCGATCGAGAGCATGTCGGTCATGGCATATTACCCTTGTCGACGTCGGCGACCGGAGTCGCCTCCACGCTGCCTGCCTTGGCGAGGAATTCGGTCATCGCCTTGCCGATGCCCATCGGCGTGTGTGCCGCCATATTCTCGGCGAGCTTCTGGTCCTGCATGTCGCGGAACTGGTCGAGTGCCTGGCTTTCGAACAGGCTGTCGGCCAGCTTCGCCTTGCGCATCGACGACAGCATCATCTTGGTGAAGATCGCCTCGAACTTCTCGCCCGCCGCGTCCAGATTGTCGCGCGTGCCAAGGCGCGCGGTATCCGTGGATACGCTGCCGGTCAGCTTGAGCGCTGCGGGTGCGGGGGCGCGAAGGTCGGTCACAGGACGATCAGCTCCGCCTTGAGCGCGCCGGCCTGCTTCAGGGCTTCGAGGATGGCGACCAGATCGGCCGGCGACGCGCCGATCGCGTTCACCGCCTTGACCACATCGGCAAGCTTGGGACCCGGATCCATCAGGAACATCGGCCGCTTCTCCTCCTCGACGCCGACGCCGCTCTGCTGCTCGACCCGGGTCTCGCCCTGGCTGAACGGCATTGGCTGGCTGACGCGCTGGGATTCATCAATACGAACGGTAAGTTTACCATGTGTTACCGCAGCGGGGCTGACCCGGACGGCCGAGTTGATGACCACGGTGCCGGTGCGTGCGTTAACGATTACCTTGGCTGCCGCTTCGGCGGATTCGACGTTGAGATTCTCGATCTCGCTCATGATCTGGGCACGGACATCGGCACCCTGCGGCGCGGTGACCGCGACCGATACGGCGTCGATCGCGCGCGCGGTGCCGAAGCCATAGCGGCCATTGATCGCATCGGCGACGCGCTGCGCGGTGGTGAAGTCGGCGCGGGCGAGATTGTAGGTCAGCGTCGGCGCGGTGGCGAAGCCGGTCTCGACTGCGCGTTCGACCGTCGCGCCCTCGGGGATGCGGCCCGACGAGGGGATGTTGACGACGATCTTCGATCCGTCGGCACCCTCTGCACCCAGCCCGCCCACGGCGAGATTGCCCTGTGCCATCGCGTAGATCTGCCCGTCCGCACCCATCATCGGTGTCAGCACCAAGGTGCCGCCGCGCAACGACTTGGCCTTGCCCATCGACGAGACGGTGATGTCGAGCCTTTGCCCCGGCTTGGCGAAGGCGGGCAGCTCGGCGGTGACCAGAACCACGGCGGCATTCTTGAGCGCCGGGTTGACCCCCGGCGGCAGCGCCAGGCCGAAGCGCGCGGTGACGCCCTTCATCGACTGGACGGTATATTCGAGGTTATCGTCGCCCGTGCCCGGCAGGCCGACGACGATGCCGTAGCCGGTCAGCTGGTTGGTACGGATGCCCTGAAAATTGCCGAGATCCTTGATCCGCTCCGCCGCGACGGGCTGGGCAAGGATCAGGGTGGCGAGCAGGGCGATGAGGAAGCGGATCATGGTCTAATTCCTCAGAACGGGCTGATCGACTGGAAGAAGCGGCTGAACCACCCCTGGCGGGCGGCGCGGGCGACATCGCCCTTGCCGGTATAGGCGATGCGGGCATCGGCGACCCGGGTCGACGCGATCCGGTTGTTCGCATCGATATCGGTCGGGCGGATGATCCCCTTGATCTGGATGAACTCGTCACCGCGGTTGAGCGTGACGCGCTTCTGTCCCTGAACCAGCATCGTGCCGTTGGGCAGCACGGCGGCGACCGTCACGCTGATTTCGCCTGACAGCGCGTTCGACTGATCGGCGGCGCCGGTGCCCTTGAACCCGCGCTTGCCGCTGATGCTGGCATCGCTTTCCTTGAACAGCGACAACGCACCGGTGCTCGGCGGAGTCAGCGAGAAGCCGCCGCCGCTGTCGAGGTTGGTGCCCGCCGATTTGGACGCGCTGGTCCGCTCGACCAGCACGATCGTGACGGGATCGCCGACCCGGCGCGCGCGCGTGCCTTCGTGGAGCGCGGCATAGCCTTCGCTCGCCTGAAAGATCGACCCATTGGCAGCAGGCGGCGGCGCGACCGGCGCGGGCAGCGTGACCGTGAAATCCTCCGCCGGCTGCTTCTTGCCGAACAGCTTCGCATCGACCGGCTGCGCGACGAACGCGCAGGCGGTGAGGGCGGCGAGGGCGGAGACGGTGCGCATCATATGGCCCTCAGACATTCTGGTTGATGTACTGGAGCATCTCGTCCGACGCCGAGATCATCTTGGAATTGACCTCATAGGCGCGCTGGGTCTCGATCATGTCGACCAGCTCTTCCACGACATTGACGTTCGACCCTTCGAGCATGCCCTGGCGGATGTTGCCGCGCCCGTCCTGCCCGGCGATCCCGAGATTGACCGCACCGCTCGCGGCGGTTTCGACGAGGTAGTTGTCGCCGATCGCCTGCAGTCCTGCGCTGTTCGGGAAGGCGGCGATCTGGATCTGGCCGACCTGGCTTGCCTCGGTCTGGCCCGCGATGGTCGCGCTGACCGTGCCGTCGCTGCCGACGGTGATCGACGTTGCGCCTTCGGGGATCGTGATGCCGGGCATCACCTGATAGCCCTCGCTGGTCACCAGCATGCCCTCGGGCGAGCGCGCGAAGTTGCCGGCGCGGGTATAGCCGAGCTGGCCGCCCGGCATCTGCACCTGGAAATAGCCATTGCCGTCGAGCGCCATGTCGAGCGCGTTGCCGGTGGTCTGCATCGCGCCCTGGGTGTCGATCCGCGCCGTGCCCTGAATGCGCACGCCGGTGCCGAGATTGGTGCCGGTGGCGTAGCGCGTCTCGGCGGTGCTCGCCGCGCCGGGCGCGGTGACGACCTGATAGGCCAAAGCCTCGAAGCTCGCCCGGTCGCGCTTGTACCCGGTGGTGTTCACGTTCGCGAGGTTGTTCGAGATCACCCGCATGCGCATGTCCTGGGCATCAAGCCCGGTGCGCGCGATGTGCATTGCTGCGGAACCCATGGGTCTAATCCTTCTCTGAAATTCTTAGCTGACGCGCATCAGCGATGCGGCGCTCTCGTCCATCGACTTGGCTTCGCGGAGCAGGTTCGCCTGCACCTCGTAGCTGCGCTGGTTCTCGATCATGTCGACCAGCGCCTGGGTGAGGTTGACGTTCGATCCTTCGAGCGCGCCGGACATCAATGTCGCGTCCATATCCTGTGGCAGCGCGCCGCCGCCGCGGACGTGGAGCAGATTGTCCAGTCCCTTGACGGTACGGCTGCCAGCATCGCTGACCAGCTTGATCTGGTCGATCACTTGCGGCGGCTGCGCGGGATCGGCCCCCGGCGGGACGATCGACAGCGATCCGTCGGCGGCGATCATGATCTTGTCGTGCGGCGGCACGGTGATGGGGCCCCCCGACCCCATCACCGGGAAACCGTCGCCGGTTTCCAAGACGCCACTCGGTGCGACGCGCAAATCGCCGCGCCGGGTGTATGCTTCGCTTCCATCGGCGGCCTGGACCGCGAGCCAGCCCTCGTCGGTGATCGCGACGTCCAGCCCGCGCCCGGTCTGGGTGATCGCGCCGGCTCGGCGGTCCATGTCGACCACCGTCTCGACGCTGGGCTGGCGGCTGTCATGGCCGTCGCCCTGCACCAGCAGGCGTTCGAAATTGACCCGGTCGGCGCGGTATCCGATGGTCGAGGCGTTCGCGATATTGTTCGCGATCGTCGCCTGCGCCTGCATCTGGCCCTTGAGACCGGACAGGGCGGTATAGACGAGTCTATCCATCGCGAATGCCTCCTAAATCGCTGAAATCAGCTGCGGATGTTGAAGATGGTCTGCGAGATCTGGCTCGCGGTATCGAGCGCCTTGGCGTTCGCCTGGAAGTTGCGCTGCGCCGCGATCAGTCCCACCAGCTCCTCGGTGATGTCGACGTTGGACCGCTCGATCGCGCCGGACATCAGCCCGCCAAAGCCGTTGACCCCCGGCTCGCCCAACCGCGGTTCGCCCGACAGGCCGGTCGCGGCCCAGGTCGAATTGCCGAGCTGGCGCAGCCCCGACGGGTTGGAGAAGTTGGCGAGCGCCATCTTGCCCAGCGCCAGACTGTCGCCGTTGGAGAAGCTGGCCCGGACAATGCCGTCCTCGCCCACGGTCACGCCGTCGAGCTGGCCGACCGCCTTGCCATCCTGGCTGCGGCTGTTGATGCTGAACGGCGCGCCGAGCAGCGTGGTGCTCGTCCCAAAGTCGAGCGCGATGCTCTGCTCGGCCGTGCTCGATCCGACGGTGAAGGGCGCGAATTGGGTCGGCTCGGTCGGACTTGTCAGCGCGCCACTGGCGTCGAACGTCAACGTCACCGGCTGCGGATTGGCGGCATCGGTGCCAAGCTGCTTGTCGCCGACAAAGCTGTAAACCGACCAGGTCGATGGCGCGTCAGTCGTCTCGCGCACGAAATAGCTGGTCATCGTAAGCGGGTTGCCGCTGGCATCGTAGATCGTCGTCTGGGTCGAGTTGTTGTAGGTGCCCGGATCGAAACGATCGAACGCATAGGGTGTATCTTCGGTGAAGCGCGATGCTTCCGAGGGGACGGCCGAATAGGCGGACAGGTTGAGCGAGAGCGCGACATTTTCGGTCGCCTCCGGCACGCCGCTGGTCTGCGGCAGGCGCAGGTTTACGGTGGAGCCAAGGCCCGTCGCCACCACTGCGCCCGATCCATCAACCGGATAAACCTGCAGATAACCACCCTGCGAGTCGGTGACGTAGCGGTCGCTGTTGACCAGGAAGCTGCCGTTGCGGGTGAAATTGACCCCGGCGGCCTCCAGGCTCGGCTTGACCGCGAAAAAGCCGTCGCCGGCAATCGCGATGTCGAGGCTGGAGGAAGACTGTTGCATTCCGCCCTGGCCGAACTGCTGACGGATCGCCTTCACCACCGTGCCCGAACCGATCATCTGGTTGGGGTTGAGCGACACGCTCGACGCGATCACGTCGGCGAACTCGGTGCGGCTCTTCTTGAAGCCGTTCGTCGAGACGTTCGACAGATTGTGGCTGATGGTCGACATGTCGGTCTGCGCCGCCTGAAGACCGGAGAGCGAGGTGAAGAAAGACATCGAATTGCTCCTGTTTGAACTCAGCCGATCTGGCGGATCGCGGTGGTGGACACCTGGCCGATGCCAGGCAGGGTAAGGACCGGGTTGCCGTCGCTGCCCATCGCGACCGCAGTCACGGGAGCCCAGACGAGCGGCTTGGCGGTGACGACGTCGCCATCGGCATCGCGCGCGGCGACGCGGAGGGTGAAGGGGCCATTGCCGGCCGGCTCACCGGTATCGGTGGTTCCGTCCCATTCGAATTCGGTGCGGCCTGAAGGCGCGGCGCCGAGCGAGACATTCTTGAGGATCTCGCCGTTCGGCCCCTCGATCACGACATTGACCTCGGCGGCGTCTGCGCCCAGCTCGATCATCCCGCCGAGCGACCCATCGGTGCGTGGATAGGCCACTGCGCCTTCGGTCAGCACGGTGCGCCCGACCCATGAGACAAGATCGGTGGTCGAGGTCGCGTTGAGCTTTGCCGCGATCGCCTGCAGCGTCGTGTTCATCTCGCTGATTCCCGCGAGCGACGAAAACTGCGCCATCTGGGCGACCATCTGGGTGTTGTCGACCGGATCGAACGGATCCTGATTCTTCATCTGCGCGGTCATCAGCGTCAGAAAGTCGGACTGATCCATCGCGGAAGTGCCGAGCGAATTGGTGTTCGCCTGCGCCGTGCCGGTGCGGCCGATGCCCAGATTGGCCATGGTCGTGTCGAAGCTCATCAGCTGCGTCCCAGGTTCAGCGTCTGGGTGATCAGCGTCTTTGCCGTCTGCATCACTTCGACATTGTTCTGATAGGTGCGGGCGGTCTCCATCATGTCGACCAGCTCGCGGGTCTCATCGACTGCGCTTTCCCAGACATTGCCGTCCTTGTCGGCCATCGGGTTGCCGGGGTCATAGCGCTTGGTGGGCGCTTCGCCGGCGACGACGACGTTTTCGACATCGACCGTCGCCATGCCGCTCGCCGCATCGAAATGCGTGCGGAAGACGGGTTTCATCGAGCGATAGGCTTCGCCCGGATTGGACGCGACCTGGCCGACATTGGCGAGGTTGGAGGCGGTGGTGTTCATCCGCACGAGCTGCGCCGACATGGCGCGGCCCGCGACCTGGAAGATGGAAAGCGGCTGCTCGGACATGGGTTACTCTCCCTTCAGCGCGCGCTTGAGCGTGTCGATGCGCCCGTTGAGGAATGCGAGCGTCGTCTGATAGGCGACGGCATTCTCTGCAAAGGCGGTCTGTTCGGTGGCCAGCTCGACGGTGTTTCCGTCGAGGCTGGACTGAAGCGGAGTGCGATATTTGGTCGCGCCGCCGATCGGATCGGCGCCGGCCATTCCGGGCGTCTCGATCGCGCTCAGCGCCTCGCGAAAATCGATATCCTTCGCCTTGAAGCCGGGCGTCGATGCGTTCGCGATGTTCGACGCGAGCACGCCCATGCGCTGCGAACGCACTTCGAGCGCCGCGCCGTGCACCCCGAAGAGACTGTTGCTGCCCATATTGACGGTCCTCATGCCAATGTTCGCAGGGTTCCTAGCAATGGGCGTGCCAGTTTGCGGGAAGCGGGCTGAAATCGCCGCGATTGCTGCATTTGACACTGTGGGCGGCAAGAGTTTGCCGCGCGGACGGCAGCGGATTTGCCGGTTTTGCCGGTTCCCTGTCATCTTGCCGGTCATTCCTTGGTGGCGGGCGATTTGGCCCGGCGCTTGCAAAGACTACGCGCATGAACAGTGCCGCATCCGCCGATCTCGCCGCGTTCGCCCCGCTCGACTCCTCCGTGCTGCTCGATCCGCTGGCGCTTGCCATCGTGCTGGGCGGCACGGCGGTCAGCGTCGTGCTGCGGCACCGGCTGGCCGACGTCGGACGCGGGCTGGTCGCGCTCAAGACGCTGCTGCGTCGTCCGTTCGACGCCGAGCCGCTGATTGCGCAGGCCGGGTCGCTCGAACGCATTGCCAAGCGCCACGGCCTGATCGCGCTCGACCGCTCGGTCATCGACGATCCCGACATGGCGGCGGCGGTCGCGGCGGCGGTCGATGGCGCGACCCCGTCGGACATCGAGGCGGCCATCCGCGACCGCGCAGCGATCCGTGCCGAGCGGCATCGCGCGGCGATCGAACTGTGGAGCGGGGTGGCCGAGGTCGCGCCCGCAATGGGGCTGATCGGCACGATCCTGGGGCTGGTCCGCATGTTCGCGGCGATGGAAGATCCCGACCGGGTTGGCGCGGCGATGGCGGTGGCACTGCTTGCCACGCTGTACGGAGCACTGCTCGCCAACCTCGTCGCCATGCCGATCGTTGCCCGGCTCAAGCGCCTCGCCCGTGTCGAGGCGGCTGAACGGCTGCGGCTCGCAGCCCCACTGGCAAGACTTGCTACTCTAGAGCGTGCGCGCAAGCGTGAGATGGCGGCATGACCGGCGCGCTCAGCCCCGACAGCTGGGACGACATCGCGCCGGCGCGATCGGTCTGGCTGATCACGCTCGCCGATCTGGCGTTGCTGCTGATCGGCTTCTTCGTGCTGCTTCAGGCGCATCGCGAAGCGGATCGCACCCGCCTGCTCGCGGGCCTGCGCAGCGGATTCGGCGTCGAAGCGCCCGCGCCGGTCGACCCGATGGCGGTCGCCCGGGCGCGCGTCGATGGCTATGCGCCGGGGAGCGCCTATGCCGATCTGACCGCCACGATCAGCTGGGCGCGCGATGTCGCGCGCGACAAGCGGACCGTCATCACCATCACCGGATCGACCGCGCCCGAGGGCGATACCGATCCGCGCACCGGCAGCGCCGCCATCCTCGCCGCTGACCGTGCGCGCGCAGCTGCTGCCGCGCTTGTGGCAGAAGGTGCTGTGTCGCCCGAACGCCTCATCCTTCGCGTCGCGCCCGGCAACCGCCGCGCCGTGACCCTGTCCGTCGGCTTTGCCGGCGATCCTGAATCAGAAGCTGGAGACCAACAATGATCGCACTCCTGATCGCTCTGTCCGGCCCGACCGCGGCCTTTCAATCGACCGACGCGCTCGACCTGCTCGTCGAACGCTTTGCCGGTGCACCGATTGGAGCCGAGGGCGGTGCGCGCGCTGCGGTAGACAAGCGCCTCAAGCTTGCAGCGTGCGATGCGCCGCAGCTCAGCTGGCGCTCGCCCGCCGAGGACGCGGTGGTGATCCGGTGCCAGGGGCCGCAGCAATGGCGCGTCTTTGTCGCGATCAACGCGCTGCCCAAGGCCGCACCGACCACGGTGGCCGCCGCGCCGACACCGGCTGCGGCCAAGCCCGAACTGGTGATCCGTCGCGGCGATCCCGTGATGCTGGAGGCGGGTGCCGCCGGCTTCTCGATCACGCGCGAGGGGCTGGCGATGGCCGATGCGGCCGTGGGCGGCCGCGTGCTGGTCAAGACCGACGACAAACGTCCGCCCGTCGCGGCAATCGCGCTCGCGCCGGGTCGCGCGAAACTGCCCGGCTTCGGCGACTGATCCGCTGGGCGGCAGAAAAAATCGCCGCCCGTGCATTTTTTCCTAAAGCTCCCCGTCAAAGCGTCGTTTTCGCGTATGTCCGCAGAAAAAGGGTCGCAGACATGGTGGATCCAGTCGGCTTCAAGCCTGCATCACTCGCTTCCCGGCTCACGCCGGTGTCTCCAGCCGCGCCCGTGCGGTCGGTGGAGGGCGCGAGCCAGGCTGCCAATACCAGCGCCGCCGCGTCGCTGACCCAGTCGGCCGCTGCCAGCGCACCGGTCGATGCCGAGCGCGTGGCGCGGATCAAGAAGGCGATTGCCGACGGCAATTTCCCGCTGGTCCCCTCGACCATCGCCGACCGGCTGCTCGCGCTCAAGCTTCAGTGGAACCCGAATGACCCGGCATGACGCCCTGGTCCGCGTGATCGAGGCGCTGCATGCCGAGATCGCCGCGCTGAAGGCGAACGACGTCGCCGCGCTCGAACGTGCGACGCGCGAGAAGTTGATCGGGATCGAGGCGGTGGGGGCCGCCAATGACGACGATCCCGCGTTGTCCAGCGAGCTCAGGGCGCTCGCCGAGGAAGCGCACCGGCTCAATGAGAGCTGTCGCATCTATGTCAACCTGATGGCCGCGAATGTGCGGCGGCGGCTGACGGCACTGACCGGCAATGATTTGCCGTCCTACCGGCCCGGATTTGCCGCCGGCTGATTGCATGCCCGTCACCCCGGCGAAAGCTGGGGTCTTTTGAGGCGAAAGACCCCAGCTTTCGCTGGGGTGACGCCTATTTCGCAATATTGGCACGCCTCTTGCTGATCTCCCTGGACCCAAGGGGATGAGAAGCAAGGCCTATGACCGTACCTTCGATCGGAGCCCGGACGACCGTCACCACGGCGATCGCGACGGCGAGCCAGAAGACCGGCATCGACTTCAACTATCTGCTCGGCCAGGCACAGGTCGAAAGCGGGCTGCGCGCCGATGCGCGCGCGCGCACCTCCAGCGCGACCGGCCTCTATCAGTTCATCGAGCAGAGCTGGCTCGGCGTCGTCAAGGAGCATGGGCAGAAGCACGGCCTTGGCTGGGCGGCCGACAGCATCCGCCAGACCGCCAATGGCCGGTTCACCGTCGCCGATGCAGCGACCCGACAGGCGATCCTGTCGCTGCGCAACGATCCACAGGCTGCGTCGCTCATGGCCGCGGAGCACGCCAGCGACAACAAGGCGTCGCTGGAAGCATCGCTGGGTCGCGAGACGACCGGCACCGACCTCTATATGGCGCATTTCCTGGGTCTGGGCGGCGCGCGCAAATTCCTGCGCGCGATGGACGCCGATCCGACGCGCGGCGCTGCGAGCATGTTCCCCGCAGCAGCGCGCGCCAACCGCAACATCTTCTACACCTCGGACGGGTCGCAGCGCACGCTCGGGCAAATCTATGAGCGCTTCGCCGGCAAGCTCGATCGCGGCGCAGCTGCGGTCGGTGCCACCGGCCTCGCCTCCGGCAATCTCGACGCGAAGTTCCAGACGCTCGTCGCCTCGCTCGGCGACGATGTCGAAGTGGTGCTCGGCAATGAAGCGGTCGGGCAGGATCGCGGCTGGCTGACCACGCTCGACCGGCTGCAAAGCGCGGGACGGCTCAAGGCGTCGACGATGCCGACGGCCAACCCGCTGCGCCCGACGCCGGAGACCGCCAAGCTCGCTTACCTGATGCTCGCCCGGCTGGGAGCCTGATCCGCAATGAACGCAGCGACCTTTCAGGGGGGCATCGTCCCCGCGCTCCGCAGCTTCGCATTGCCCGCCGCCATCCTGGTGCTGGTCGGCATGATGGTCGTGCCGGTGCCGACCTTCCTGCTCGACGCCTTTTTCATCATGAACATCATCATCAGCCTCGCGGTGCTGATGGTGGCGCTCAACGCGCAAAAGCCGCTCGACTTCTCCGCCTTCCCGACCGTGCTGCTGTTCGCGACCTTGTTCCGCCTCGGCCTCAACGTCGCCTCGACCCGCGTTGTGCTGGGCCATGGGCATGAGGGCGAAGCGGCGGCCGGCCATGTGATCGAGGCGTTCGGGACGTTCATGATCGGCGGCGATTATGTCGTCGGCCTGTTCGTCTTCGCGATCCTCATCATCATCAACATGATTGTGGTGACCAAGGGTGCGGGGCGCGTGTCGGAAGTGTCGGCGCGTTTCACCCTCGACGCCTTGCCCGGCAAGCAGATGGCGATCGACGCCGACCTCAATGCCGGCCTGATCACCCCCGACGAAGCCAAGGCGCGCCGGATCGAGGTGTCGACCGAGGCCGATTTCTACGGCGCGATGGACGGTTCGTCCAAGTTCGTGAAGGGCGACGCGGTCGCCGGCCTGCTGATCCTGTTCATCAACATCATCGGCGGCCTGATCCTGGGTCCGGTCAGCCATGGCATGTCGCTGGGCGAGGCGGCGCAGACCTATGTGCTGCTCGCGATCGGCGACGCGCTGGTCGCGCAGATCCCGGCGCTGCTGCTGTCGATCGCCGCCGCCGCGATCGTCACCCGTGTCAGCGCGAACAAGGATCAGGACCTGACCGGCCAGATCGGCAGCCAGTTCGGCAGCCACCGCACCTGGACGCCGGTCGCCGTCATCACCGGCCTGCTCGCCTTCCTCCCCGGCATGCCCGCCTTCATTATCCTTCCCGCCGCCGCCGCATCGGGTTTCATGGCGTGGAAGATGTGGCGCGCGAGCAAGCTGCCGCCCCCGCCCGAGATGGTCGAGGCCGCCGAACCCGTCGATCCTTCGCGGATCGGCTGGGAAGAGGTCACCGACAATATGCAGGTGATGATCGACATCGGCTACGGCCTGGTGCCGCTGGTCGACGAGCGTCGCGGCGGCGCGCTGATGGGCCGGATCACCGGTGTGCGGCGCCAGCTGTCGAAGGAACTGGGCTTCGTCGTGCCGCAGGTGCGGGTGCGCGACGACATCAACATGGCCCCCTATGCCTATCGTATCGTCGTCGGCGGCGTGGTGATCGGTGAGGACAGTGTCTCGCCCGACGAGATGCTGGCGCTCGACACCGGCCAGGCGGTCGGCACGCTGCCGGGCAAGCCCGCCAAGGACCCGACCTTCGGGCTCGACGCGATGTGGATTTCGCCCGCCGATGCCGATGCGGCGACCGGCCAGGGCTGGCTGGTGGTCGATCCCGGCACGGTGATGGCGACACACCTCAACCAGGCGCTGATCCAGAACGCGTCCGACTTGCTCGGCCCGGACGAGGTTCAGGCGCTGCTCGACGGCCTGCGTGAACGCGCGGCGCAGCTGGTCGCCTCGCTCTCGCCCAACCCGCTGCCGATCACGACGCTGACCCAGGTGCTGCGCGGGCTGCTCGCCGAGAATATCCCGCTCAAGGAATTCCGTCGCATCGCCGCCGCGATCGCGCTCGCCGCGCAGAAGACCGCGGACGCCGACGAGATCGTCGAGCTGATCCGCCCCGAACTTGGGCCTTTGATCATCCAGCGGCTGTGCGGGGTGCGCGAACCGCTGCGCGTGATGACGCTGGAGGGCCAGCTCGAAGCGCTGCTCGGCCAGGCGATCCGCTCCGACCCGGCCAAGCGCCACACGATCGAGCCCGATCTTGGCCGCCGCATCGTCGATGCGCTCCAGCGCGCCGCCCAGCCGCTGGTCGCCGAGGCCAAGCCGTTCGCGCTCGTCGTCCAGCCGACGATCCGCATCGCGATCCGCAAACTCGTCCGCACCGTCCTGCCCGACACCCCGGTGATGAGCTTCTTTGAAGTGCCCGAGGACAAGTCGGTCGAGGTGGTCGCCGTGATCGGCGCACCGGAGGCACTTGCCGCATGACCTATCAGCCCGCCCCGAATGAATTTGCACTCACCTATGCGCGCAGCGGCGAGACGCGACGCGACATGGACGCGCTGGTGCGCAAGCATATGCCGCTGGTCCGGCGGCTCGCCTGGCATGTCCATGGGTCGATGAGCACGCTGATCGATGTCGAGGATCTGGTCCAGATCGGGCTGGTCGCGCTGGTCGAGGCGGCGGGCAGCTTCGAGGATCGCGGCCTCGTCAGCTTCGACCAATATCTCCACACGCGCGTGCGCGGCGCGATGATCGACGAGCTGCGCCGGCAAGCGACGATCACGCGCGGCGCGATGAAGCGCCGCCGCGCCTATCAGGACGCGGTGAGCGCGCTCGCCGCCGATGGCGCGCGACCGGACGAGGCGGCGGTCGCGTCGAAGCTGGGCGTGACGGTGGAGAAGCTGCGCAGCGACTATGCCAGCGCCGAGGCGGTGCGGTTCGATTCTGATCGACGATGTCTATTCGGACGAAGGCCCGTGGTTCATGTCCGATGAGCCGAACGCATTCGACCAGCTCGCCGAGGCCGACCAGCGCGAGGCGCTGATCGAAGCGATTTCCGAACTGCCCGAAAAGGAGCAGCTGGTGGTGCAGCTCTATTATGTCGAGGAACTCAACCTCGAAGAGATCGGCCAGGTGCTCGGCGTCGGCGCCGCGCGCGTCTGCCAGATCAAGAAGAGTGCGCATGACCGGCTGAAAAAGGGGCTGATGCGGCGGTTGGGGTAGTTCGCTTTTTGCGAGACAGTCGCGATAACCCTGCTACGCAGTTAGGGTGCGTCGCCATCTCTATCTGATCGCCGGATTTCTCTGCCTCGGCCTCGCGGTGATCGGCGCGCTCCTGCCGGTGATGCCGACGACAGTGTTCGTCATCATGGCGGCCTATTGCTTCGCGCGCAGCTCGCCGCGACTGGAGGCAAGACTCCTCAACCATCCGCGCTTCGGCCCGCATATCGTCCGCTGGCGCGAACGGGGCGCGGTGAGCCGCAGCGGCAAGGTCGCGGCGACCATCGCCTTTGCTGTCAGCATCGCACTGACCCTGTTCCTCACCGCAATGCCCTGGCCGCTCGTCACGATCGGCGCTGCCGCCGTGATCGGCGGCTGGTTGTGGACCCGGCCCGAAGCCTGACGCCTTGCCCTGTGCGCAGGCCCCGCTAGGGTCGCGCGATCAGTTTGAGGGGTTTTCATGAAGCGTATCTTCGCCGCCGCATTGCTCTGCACCGCGCTCGCCGCGCCTGCCTTTGCCCAGACCGCAGCGCCTGCGCCGGTCACCACCGCCGCCCCGGCGACCGACTGGACGGTGAAGCCCGAATGGATCGCGGCGCATGTCCGCTTCCTTGCCGGGCCGGAGTTGCAGGGGCGCGGTAGCGCGACGCGCGACGAGGCGATTGCCGCCGCTTATGTCGCCGCGCGCTTTCAGGGCTATGGGCTTCAGCATGCGCCGGGCGCGGATTCCTATCTCCAGAAGGTGAAGGTGATCCGTCCGCGCCTCGACGGCGAACCGGCGGTGACCGTCGCGGGCAAGGCGGTGAAGGGTGCGACCCTGATCCTGGGCGGCGCGGATCGCGCGACGGGCGATGCGGTGGTCTATGCCGGTGACGATGCCGCAGCGATTCCAGGGGGCGACATCCTGTTCGTATCGAGCGCGAAGATATCGCCGTCCGCCGCGATGCGCGCAGTGCGCGGCAAGGGGACCAAGCTGCTGGTGCTGCGCGCGAGCGAGGCGACCGCGAAATTGTGGGACATGATCGGCAAGCAGCCGCGCCTCACCTCCTATCTCGCCGGTCAGCCCCCCAAAGACGGGCTGTCGGTGATCGTCCTTCCGGCAGAGGCGTTCGACAAGGCGGCGAAGTCGGCGGGCAAGCCGGTCGAGATGAGCCTGAACCTGGTGCGCGATGAGGTCGAGACGACCAATGCGGTCGGCTACCTTCCCGGCACCGATCCCAAGGCCGGGGTGATCCTGCTCGCCGCGCATGTCGATCATCTTGGCGTCCAGCCTGACGGGACGGTGATGCATGGGGCGAACGACGATGCGTCGGGCGTCGCCGCCGTGCTCGAACTCGCCCATGCGCTGAGCAGCGGCAAGCGGCACAAGCGCGGCATCTTGTTCGCCGCGTTCGGGGCGGAGGAGATGGGCGGCTTCGGATCGCGCGCCTTCGCCGCCAATCCGCCGGTGCCGCTCACCGACATTGTGGCGAACCTCGCCTTTGAGATGATCGGTGCGCAGGACCCCAAGCTGCCCAAGGGCACGATGATGATGACCGGGTTCGAGCGTTCGAACCTGGGTCCGACGCTTGCCGAACGCGGGGCGCTGGTCACCAGGGACCCGTACCCGGAGCAGAACTTCTTCGAGCGTTCGGATAATTTCGCGCTCGCGCGGCGTGGGGTGGTGGCGCACACCATTTCGGGCTGGGCGATGACGCCGACCTATCATTCGGCGCAGGATACCGTCGCCAATCTCGACATTCTGTTCATGGCGCGCGCGGTCCAGTCGCTGATCGGCCCCGCGCGCTGGCTCGCCGATACCGACTTCCGCCCCGACTGGACCCCCGGCGGGAAGCCGGCGGAGTAGGGGATCTCTTCATTCCTCCCCTGCACCGCAGGGGAGGTGGACCGCCACCAAATAAAGAAAAACCCCGGCGGTCTCGCGACCACCGGGGCTTCCTCGCATGCCCTTCCAACAGGGAAGGGTGACCGGCCGTGGCGCCTGTCAGGGGGGTGACACCCCGACCGGGCACACGCTTAGCGAAGCAGCGTCAGAACATTCTGCTGCGACTGGTTGGCCTGGGCGAGCATCGCGGTCGATGCCTGGCTCAGGATCTGGGCCTTGGCGAGCGCCGTCGTTTCGGCCGAGAAGTCGGCGTCCTCGATGCGGCTGCGCGCTTCGGTCAGGTTGGTCACGTTGCTGGTCAGGTTGTTGACCACCGATTCCAGGCGGCTCTGGCTGGCGCCAAGGCCGGCGCGGACCGTGTTCACCGTGGTGAGCAGCGCGTCGATCGTGGCGAGCGAGCTGGTCGCCGCGGCCGAGGTCGCAACCGACAGGCCCGTCGTTTCGATATCGTCACCGACCGAAACCACGATGTCGTCACCCACTTCCGCCGCGATCATGTCACCGACTTCTGCCGCGATCAGGTCGCCTTCTTCGGCAGCAACCTGGTCACCGACCGAAACGGTGATCTCGTCGCCTTCGCTCACGACGATCATATCGCCTTCTTCGGCCAGAACTTCGTCGCCAACTGCAGCCGCAATGTCGTCACCGATATTGCCGCCAAAGCCGTTGTCGATGTCTTCCTGAGTCGCCGGGCGCATCAGGCCGTTGTCGACATCGTCCTGCGTGGCGAGGCGGGTAGCCCCGGCCGTTACGTCATCCGCAGTTGCCGCACGGGTCACACCGGCGGTCACATCCGCAGCCGTCGCCTCACGGGTCACGCCCGCATCGACGTCGTCCTGCGTCGCAGCGCGGGTCGCGCCTGCCGTCACGTCGTCGGCGGTCGCTTCGCGGGTCGCACCGGCGGTCACATCTGCGGCGGTCGCAGCGCGGGTCGCGCCTGCCGTCACGTCGTCCGCAGTCGCTTCACGGGTCGTGCCCGCATCGACATCTGCCTGAGTCGCGGCGCGGGTGCCGGCCGACATGCTGCTGAGGTCGATATTGCCGATCGTGATCGCAACCGTGTCGCCGGAGTTGTAGCCGGTCTGGATGCTGGTCGTCGTTCCCGCGCCGCCCGAGGTGGTGGTGAACAGCGACACGCCGTTGAACTTGGTGGTCGAGAGCGCCGACGAGATCTGCGAGGTCAGCGCGGTCACTTCCGACTGAAGGTTCGCACGGTCGCTATCCGAATAGGTGCCCGAAGCCGACTGAACCGACAGTTCGCGGATGCGCTGCAGCATGTTGGTGACTTCGCTCAGCGCGCCTTCGGCGGTCTGGGCAAGGCTGACGCCGTCATTGGCGTTGCGGATCGCCTGGCTCATGCCGCGGATCGACGAGGTCATCGTCGATGCGATGGCGAGGCCGGCGGCGTCGTCCTTCGAAGTGTTGATGCGCTTGCCAGTCGACAGACGCTCCATGGCGGTCTGCAGCGAGGCCGACGCCGTCTTCGAAGCGTTCGCGGCGCGAAGGCTCGCGATGTTCGTTCCGATAACAGTCATGTCTTGTCTCCGTTCAATCCGGCGTCTCTCCGTTCCCCCCTGAATGCGAGAGAGCCCGAGCCGCCAATGGGGTAGAACGGCAGGGTGGCCGGCGGATTAAGCAGTTTTCTGCGCGGTTTTTCGCAGGTCTCGCGCGCGCGTAGAGGCGTGCGCGGCTAACTGGAGCCGAAAAATGCTGTTTTTTTTGAATTGGTTTACCGGTCGTTTACCATCAATCCCGCATTCCCCCCATCAACAGGGGGTTCTCGAATGCAGACCATCTTTCCGTCGGCAGCAGTCCTTCGCCAGAATTATGCGCTGGTTTCGGCGCTTCGCTCGCAGGGATTCACGATCGGCGCGGCCGACAAGGTGAAGCCGATGCCCGGCGATCTGTTCATGATCGTCGAGGGCGAAGCGCCCCCGGTCTCTGCCCGCACCCTGGTGCTGGCCGACGGCCCGGTCGCGGCGATCCCGTTCCATGACGGTAATCCCGCGCGC
Organism: Sphingomonas sp. J315; assembly: GCF_024666595.1. Lineage (NCBI taxonomy): Bacteria > Pseudomonadati > Pseudomonadota > Alphaproteobacteria > Sphingomonadales > Sphingomonadaceae > Sphingomonas > Sphingomonas sp. J315. Next base: position 1,770,937 of record NZ_CP088296.1, on the reverse strand, counting down.
CTGTCCTATGGCGCCGATGACACCGCCGTCGCGACCGGCTTTGCCAGCGCGATGCTGCGCGGCGCGCATGCTCCGGTCGCGGCCGACCCCGAAAGCCTGGCGCTCTACGCGCTGGCCGAACGCGTCGCCGCCGCCGACATCACCGTGCTGATCAACGGCCCGACCGGCACCGGCAAGGAAGTGCTGGCCAAGGCGATCCATATGGGTAGCACTCGCCGCGACGGCCCGTTCATCGCGGTCAATTGCGCGGCCTTGCCCGAAACCATGCTCGAAGCCTTGCTGTTCGGGCATCAGAAGGGCGCGTTCACCGGTGCGAATGCGGCGGGCGAAGGCTTTTTCCGCGCGGCCAATGGCGGCACATTGCTGCTCGACGAAGTCGCCGAAATGCCGCTGGCGCTGCAGGCCAAATTGCTCCGCGCATTGCAGGAGCGCGAAGTCGTTCCGATCGGGGCGACCGCAGCCGAGAAGATCGACGTCCGCGTCATCGCTTGCGCCAACCGCGATCTCCAGACCGAGGTGATGGAAGGCCGCTTCCGTGCCGATCTTTACTACCGCCTGTCGGTCTTCCCGCTGTCGACCAAGCCGCTGGCCGAGCGTCCGGGCGATGTCGCCGCGCTCGCCGCCGCGATGGTGCTGCGCCACGCTGGCCCGCGCGGTCAACTCCCGTGGGTGACGCGCGAGGCGCTGGCGGTGCTCCAGGCGCATGACTGGCCGGGCAATGTCCGCGAGCTGGAGAACGTGATCCAGCGTGCGCTGCTGCTGTGCATGGGCGACGCGATCACGCCCGATCACCTGATCTTCGACCGCGCGCCGACGCTGGCCGCGCCGGTGCAGGCCGAACCCGGCCAGCTCAGCAACATCGTCCAGCTCAGCGAATTCGCGGCGATCCGCGAGACGCTGGCAGCATGCGGCGGAAGCCGGACCGAGACCGCCAAGCGGCTCGGCATCTCGGAACGCACGCTGCGCTACCGCCTCGCCAAGGCGCGCGAGCAAGGCGAGGATCTTGTCCGGAGGATTAGCGCATGAGCGTCGGCGGAATTGGCGGCGCCGGGGGCGTCGACCGGGTGATGCAACTGCGCGCCCAGATCCTCGAACGCAACGAGGCGCTTCAGCGCGCGACCAGCGGTGCTGCCGCCCCGGTCGGTACGCCGGGCGTCCAGCCTGCTGGGCCGTCGAGCTTCATCGACACGATGGAGCAGGCGGTCGGCAAGGTGAATGGCGCGCAGAACCGCGCCAGCGAGCTTTCCGCCGCCTATGAGCGCGGCGAAACGGTCGACATCGCCAAGGTGATGCTCGCCCGCCAGGAGGCGTCGGTCGGGTTCGAAGCGACGCTTCAGGTCAGGAACAAGCTGCTGACCGCCTATCGTGACATCATGAGCATGCCGGTCTGACCATGAGCAACGCCATCGCCACCGCCGACGCCGCCCCCGCCAATGCCGGGATGGCAAATCCGATGAAGCAGCTGGGCGGCATCCTGTCCCAGCCAGCGGTCAAGCGCAGCCTTCCGCTGATCTTCATGCTCGGGCTGATCGCCGCTGCGGCGCTCGCCTGGATAAGCCTGTCGACCCCGCCGCAGCGTGTGCTGTTCGCCAACCTGCCCGAAAGCGACAAGGCGGCGGTGGCGCAGGCGCTCGACGCCGCCAGCATCGCGAACGGCATCGACGGGTCGGGGTCGATCACTGTCGGTGAGGACGATTATCACAAGGCGCGGATGCTGCTGGCCGGTCAGGATTTGCCCAAGGCGGCACCCGGCGGCTATGCCTTGCTCGACAATTTGCCCATGGGCGCGAGCCGCGCGGTCGAGGGTGAACGGCTGCGCCAGGCGCGCGAGACCGAACTCGCCCGCTCGATCGGCGCGATCGACACGGTGGCTGAGGCGCGGGTGCATCTCGCCACCCCCGAAGCCAGTGTGTTCGTCCGCGACAAGGCGGAACCCAGTGCATCGGTGATCGTCAAGCTTCAGCCGGGCCGCGCCCTCAGCGACGCGCAGGTCCGCTCGATCGTCAACCTCGTCGCCTCGTCGGTGCCGGGGATGAAGCCCGATTCGGTGACCATCGTCGACCAGATGGGCGCGTTGCTCAGCAAGTCCGGCCAGGAATCGAGCGCCGGCGACGCGCGCATCGATTTCCAGAACCGGGTCGAGGACAAGGTGCGCCAGCAGCTGGTTCAGTTGCTCACCCCCTTGCTCGGTGCGGGCAATTTCAGCGCCGAGGTGCAGGCCGAAGTCGATCTGGACGAAAGCCAGGCGACCCGCGAAAGCTATGACAAGGAAGGCACCGTCGTCCGCGCCGAACAGGGCAACTGGACCGGCGCGCCGCGCGATGCGGCGGCTGCCCCCGGTGGCATCCCCGGCGCGCTGTCCAACGTCCCGCCGCCGCCCAGCACGGTCGCTACGCCGACCCCCGATGCTCCGGCCCAGCCCGGCCAGCTCGCGACACCCGTCGCCGCGCCGGGCATGAAGCAGAGCGACAGCTTCACCCGCAGCTACAGCAACGGGCGTGAGGTATCGGTGACGCGCAACATGCCGGGCAGCATCAAGCGGCTGTCGGTCGCCGTGCTGCTGCGCGAAGAGCCGGGCAAGCCCCGCGGTCAGGTCGAGATTCGCCAGATCGATGAGCTGGTCAAGGCGACGGTCGGCTATAAGGCGGATCGCCAGGACCAGGTCACGGTGGTCAGCCGCAAGTTCAGCACCAACGCCGCCGCCGAGGCGGAGGGCATTCCCTTCTACGAAACCACATGGTTCGCGATGATCGCGCGCAACGTTACCGCTCTGGTGATCGCGCTGCTCGTCCTTCTGCTCGGCGTCCGCCCGCTCGCCCGCTCGCTGATGCGCCGCCGCGACGATGCGCGCGGCTCGGGCGTGCCGATGGGTGCCGCTGACGGCGTGCAGCTGCCGACGCCGGTCAGCCCGCAGATGCTGTCCGGATCGGGCCTGTCGCTCGGCGACCGCGTGGGACTCGTGCGTGACTTCACCCGCGACAATCCTGCCCGCGCCGCACTGGCGGTGCGCGACATGATCCGCACGGAGGGTCAGTGAGATGAACGCCCCCCGCCGCTTCACCGGCGTCGAACGTGCCGCCGTTCTGATGATGGTCGTCGGCGACGAAGAGGCTGCCGCGATCCTGCAGAAACTCGATCCCGACGAGGTGCGTCAGCTCGGTTCGGCGATGATGGCCGTTGCGGACGTCAGCGAATGGGAAATGGCGCAGGTCCTGGACGACTTCACCGGCCGTGCGCAGGAGCGCAGCGCGATCCAGTTCGATCCGCGCCCCAAGCTCGAAACGGTGGTCACCAAGGCGCTGGGGCCGGAACGCGCGGGGACGGTGCTCGCCAGCATCCTGCCGCCTGAGCCCGCCGAATCGATCAGCGCGCTCGCCTGGATGGACGCGACCGAGATCGCCGGGATGCTGGAAGACGAGCATCCGCAGATCGCCGCCGTGCTGCTTGCGCATCTCGATCCGGCGGTCGCCGCGCAGGTGCTCGAGATGTTGCCCGAGGCGATCCAGCCGCAGGTGCTGCGCCGCGTCGCGCGGCTGGGTCCGGTCACGCCCGACGCCATTGCGACGCTGACCCAGTTGCTCGAACGTCATGCGGGGCAGCCCAAACGGGTTGTCGGTCTGCAGATGGGCGGTACGCGCGAGGCGGCGAAGATCATGTCGTCGGCGCGCAAGATCACCGAACAGAAGGTGATGCCCAAGCTCGCCAAGATCGACCGTGAGATTGCCCGCGCGATCGAGGAGGCGATGTTCGTCTTCGACAATCTGCTCGAACTCGACGACAAGAATATGGGCACGCTGCTGCGCAACATCGACAGCGACGTGCTGGTCCGCAGCCTCAAGGGCGTGGACGAGGCAGCGCGCACCCGATTCCTGTCCTGCATGTCGAGCCGCGCGGCCGACACGATCCGCGACGAGATGGAAGCACGCGGCCCGATGAAGATGGCCGAAGTGCTCGACGCGCAAAAGGCGATGATCGCCATCGCGCGTCAGCTGGTAAAGGACGGCACGATCACGATGCCGGGCGGCGGCGGGGATGACGATTATGTCTAACTTTGTCCCCGGTCTGGCCGCACGCAGCGAAGGGATCGCCGACGCGCTCAAGCGCGCCTTCGCTCCGCCCGGCGCCTTCGCCGCGCGCCCCATCGCCCCGCGCGAAGCAGTTGCGACGCCGCGCCATTTCGCGCCCGAAGCACCAGGCCACAAGCCGACTCAGGGCTGGGATATGTTCGACGCCGACAAGGCGGTGGAGCCCAAGGCCCCGCCTGCGCAGTTCGTCGACCCGGTCGCCGCTGCGCGGGCGGCAGGCTATGCCGAGGGGCTGGCCGCCGGTCGCGCCGAGGCGGACGCCGCGTCGGCGCAACAGGCGGCCCTGCTCGCCCAGGTCAGCGATGCGTTGTCGCGGGGCGCCCATTTCGACCGGACGCGCATGGCCGGTCATCTGCGCCAGACCGTACTCCACCTCGTCTCGCGGATGATCGGCGATGCCGGGGTAGCTCCCGATGTCCTCGCGCACCGCATCGAGGCGGCGACCGATCTGCTGGCGGACAGCGCCGAATCGGCGATCCTGCGGCTGCATCCGGACGATGTCGCACTGGTACAGGACCATCTGCCCAAGAATGTCTTCCCGGTCGGCGACGCGCAGCTCAAGCGCGGTGCCTTTGTTATCGAAAGCGCCTCGACGATCGTCGAGGACGGCCCCGAACTCTGGCTCGAACAGCTCGCCCAGGCGATCGACCGCATTCCGATTCCACCCGAAATTTGAAGGGGCGTCATGCTCAACCGCTTTACCGCCGAGTATCTCGACGGCCTTGCCTGTGGCGATATCCGGCCCCGGCCCAAGGTGTCGGGGCGACTCGCCTCCTATGACGGGCTGCTGATGGAGGCGGTCGGCCTCTCGCTTCCGGTGGGCACGGTCTGCGCGATCGGCACCGGCGACAGCCGGGTCGAGGCGGAGGTGATCGGGTTTCGCGGCGGCCGGACATTGCTGATGAACCTGGGCGGTCCCGCTGCCCTGCTCCCCAACGCTCCGGTGCGCCCGATCGGCCCGCCGGGCGAGGCGGAGGTCGGCGCTGCCCTGCTCGGTCGCGTGGTCGATGGCGCGGGCAAGCCGATCGACGGGCTCGGCCCGATCCGCGGGGCGGGAAAATGGCCGCTGGCGGGCAAGATCCAGTCGCCGCTCGACCGGGGCCGCGTGCTTCAGCCGATGGATGTCGGCGTGCGCGCGATCAACGGCCTGCTGACGATCGGCCAGGGCCAGCGCGTCGGCATCATGGCGGGATCGGGCGTCGGCAAGTCGGTGCTGCTCGGCATGATGGTTCGCGCCGCCAAGGCCGATGTCATCGTCATCGGCCTGATCGGCGAGCGTTCGCGCGAAGTGTCCGACTTTCTGGAGACCAAGGTCGCGGGCGCGGCGCGGGCGCGCTCGGTCGTCGTCGCGGTCCCGGCCAACCACTCGCCCGTCCTGCGCATCCGCGGCGCATTGCGCGCCACCGCCATCGCCGAAGCCTTTCGCAACGAGGGCAAGAAGGTCCTCCTTATCATGGATTCGCTGACCCGCGTCGCGCATGCGGGGCGCGAGATCGGGCTGGCGCTTGGCGAACCGGCGAGCGCGCGCGGCTATCCGCCCTCGGCAATCGCGATGCTGCCCAGCCTGATCGAGCGCGCCGGGACCGATGTCCATACCGGCGGGTCGATCACCGCGATCTATACCGTGCTCGCCGATGGCGACGACGGCAATGACCCCGTCGTGGACAGCGCGCGATCGATCCTCGACGGCCATATCGTGCTCAGCCGCGCGCTGGCCGAACGCGGCGTCTATCCTGCGATCGACCTCGGGCCATCGGTCAGCCGCGTAATGACCGACATCGCGACCAAGGAGCATGTTGGTGCCGCGCGCGTGCTGCGCCGCCACCTCGCCACCTATGAGGAGAATCGCGATCTCGTCCTGATGGGCGCCTATCGCGCCGGGGCAGATGCGCAGATCGACGCGGCGATCGCCTGCCACGACACCGTGCTCGACTATATCCGCCAGGCTTATGACGAGACGGTCAGCCTCGACGAAGCGGTGACCGAACTGGTCGGCGTGTTCGGCGATGCGTAGTTTGATGGCGGCACCGGCCCGCTCCCCCACCCGGCCACCCACTAAGTGTACCGTCTGGGTGGCCGGGTGGGGGGAGCGGGCTGGAGCCGGAGCCCCAATATGGCTGATAAGCACGCGAAAAAGCTCGACCGACTGCTCCGCGTCCGCACGCTCCAGCTCGACATGGTCCGTGCGGGCGAGGTCGCTGCCCGCGAGAAGGTCGCCGCCGAACAGGCGTTGCGCGCGCGCATCGAATCGCTGGCGCAGGGCGTCGCGCCGGCCCTGGCACCGCGCCCGGGCAGCGCCACCAGCCTGATCGCTGCGGCCCATTATCGCGAGCGGCTGCACCAGTCGGCCTTTGCCGCCGAGCGTCGCGTCGTCGATGCACAGCGCGGCCTCGATCATGCCCGTTCGGCCACGCAGGAGGCCAAGCGCGACCAGAGCGCGATCGAGAAGCTGATCGAGCGCGCCGAGGCCAATGCCGCTCGCCGCGCAATGCGCGCGCTGGAGGATATGCCGGCCACTTCGAGAAAACGGCACGATCCTTGCTGATCTGCGGGCGAAGGAGTTTCGCCCGACGTGACCGACCTGCTCGCCTCGACCGCCCTTACCCTGTCCCCGCCCGGATTCACGCCGCGTGCGGTGCCCGCCGCCGTGGCGGCAGGCTTCGATCTCACGCTCGCGCTCGACTGCGCGGTGCCGGGTGTCGCGCCGCCGACCGGCAAACCGGTTGCCGGATACGGCAAGGATTTGCCGGTCTCCGCTGACGAGGTGACAGACGGCGACATCGACGACGACGAAGCGCTGCTGGCATGGATGCCCGAAGGATTGATGCCGCTGCCGCTCGATGCGCCGTTGCCCGGGCGGGTCGCGGTCGGGACGCCCAGCGCGCACATTGACGGCCCGATTGCCGATACGGTCGGTACCCCTGCGCAGCCGGTCGAGATCGTCGAGATCGTCGAGACCGCTCCGCTCCCCGCCGATGTCGCTGGCGTGGCGGAGGGGAATGCGCCCCTATTCCCGCCTGCACCTGCGAACACCGCGCTGGCGGCATCACCAGCTTCCACCCCGCTTCGCACCTGGCGCGATCCGGTTCCGGCCCAGGCCGAGCCGAGCGCCCGGGGCGGGGCCGTCGCGGCGGAGGTGCGGTTCGACCGTGCCACCGCCGCGACGCCCGAGCTTGTCGCGCGCGCCGGTGCGGTCCGCGGGTCGCAGGAAACGGGAATCGCGCCCGCTCCCGCTGCTGCGCAGATCGCGGTCGCGCCCACCCGCGCTTCCGTGTCTGCCGTCGCCCCCGCGCCAATCGCACCGCCTGCGCCGCCGCTGCCATGGACATCACAGCCCGCGCCCGCCGCTCAGGTCTTTGCGGCCGCTCTTGCCGTTCCCCTGGGCGATGCGCTTGATCCCGTCACCCCTGCCGACCCGGTGAGCCCGGAGGTCCAGATGCTGCGTGCCGTCGAACTCCAGCGCACCACCGTTCAGGCACCCGCCCAGGCGGATCAGACCCCGCTCGACCTCAGCCGCGACGACTGGACCGGCAAGATGATCGAGCGGATCGCCGCGCTGCGCGACGGGGTCGAGGCGGCGGACACCCGCATCCGCCTCGCGCCGGAAAATCTCGGCACGGTCGATGTCTCGATCCGTCGCGACGGCGATCGCATCCAGATTCATTTTACTGCCGAAAACCCCGTGACCCGGCAGCTGCTCGTCGAAGCCGCCCCGCGCCTTGCCGAACTCGCCGAAGCGCGCGGGCTGAAGATGGGCCAGTCGAGCGTCGATGGCGGCGGCAGCGAATCGCGCCGCGAACAGCAACCGAATCACCAATCCACACCCGCCCGCCCGGCGACGGCGCGCGCGGACACCGGCAGCGCGTCCGACGCGCGGATCGCCTGAACCATTCTGAGGGGGAACATCCATGAGTGACACCGAAACCGCCGCCGCGCCCGTGAAGAAGAAGGGCGGGATGATGAAATGGCTGATGATCGGAACCGGACTGGTCGTGCTGATCGGCGGCGGCGTCGGCGGCGGACTGTACGCAGCCAATTCCGGGTTGATCGGCGGCGGCGCACAGGCCGAGAGCGCCGATGCCGACACGCCGCGCCTCGTTCCCAAGAGCGAAGAGGTCCGCGCTGCAGCCAAGGAAGGCGAGGAAGGCGGCGAGGGCAAGGGCAAGCCCACCCCCAAGGGCCAGGGCGGCGACAAATTCGCCTCCACCTATTACCAGATGGAGAAGGAATTCACGTCGAACCTGCGCGACAGCGTGCATTTCGTGCAGGTCGGGGTCGCGATCTCGACCCCCTATGACAATCGCGTGATCGAGAATCTGAAGACGCACGAGCTCGCGGTGCGCTCGGCGATCCTGCTCGCGCTCGGCGAAACCAATGAGGACGAGGTCTTCACCGCCGACGGGAAGACCAAGCTGCAAAAGCGCCTGTCCGCCGCAATCAACGCGGTCCTCAAGGAAAAAGAGGGATTTGGGGGGATTGCTAACGTCTATTTTACCAATTTCATCGTTCAGTGAACGGGCATGGTTAACGGCCCTTCAGATCTGACCCCGGATGGGGAAGCGCCCGAGCGGCGCGAGCGTTCACGCGCTGGTGCCGAACACGCGCCTGCCCTGGGGGCCGCGAACCTCAATCCGTTCGGCGACCTGCACGGCGTCCAGCATCTGACCGCGCGGCTGGCCAAGGCATTGAAGCCGGTGTTCGAACCGCTGGTCGGCGAAGGACTGCGCCTGTGGGCCGAGCCGCTGTCGGTGCAGCGCCATGCCGATTACCGCGCCGAGCGGCCCGATGGCCTGACCGCCTGGCTGCCTCTCGCGATGACGCCGGGTCGCGGTCGCGCGCTGATCGCGATTGACGGCAAGCTGAGCTACGAAATGCTCGACCGCTTCTTTGGCGGCGATGGCGAGGCACCGCACCCGATGCCCGCCGATTTCACCGGATCGGCCGAAACCTTGCTCCGCCGCATTGCCGAGAGCATCGCCGCACAGCTGCGCCCGGCCTGGGAACTGCTCGCGGATATCGACTTCGCTTTTGCCCCTGCACACACGCCATTGTCCGTCGCGCCCGAAATCGACGGCGGCGACGCGATGGTCGTCACCCGCATCGGTGTCGCGCACGGCAATGCCAAGCCGCACTGGATCGACATCCTCTACCCGGTCAGCGCGCTCAAGCCGTGGAGCCCGGCGCTTACCGCCAAGGTGATCGGCGGCGAGCCCGAGGTCGAGCCGCACTGGCGCAATGCGCTGACCCGCGCCGCGCTGGGCGTGCGCCTGCCCGTCCGCTCGGTGCTGGCCGAGCCTGTGGTGCCCGCCGCGATGCTGATGTCGCTCAAGCCCGGCGACGTCATTCCGATCAGCTTCGGCCCCGATGTGCCGGTGATGGTCGGTCCGCGCCGCATCGGCAGCGGCACCGTCGGCACCGCCAATGGCCGCGCTGCCATCCGCCTGACCCGTTTCGACACCCCTGAGCTCGAGGACGCACGATGAACGACATGACCGGCAGTTTCGCCGCCGAAACCGCGGCCGCCGCCAATTTCCATCTGCTCCAGGATGTCGGGGTCAAGCTGACCGTCGAGATCGGATCGACCACGTTGACGCTGCGCGAACTGCTCGCTCTCGCCGAAACCAGCGTGATCGAACTCGATCGCGAGGCCGACGAGCTGCTCGACGTGTTCGTCAACGGCACGCTGATCGGGCGGGGCGAGGTGGTGACGGTCGGCGACAAGTTCGGCGTGCGCATGACCGAGCTGGTCGCGCCCGAAAAGCGGGGCTGATCGACCATGATGTGGTCCTACATCCTCAAGCTGGTCGTGCTGTTGCCGCTCGTCTGCGGTCTGCTGATCGGCTGCCTCTATCTCTGGCGCAAGCTCGAGGCGCGGCTGCCCGGCAATCAGGGCGACCGCATGCTGAAGGTCAAGGAGACGATGATGGTCTCGACCGGCACGCGCATCGCGGTGCTTGAGGTCGAGGGCAAGCGTCTGCTCGTCTCGGTCAGCCGCAATGGCGTCACGCTGATCGACCGGATCGACGGATGAGCCCGATGCTGCGTCACCTCGCGCTGCTGCTCGGCGCGCTTGCGCTCGCGCTGTTCGCGGTCGCCCCGGCGTTCGCGCAGGAGGCTGCCGCCGCAGCGCCCACTGCCGCCGCGACTCCCGGAGCGGGCGACGCGATCGACCGCGCGCTCGGCGACCTGGGCGGCGGCGACGCGCCGCTCAGCCTGTCGCTGCAAGTGCTCATCATCATGGGCCTGCTCACGGTGCTGCCGGGCATCCTGCTGATGATGACCAGCTTCACCCGGATCATCATCGTGCTCGCGATCCTGCGTCAGGCGCTGGGGCTGCAGCAGACCCCGCCCAACCAGGTGCTGATCGGCCTGTCGCTGTTCCTGTCCTTCTTCATCATGGCCCCGACGATCGAGGTGATGAACCGCACCGCGATCCAGCCCTATGCCGAGGGACGCATCGGCGCGACGCAGATGATCGAGGAAGCGGGCAAGCCGCTCCACGCCTTCATGCTCAAGCAGACGCGGGTGAAGGACATCACCATGTTCGCCGGCATCGCCAAGACCGGCCCGATCGCCAACCCGCAGGACACGCCTTTCTCGATCCTGCTGCCGGCCTTCGTCACCAGCGAGCTCAAGACCGCGTTTCAGATCGGCTTCCTGATCTTCCTGCCCTTCATCGTCATCGACCTGATCGTCGCCACCGTGCTGATGAGCCTGGGCATGATGATGATGTCGCCGACGATCATCTCGATGCCGTTCAAATTGCTGCTGTTCGTGCTGGTCGATGGCTGGGCGCTGACGATGGGCAGCCTTGCCTCAAGCTTCTCGGGATAGGGACCCATGGACGCAGATTATTTCCTGTCGGTGGCGCGCGAAGCCATGTGGATCCTTGCGCTCGCTTCCGCCCCGATCCTGATCCCGGCGCTGCTGTCGGGCCTGATCCTCGGCATGATCCAGGCGGCGACGTCGATCCAGGAACAGACGCTGACCTTCGTGCCCAAGCTCGCGATCGTCGGGGTCAGCCTCGTCATCTTCGGTGGCATGATCCTGACCCTGCTCGGCGACTTCACCACCACTATTTTCGAACGCATTCCGGACCTTGTGAAATGACCTTCAGCACTCCCGTTCCCGCCGCCCCGCCCCAGCCGCCGCGCCCGTTGCTGCGTCGCCCCGATGTGCGGCGCGACGATCTGTTCCGCACGCGCTGGGCGCCGACCTCGGCCAGCATCCACTGACATGCTCGGCTTCGGCCTCGCGATCGAACCGCAGCTCTGGGCGCTGCTGTTCACGATGGTGCGGGTCGGTGCCGCCTTCCTCGCCGCGCCGGTGTTCGGCGCGGTCGCGGTGCCATTGAACGTTCGCATCCTGCTGACCGCCGCCGTCGCGATCCTGTCGATGCACGCCGCACCGATCACGGTGCCGGGCGAGGTGTTCGTGCTCGAAACCATCCTCGCCGTAATGGCCGAAGCGCTGGTCGGCCTCGCACTGGGCTTCATCCTTCAGATCGCCTTTGCCGCGCCGCTGGTGGCGAGCGAGGTGATCGGCGTGTCGATGGGCCTTAGCTTCGCCACCGCGATCAACCCGCAGACCGGCCAGTCCACCCCGGCGCTCGGCCAGTTTCTGACGGTGCTGCTCACCTTGCTGTTCCTCGCGGTCGACGGCCATCTCGTGCTGGTCGAGTTGATCGTGCGTTCCTACGAATTGCTGCCCCCGGGCGGCGCCTGGCTCGCGCCGGGCAAGCTGATGAACATCGTGCTGTTCGGCGGCTATGCCTTCCTCGCCGGGCTGCTGCTCGCGCTGCCGGTCGGCTTCCTGCTGCTGTGCCTCAACATCGTCGTGGGCATGCTCTCGCGCTCTGCCCCCGCGCTCAACCTGTTCGCGATCGGCATTCCCGCCAGCCTCGCCATGGGCGTCCTCGCGCTGCTCGCCGGCATGCCGGCGATGGGCGATTACATGCTCGTCATCGTGCGTGAGGCGCTCGACGCCGCGCAGGCGCTGGTGCTCGGGGGGCTCGGCTGATGTCGGAGAGCGCGGGCGAAAAGACCCAAGCACCAACACCCAAGCGCAAGCAAAAAGCGCGCGACGATGGCGACCTGCTCAAGTCGCGCGAGTTTGGTGCCGCGCTGATCATCCTGCTCGGCTGCGGCTGGATGATCCTGATGGGGCCGCAACTTCTGGGTGCGATCCGCGAGGTGATGGCGGCGAGCTTCAGTTTCGGTCGTGCCGATATCGAAAGCTTCCAGCCCTGGAAGCCGCTGGCCACCGCCGGGTGGAAGCTTGCCCCGTCGCTCGGGGCACTGCTCGCCATTGCGCTTGGCGGTGCGGTGCTCAGCCAGGCCGCGCTGGGATCGCTGCGCTTCAACGGCAAGCTGATGGCGCCCAAGGGCAATCGCATCAATCCCGGCTCCGGGCTCAAGCGCATCTTCGGCCCGACCGGCTGGATCGAGCTTGGCAAGTCGCTACTCAAGGTGGTGCTGCTCGGCGGGATGGGCGCGTGGATGCTGTGGGGGGCGGCGCGTCCGACGATGGGTCTGGTGTCGTCCGATCTCGGCACTGCGGTGGGGGGTGCTGGGCGACACGTTTGCGACTTTGGTCCTCGTCATGGCGGGCGGGCTGTTGCTGATCGCGGGAGTCGATCTGCCGATCCAGATCTTCCGCCACATGCAGCGGCTCAAGATGAGCCATCAGGAAGTGAAGGACGAATACAAGGAAACCGAAGGCTCGCCCGAGGCCAAGGGCGCGCGTCGCCAGCGCCAGCGTGAGATCGCCAAGGGCGGGATGCGCAAGAGCGTCGCGACGGCGCATGTCGTGCTCACCAACCCGACCCACTTCTCGGTCGCGCTGCGCTACGATCAGGGCAAGGATCAGGTGCCGGTGGTGGTTGCCAAGGGACGCGGCGAGATTGCCCTCGCGATCCGCGAACTGGCCGACGAATTTGCGGTGCCGCGGATCGAACTGCCCCCGCTCGCCCGCGCGCTCTACTTCACCAGCCGCGAGAATCAGGAGATCCGCGACGACCTGTATCTGGCGGTTGCGACGGTACTGGCCTTCGTGTTCGGCCTCGACAAGCGCGCGGGTGGCGCGATGCCGTCGGTCAAGGTGCCGGAAACCGCGCTGTTCGACGAAAATGGCGTGCAGACGGGGCTTAAGGGCGCGCGATGACCGCCGTTTATCGAGGCATGGGGGATCACGGCCATGGCCATTGAATCGATTGCGAAAACGATCGGGACCGGGTCGGGCATCGACACGACCGCGCTCGTCCAGAGCCTGGTCGATGCGCAGTTCGAGCTCAAGAACGCCGCGCTCACCAAGCGCGAGGAGACGCTCACCGCGCAGATCACGGCAGCATCGACCCACAAGAGCAACATCACCGGCTTCGCCACCGCGCTCGCCAGCCTGACGCGCGGCGGCACGCTGGCGACCCAGCCGACCAGCTCGCATCCCAGCATCCTCGGCGTTACCCGCCTCGCGGGCGCTAACCTCGCCAGCCTCAACGCCAAGGTCGAGATACGCCAGCTCGCTGCGCCGCAAAGCGCCGCCAGCGCGCCGGTCGTGAACCGCACCGCCGCGATCGGGCAGGGGACGCTGACCCTCACATTCGGCACCGCGACCGTGGCGGATGGCGCGATGACCGGCTTCACCGCCGGCGCTGCCGCGCCGGTTGCAATCACCATCGGTCCGGAAAATAGCAGCCTCGACGGCATCGCCGCCGCGATCAATGCGGCCAAGGCGGGGATCTCCGCATCGGTCGTCACCGACAGCGGCGGCGCCCGGCTGGTGGTCAAGGGCGCGAGCGGGGAGGCGCGCGCCTTCACCCTCACCGCGACCGAAACGCCGGGTCACACTGGCCTCGCCGCGCTCAATATCGGCATCGGCGCGACCGGCACCACGATCGGCAGCGCGGCGTCCGACGCGATCGTCGCGGTCGACGGCATCGCGTTGCGCCGCGACGGCAACAGTATTTCCGATCTGGTTCCGGGCGTGCGGCTCGATCTGTCCTCCGCCCAGCCGGGGACGATCGTTTCGATCGGGCGGACCACGCCGACCAACGCGCTGCTCCAGGCCGCGCAGGATCTCGTCGCGACCTATAACGAGGTCTTCTCGGCGCTGAACAAGGATCTCGACCCGCTCGACGGCGCATTGCGCGGCGATGCGGCGGCCAAGGCGGTCAAGCGCCAGCTCCAGCAGATTACGATCGCGCAGGTCGCGACCGGCGCTGCGGGCGAGCCGACCACGCTGGCGCAGATCGGCATCCGCACCGAACGCGACGGGACGCTCAGCGTCGACACCGCCGCGCTCAGCCGTGCGCTGGTCGATTATCCGCAGGCGGTCGAGCGGCTGTTCGCCGAACCGGTCGGCACCAACGCCACCGGCAACGGCGTGGCGGGCGCGCTCAACGCCATCGCGACGGCGGCGGCGAGCACGACGCGCGGGCTGGGGGCAAGCGAAGCGGGCTATACCCGCGCCAAGGCCGATCTCGACGAGGACAAGGCGGCGGTGCTCGCCAAGGTCGAAGACACGCGCACCCGCATGACCCGCCAGTTCGCCAGCATGGACGCCAAGGTCGCTGTCTATAAATCGACGATGAGCTTCCTCGAATCGCAGGTCGATGCTTGGAACCGGCAGGATTGATGATGACCCGCCCGATCCGCCTCACCACCAATGCCGCCGCGACCTATCGCAATATCGACGCGGTCGGGCGCACCGCCGCCGCAGACCCGCACCAGTTGGTCGAACTGATGTACAAGGAATGCATCGCTGCGCTCCGCTCCGCGGCTTTCGCAGCCGAAAAGGGCCAGTACCCGGTCAAGAGCGAGCGCATCGCCCGCGCGACCGCGATCCTGTTTGCGCTGGAGGGCGGGCTGGATTTCGAGCGCGGGGGAGAGGTTTCGCGGACGCTCGCGACGCTTTATCACGGGCTGCGCACCCAGATCGTTCAGTCCAGTATTGGCAACGATCCCACCCCCTTCCGGGCGGTTGCCGACGACCTTGAGGAAATCGCGGGCGCATGGAGCGCCGCGCGCGCGGCGTAGCTCACGCCTTAAACCTTCCCCTGGCGGGGGAGGATTTGGGTGGCTCAATCCACCCAGCGCCCCAGCATTTCCCCCACGCTCGTCACCACCGCCGGACCCGTTGCCGGAGCGCGCGGGGTGAATTGCGGCGCGGTCGGCCCACCGGCCGGACCGCTCGCCAGCGGGCGGCGGGCGAGGGCATGCGGATGGCGCGCAGCTTCGGTCAGGCTCAGCACCGGCGTCACGCACGCCGCCCCGTCGGGGAATTGCGCGACCCATTCGTCGCGCGTCCGGCTGGCGAAGCGGCGGGCGAATTCGCGGGCCATGTGCGGCCATCCCGCGCGGTCGAATTGCGGGATCTTCGATGCCTCCAGCCCCAGCACCGCACAGAGTTCGGCAAAGGCGGACGGCTCGATCGCGCCGACCGCAATATGCCGCTCATCGGCACAGCGATAGGTGCGGTAAAAGGGTGCTCCGCCATCGACCAGGTTCGCCTCGCGCCGGTCGAGCCAGCGCCCGCTTGCCATCAGGCTCTGGGTCAGCCCCATCAGCGTGCCGACCCCGTCCGACGCGGCGGCATCGACGATCCGCCCCTCTCCGCTCGCCTGCGCGCCCAGGATCGCGCTCACCATCCCCAGCGCCAGAAACATGCCGCACCCGGCGTGGTCGCCGATCAGCGTCAGCGGCACCACCGGCTGCTCGGGCGTGCCGATCGCATGGAGGGCACCGGTGAGCGCGAGCACGTTGATATCGCTGCCCGGCCGCTCGGCCATCGGCCCGTCCTGCCCCCATATGCTCGCTCGTCCATAAACCAGTCGCGGGTTACGCATGCGGCATGCATCGGGACCGATTCCAAGCGCCTCGATCGAGCGCGGCGGCATCCCTTCGATCAACCCGTCGGCGCGGTCGATCAGCTCGCGCAGTTCCATCAGCGACGCGGGGTGACGGAAATCCAGCTCCAGCTCGCGTCGCCCGCGATACAGGCCGGGGACGACATGGCTCGCGCTCGCATCTGGCTGGACCACGCGCACCACATCCGCGCCCAGATCGGCGAGCAGCATCGCGGCGAACGGAACCGGCCCGATCGCGTCGATCTCGACGATGCGCACTCCCGCAAGCGGCCCCTTGGTCTGCACCCCACGCTCTCCATTGCTGACCTGCCCGATCAGGGTGGCCCATCGCTCCGGTTTCGGCTAGCCCCACGCCATGAGCAAGCCGCATATCGTCGCCCTTGGTGGAACTTCGCGACCCGAATCCGCCACCGGGCGGGCGCTGGCGCGGTGTCTTGCGATCGCCGAGGAAGCAGGTGCGCGCACGACGCTGCTCACCGGTGAGGCGATAAACTTCCCGCCCTATGAGCTGTGCGATCCGGTGCCCGAGGGCAATGTCGCGCATTTCGTCGATGTGCTGCGCAGCGCCGATGCGCTGATCGTCGGCTCGCCCGGCTATCACGGCACGCTGTCCGGGCTGGTCAAGAACGCGCTCGACCATGTCGAGCTGCTGCGCGGGGATGACCGCGTCTATTTCGACCGGATGCCGGTCGGTATGGTCGCGACCGCGGGCGGCTGGCAAGCAGCGGTGTCGACCATGTCGGCGTTGCGCACCATCGTCCACGCACTGCGCGGCTGGCCGACCCCCTTGGGTGTCGCGATCAACATGGGCGCGCCGGGCGACCCGCTGGGCGAGGCCGATGCGCAGCTGCGCATGATGGTCGATCAGATCCTGTGGTTTTTGAAACGCTGAAGTTTTCGATTGAACGGTACCGGCCCGCTCCCCACCCGGCCACCCAACGCCAGTGTATTCTATGGGTGGCCGGGTGGGGGGGGGAGCCGGTACCGCAGCCCAGCGCAGCGTTAACAAGATCGTGACGCTCCCGGCATAAGATTGTCGGATGGTGAGCACCACCTATCAGAGAGGCGATTCGCGCCGGCGCGGCACACGCACGATCCTGGTCGTCGATGACAGCCGGACCAATCTGCACGTCATTGGCGGTCGGCTCGGCGCGATGGGCTATATGGTCGTGCTCGCCGATAGCGGGCGTGAAGCGCTCGACCTGATTTCCGGGCGCGGCTTCGACCTTGTCCTGCTGGATATGGTGATGCCCGGCATGTCCGGGCTCGACGTATTGACCGAGATTCGTACCGCCCCTGACACCGCCGATTTGCCGGTCATCATGATCACAGCGCTCAGCGATTCGCGCGGGGCCGTCGAGGCGCTGGCGGCGGGAGCCGACGACCATCTTGCCAAGCCGTTCGACTTTGGCGTGCTTCAGGCACGGATCGAGCGCACGCTGGAGCGCGCCGGCCGGATCGTGGAACTCAAGCGCACCGTTGCCTCGCTCGATGCGCGGATCGCGGCGCGGGCGATCGAACTGGGCGAGACGCGCAGCGAACTCGCTGTTTCTCGTGCCGATCGCGCGCGGCTGCTGGGCTCGATCGACGCGCTCAGTGCCAAAGTGGAATCGCTCAGCGGAACCAGTGCCGCCTGACGAAATACAGGCCGACCCCCGCGGCGATCACCAGACTGAACCCGGTAATGATCCAGAATGATCCCGCATGGTGGGCATAGGGGATGCCGTCCACGTTCATCCCGAACAGACCGGTGATAAAGGTCAGCGGCAGAAAGATCATCGCGACCACGGCAATCAACAGCGATCGCTGGTCGATCACCTCGGCGCGCAGGTCGGTCAGCGCCTCGTGGATCAGCGCCGCGCGCTCGCGGATGCTTTCCAGCTCCTCGGCCATGCGCGCCGCGCGGTCCGCAGCGGCACTGACGTGCAGTCGATCCTCGTCGCTCAACCACGTCACAGGCAACCCCGCCAGCTTCTCCAACGCCGCGCGCTGGGGATAGAGAAAGCGGCGATAGCCGATCGCCCGGCGCCGCACCCGGCTGACGTTGCGGCGCAGGTCGAACGCTGCGCGCGGATCAAGCTGTTCCTCGCACTCGTCGAGCGAATCGCCGAGCTGCGCGACCTCGGGGTCGAGTTGTTCGGTGATTGCCGACGCCAGCGTCGCGATCAGGTCGCCTGCGTCGCTGATCCGCCCCGCCTCCATCGCCGCGCGTGCCGTGTCGAGGACGTCCAGTGGCAGTCGGGTGACCGAAATCACGCGCGCACCGTCAGCGCGCAGCCGAATCGAAGCGAGCGGATCGCTGCTCGCCATCTCTTCATGGGTCATCCCGCGCAAATTGAGCACCGCCGCCCCGTCAATCTGTTCGCAGCGCGGGCGGGTCTCCAGCGCGGTGAGCGCGTCGATCGTGAAATGGTCGAGCGCCGCATGATCGCGCAGCCAAGCCTGCACCTCCTCATCGCGCGAGGTCAGGTGGATCCAGACAAACTCCGCCGCGCACTCGAGCGCGTTGCGCGGGGTGATCTCCTCCACGGCGTCGGCCGTCACGCGATAGGCAAATCCGCTCATCGCGCGGTTGAAACATCGACGGTGAGGCCGGGCAAGCCCCTTGGCGGGACATCGCACGCGATCCGCTCGGCATCGGCGCGCGCGCGGTCGAGGATCGCGGCGGGCACATCGGGTCGATGCGTGACGCGATCGGCCTGCGCCAGCCAGCGCGCCTGACGCAGCGTGAGGTCGTCGGGGTCGGGGGAGGTGAGCACGATGCGCTCGATCCGGTCGCCGGGCGTATAAGGTGACGCCAGCCAGCGCGCGACGGCATCACCATTCTGAGCCTGCAACGGATCGAGCGGCCCGGCCAGCGCCGCGCCCAATGCCCGCCGCCGCGCCCCGCCATCGGGCCAGCGCGCGCGCATCGCGTCGCGCGCTGCCGCCAACGCATCTGCCAGCGCGCCCAGCGACGCCGGGATCAACGGCTCGATCCGCTGGCGCAACGCTGCGGCCAGCCCCGCCGACGCGCCGCCGGTGCCGATCGCGATCGTCACCGGATCGCGCTCGATGATCGCGGGCAAAGTGAAGTCGCACAGATCCGGCCGGTCCGCGACATTGACCAGCAGCCCACGCGCCTTCAAGCGCGCCACCACCGGCTCGGGATCGTCGCACGCGACCAGCGCGACCTGCGCCGCACCGTCCTCGCCGACCATCACCGCGCCCGCGCGTTCGAGCAACCGGCGCTTGGCCTCCGCCGTCGCGCCGTCGCCCACAAGAATCACCGGCCGCCCGTCCAGCCGCAGAAAGACGGGCAGGCCGGAGCGTTTCACCGCACCCACTCGGGGACGCGCTCGGCCCCCATGATCGTTTCGGGCTGGATGCGGTCGGCCACGATTGCAAACTTGTCCCCCGACACCAGCACCTCGGGCACCAGCGCGCGGCTGTTGTACGTCGACGCCATCGTCGCACCATAGGCACCGGCGGTGCGGAACACGCCGAGGTCGCCCGACTTCACCAGATCGATCTCACGCCCCATCGCGAACGTGTCGCCGGTCTCGCACACCGGCCCCGCGATATTGGCGACGAACTTTTCGCCCGTCGGTTCGACCGCCTCGAACGCATGATAGGCGTCGTAGAGGGCGGGGCGCGCCAGATCGTTCATCGCCGCATCGACGATGACATAGGGGTTGATGCTCGCCGGCTTGACCCAGATGACCTCGGTCACCAGCACCCCGGCATTGCCGCAGATGAAGCGGCCCGGTTCGAACATTAGCGTCACGTCCCAGTCGGCGGTGACGCGCTTGACCATCGCGCCGAATTCCTCGGCCGACGACACCTTGTCGCCTGGCTCATAGGGGACGCCCAGCCCGCCGCCGAGGTCGACATGGGTGATCATGTGCCCGGCCGCGCGCAATTCCGCGACCAGCTCGCCGACGCGCTTATACGCGGCTTCCAGCGGCGCGAGCGTCTTGAGCTGGCTGCCGATATGGATCGCCACGCCGCGCAGGTTCATGCCCGGACGCTTGGCCAGCCGGTCGAAGATCGCAAGCGCGCGGTCGATCGCAACGCCGAACTTGTTCTCCGCCTTGCCGGTCGAGATCTTGGCGTGCGTCCCCGCATCGACATCGGGGTTCACGCGCAGCACTGCCGGCGCGGTCTTGCCCTGTGCGTGCGCGAGGTCGGCGAGCACCTCGCCCCTCCTCTTCCAGCTCCAGGTTGAACTGGCCGATCCCTTCGTCCAGCCCCAGTTGCAGCTCGGCGCGGGTCTTGCCGACGCCCGAAAATACGATGTCCTCGGGCTTCATCCCGGCCGCCAGCGCGCGCTTGAGCTCGCCGCCCGACACCACGTCGGCACCATAGCCCTGCTTCGCCAGCACGCCGAGCACGGCGAGGTTCGGGTTGGCCTTGATCGCGAATGCGATATGCACGCGCGGCAGATCGGACAGCGCAGCCTTCAGAACCTGCGCATGCCGCTCCAGCGTCGCGGTCGAATAGACGTAAAAGGGCGTGCCGACCTGCGCCGCGATGGCGGGAATGGCGACGTCCTCGGCGTGCAGCACGCCGTTCTTGCGGTTGAAATGGTCCATGAAATCGATCTTCTTACTGCGGCGGCAGGTCGAACTCGTCGCTGCGCCGTTCCTCTGAGCTGCGCAGCACTTCGTCGCTGCGCGTCGGTCGCGTCTGGGGCGGCGCCTTCGTCAGGTCTGCCGGTGCCGGCGTGGCCACCGCCCCATAGGGTTTGGGGGGCAGCGTCTCCCCGGCGGCCGGTTTCAGGTCGCCCCGATTGCCGCATGCGGCCAGCAGAAGCGCCGTGAAGACCACCAGGGTTCGCATATTCATTCTCCTCTTGCAGCCCGGGCGGCTGCAATCGCCGCACGCACCCGCGCCGGGGCCGTGCCACCAAAACTCGTCCGGCTCGCGACCGAAGCATCGACCGTCAATACGTCAAACACGCGCCCGTCGATACGACCGTCAATCGCCTGCAGCTCCGCCAGTTCCAGCTGGTCGAGCCGCACGCCCTTCGCCTCCGCCGCCGCGACCGCGCGCCCGGTGATGTGGTGCGCCTCGCGGAACGGGATGCCGCCCTCGCGCACCAGCCAGTCGGCCAGGTCGGTGGCGGTGGCAAAGCCGCTTTCGGCAAGGCCGCGCATTCGATCGGTGCGGAAGTCCGCGCTCTCGACCATTCCGGTCATCGCCGCGATCGACAGCGCGAGCAGGTCGTGCGCCTCGAACACCGGCGGCTTGTCGTCCTGCATGTCCTTGGAATAGGCGAGTGGGAGGCCCTTCATCGTGATCATCAGCGCGGTCAGGCACCCGACGATCCGCCCGCTATGCCCGCGCACCAGCTCGGCCGCATCGGGATTGCGCTTCTGCGGCATGATCGAGCTGCCGGTCGACCATTGGTCGCTCAGCTTGACGAAGCCGAACGGCTGGCTCGCCCAGATCACGAACTCTTCGGCGAGCCGCGACAGGTGCAGCGAGCACTGCGCCGCCGCCATCAGATAATCGAGCGCGAAGTCGCGGTCGCTGACGGCATCGAGCGAATTGCGCGTCGGCCCGTCAAAGCCGAGCGCCGCCGCCGTCATCTCCCGGTCGAGCGGAAACCCCGTCCCCGCCAGCGCCGCCGACCCCAGCGGGCAGAGATTCCCGCGCGCGCGATTGTCGCTGAACCGCGAAACGTCCCGCGCGATCATCTCGAAATAGGCCATCAGATGATGCCCCAGCGTCACCGGCTGCGCGCTCTGCAGGTGCGTGAAGCCCGGCATCACGCTGTCGGCATGCTCCTCCGCCCGCGTCAGCAGCGCGCCCTGCAGCGCGTCGAGCGCGGCCAGCACCTGATCGGTCGCGTCACGCACCCACAGGCGGAAATCGGTCGCGACCTGATCGTTGCGGCTGCGCGCGGTATGCAGCCGCCCGGCGACCGGCCCGATCTTCTCCGCCAGCCGCGATTCGGTCAGCATATGAATGTCTTCGAGCGCCAGATCCTCCGGCACCCCGTCGCGCGCGTAATCTTCGGCGACCTGATCCAGCCCGGCCGAGATCGTCGCAGCGTCCTCCGCCGACACGATGCCCTGCTGTCCCAGCATCGCGACATGCGCTTTCGACCCGGCGATATCCTGGCGCCACATCCGCTTGTCGAACGGGATGGATGCGTTAATCTCGCGCATCACCGACGACGGGCCTTCGGCGAAGCGCCCGCCCCACATGGAATTGGAGCTTCCCTTGCGCTCGACGATCGCGCTTCTCCTTATACTGGGCCTTGGAACCGCCGGCTGCGATAGTGGCAAGCAACCGCAGCCGCAAGCAACCGCAACTGTCGCCGATGAAAGCGCGGCTGGGGCCGCCAACGCGACCGACGAGCCCGAGCGGGTCGGCACGGTCGACCGCAGCAAGAAGGGCGAGGCCGCACCCGACCACGGCTTTCTCGACCCCGCAGGCAAGCCGGTGACGCTGGCGGCGTTCCGCGGCAAGCCGCTGCTGGTCAACCTCTGGGCGACCTGGTGCGCGCCGTGCGTCCGTGAAATGCCGACGCTCGACCGGCTCGCGGTGCGCGAAAAGGACAGGCTCCAGGTGCTGGTGATCAGTCAGGACCTGGACGGCGCGGCCAAGGTCACGCCCTTCTTCGAAAAGGCGAAGTTCGCCGCGCTCCAGCCCTATCTCGACCCCGACGTCAAATTTTCGACCGGATACGGCGTCAACCTGCCGACAACGATCCTCTACGACGCGCAGGGCAAGGAAGTGTGGCGCGTCTCGGGCGACATGGACTGGGACGGCGAGACAGCGGCGGCGTGGATCGCGGAGGCGGGGTGAGCGAGGTGACGAACCGTCAGGAGCTACTCGCGGCTCTGGCTAAGCATGGAGTTAGCCCGAGCTCGTTCGATGTCAGCGACGAAGGCAAGAACACGAGCGAGGTCTATGTTCTCCGGAGGCGACCGTCCGGAATCGTTGGAAAGCCAGACTTCTGGACAACATTCTACAGTGAGCGTGGCTTGGAGCAGGGGCTACGCGAGTTCGCCAGTGAAGGCGAAGCGTGTCGGTACTTCCTTCAACTGATTTGTGAAGACCCGACCACGCGCTCGGCATGACCAGACAATCTATCCTCCCCCGCCAGGGGGAGGTGGCGCCGAAGGCGACGGAGGGGGAGGGCGGCGACGCACTTTGTTACTTGCGACCCGTTCGACTGCGACCGTGATGATCTGCTGCACCACGCCATCCAGATCCCCTAAAGCCTCGGCGGCGGGATAGCGAAGGGTGCGAACACCCTGCTCCGCCAACCAAGTATCGCGCGCTGCGTCACGCTCGGGTCGGTCGCCGCGCTCATGCGCTTCACCATCGACTTCGATCGCCAACCGGGCCGGCGCGCAATAGAAGTCGAGAACATACGGTCCGGCTGCATGCTGCTTGCGAAACCGCAACCCTGCGGCGTTCACGCGAAGTGCAAGCCAGAGGGCGATCTCCGGCGGCGTCATGGTCCAGCGCAGTCGTTTTGCATTGCGGCGGGCCTGCTCCGATCCCTTAAGCCGCATCGCCGTCCTCCCCCTCCGTCGCCTTCGGCGCCACCTCCCCCTGGCGGGGGAGGATAGATTGGGAAGCTACCGAACCCCCAACCCCCGCGCCAGCATCTCCGCCACCGTATCCGCGACCTCGCCCGGCTCGGCATCCTCGCTCCACACGCCGTAGCGCAGGCCCAGGAACACGTTCATCCCCATGATCGCCCAGGCGTGGACGTCGGACACGTCGGCGCGCACCTCGCCGCGTTCGGCCGCTGCCTTCAGCCGCTTTTCGATGCGCTCGGCGGTGGTCTGGTAATGTAGCCGGAAGCTCTCGGGATCGACGAACTCGGCCTCGTCGATGATGCGGTAGATTTCCTTGTGCTTGCGCACGAAGCCGATGAAGGTTTCAAGGCCCGCACGCTCCGCCGCGATCTGCTCCGGCGCGGCGCGGATCGCGGGGGCGACATGTTCGCGCACCTGATCGCTCATGTCGCGGACCAAAGCGCGGAACACCGCGTCCTTCGAATCGAAATAGGTGTAGAAACTGCCCAGCGCCACGCCCGCGCGGCGGGTGATGCCGCTCACCGACCCTTCATGGAATCCCTTCTCGCCAAACTCGGCGGCAGCAGCGTCGAGGATCGCGCGCAGCGTGCGGCGGCCGCGTGCGGTGCGTGGCTCCTTGCCCTCGCTCGCCGCACTGTCGCCCAGATGCAGGGCGGGGGGCAGTGTGGCGGTCTTGCCACGATCGCTCGTCATTTCTCCCCTCCTTCATCCGGAAGTTGAAACCCGGTTCAGGTTTCACTATAGGCATCTTCAACCACTGACAAGGCCGGGGGTCGCCGGCCGATTTTGGGGAGGAAAGCATGAAGCGTCTCTATCCGTCTGTCCGCACCTTTTTGACCGCCAGCGCCGCGCTAACCGCGCTCGCGTCCGTTCCGGCAATCGCGCAGGATGCTCCTGCCGACGAAGCCGCCGAAACCCAGGACGGCGGCGAGATCGTCGTCACCGCGCGTCGGCGTGAGGAAAGCCTGATCGACGTGCCGATCTCGATGTCGGTCGTCACCGGCGATTCGCTGGTCAAGAGCGGTGCGGCGGACATCACCGCGCTGCAGGACAAGACCCCGAACCTGACGCTGCAGATCGCGCGCGGCTCTAACTCCACCCTGATCGCATTCAGCCGCGGCGTGGGTCAGCAGGACCCGCTGTGGGGCTTCGAACCCGGCGTCGCGCTGTACATCGACGATGTCTATGTCGCCCGGCCCCAGGGCGCGGTGCTCGACATTTTCGACGTCGAGCGGGTCGAAGTGCTGCGCGGACCGCAGGGCACGCTCTATGGCCGCAACACCATCGGCGGCGCGGTGAAATATGTCACCCGCCGCCTGGGCAATGACTTCAAGGCGTCGTTCCGCGGTGCCTATGGCTCGTACAACCAGATCGATCTGGTCGGTCAGGTGGTGATCCCGGTTGGTGACACGCTGTCGCTGGGCGCTGCGGTCGCGCAATATTGGCGCGACGGATACGGCACCAACCTCACCACCGGGGCGGAGCATTACAACAAGGACGTGCTCGCCGCGCGCGTGTCGGCGGAATTCTCCCCGACCGACAATATCTTCGTGCGCGTCGCGGGCGACCGCGTGCTCGACCGGTCGAACCCGCGTCACGGCACCCGCTTGCTGCCCAACGGCACCGACCCGATCTATGCCCCGACCGCCAGCGTCTATGACACGCGCGCCGGCATCGGCGACGAGAACCGCGTCGAAACGCGCGGCCTGTCGGTCACCGGCGAAATCGGCCTGTCCGACATGCTGACCTTCAAGACCATCACCGCCTGGCGCGACGGCAGCACCGACACGGTGATCGATTTCGACAACACGATCCTGCCGACGCTCGACATCCCGGCGGACTATTCGGACCGTCAGTTCACCCAGGAACTCCAGCTGCTCTATGAGGGCGACCGGCTTCAGGGCGTGTTCGGCGTCTATTACCTCAACGGCCGCGCCAGCGGTGCGTTCGACACGGTGATCGGCCTCGCCAACCTCACCACGCTGACCTCGGGCACGGTGTTCACCAAGAGCTATGCCGCGTTCGGTGATTTCAGCTTCGACGTGAGCGACCAGTTCAAGATCTCGGCCGGCCTGCGCTACACCCGCGATGAGAAGACCGGCACGGTGTTCCGCCGCAACTATACCGGCCTGCGCAGCCCGCGCTTCGGCAACGCCGCCGCGGTCCCCGGCCTGATCCGCTCGGACTACACCAATAGCCGCGAGTTCGAGAAGCTGACCCCGCGCATCAGCCTCAGCTATCAGCCCAACGCCGACCTCAATTTCTACGCCAGCTATGGCAAGGGCTACAAGTCGGGCGGGTTCGACATGCGCGGCGACGCGATCCTGACCCCGACCACGGTCAATGGCTACGAGCCGGAGACGATCGACAGCTACGAACTGGGCATGAAGGGCGCGTTCCTCGACCGCACGTTGTTCGTCAACGCCGCCGGCTTCTACTCCAACTACAAGGACCAGCAGGTCACGATCCAGGTGCCGGCGCTGCCCAGCGGCATCGCCAGCTTCGTCGACAATGCGGGCAAGGGCGTGATCTACGGCTTCGAGCTCGAAACCCGCATGGTCCCGTCGCGCCATTTCCAAGCCAGCGTCGTGGTCGGCTACACCAATGCCGATTATAAGGAGTTCTTCACCTTCATCGGCGGCGGCACCACCCCGGTCGATGTGTCGAACCAGCGCGCCTTCCAGAACACGCCGGAATGGACTGCCAACGCATCCTTCACCTGGTCGAACGATGTCGCGGGCGGCGTTCTCGCCTTCACTCCGGCGGTCTCGCTGCGCAGCGACATCCAGATGTTCGAGCTGGCGACCCCGGCGCTGGATCAGGACGGCTACGCACTGGTCGATGCCTCGCTCAACTGGACCTCGGGCGACGGGCGCTATCGCCTCGGCATTGCGGCGCGCAACCTCACCGACGCACGCTATCGCGTCGGCGGCTACAACTTCCCGGGCGCGCTCACCGGCAACTCGATCATCGGCTATTACGGCCCGCCGCGCACCGTGACCGGCACGTTCGAAGTGAAGTTCTGATCGCTTTGCGACCTTGAGTTTGCCAGACTGATCCGGCCGGGCGTCTAAGGATGGGCGCCCGGCCGATTTTTTCGAAGGGGAGGAATGCCAGGATGAACGCAACCGCCGCCACGGCCGCGCCTAGCGGAGGCTATGGCACGCCGCGCTATCGGGCGCAGGTGCTCGCGATGCTCCTCCTCGTCTATACCTTCAACTTCCTCGACCGGCAGATTCTCGGCATCCTCGCCGTGCCGATCAAGGCCGATCTCGGCCTCACCGATACCCAGCTCGGCGCGCTCGGCGGCATCGCCTTCGCCTTTCTCTACTCGACCCTCGGCGTCCCGCTCGCTTTGCTCGCCGATCGCACCAGCCGCACCTGGGTTGTCACGATCTCGCTCACCGTGTGGAGCGGCTTCACCGCATTGTGCGGCCTCGCCAACGGCTTCTGGACCCTGTTCCTCTATCGCCTCGGTGTCGGGGTGGGCGAGGCGGGGGGCGTCGCGCCCTCCTATGCGATCAT
This sequence comes from Sphingomonas sp. J315, assembly GCF_024666595.1. Taxonomy (NCBI): domain Bacteria; kingdom Pseudomonadati; phylum Pseudomonadota; class Alphaproteobacteria; order Sphingomonadales; family Sphingomonadaceae; genus Sphingomonas; species Sphingomonas sp. J315. Next base: position 1,743,920 of record NZ_CP088296.1, on the reverse strand, counting down.
CGCCGATTATTTCCCCCAGCATCAGCGTGCCCGCGCGCTCGCCATCTACTCGCTCGGCATCCCGATCGGACTGGCGTCGGGCACCTTGCTCGGCGCGTGGATCGCGGCGACCGTCGACTGGCGCATGGCGTTCATCGTCGTCGGGCTGGCTGGGGTCGTCATCGCGCCCTTCTTCCGGATGATGGTCAAGGAGCCGCCGCGCCCCGTCGCCACCACTGCCGCAGAGCGCGTGCCGGTCAGCCAGGTCTTCGCGATCCTCGCGAAAAAACCCAGCTTCTGGCTGATGGCGTTCGCCGCCGGGTTCAGCTCGATGTGCGGCTATGGCCTCGCTTTCTGGGCACCGACCTTCTTCGTGCGCAGCTTCGGCTTCGACCTTTCCACCACCAGCTATTTCTTCGGCTCGATCCTGCTGGTCGGCGGAACGCTCGGCGTGTTCATGGGCGGGGTGCTCGCCGACCGGCTCGGCGGGGGCGATCGCGGCGTCTATGCGAAGCTTCCGGCGATCGCCTGGCTGGTCTGCGTGCCGTTGTTCGCGGGCGGGTTCCTGACCGACAATGTGACGCTCGCCTGGTTCCTGTTCCTGATCCCGAACGGCCTCAACATCCTCTGGCTCGGCCCGGTGACGACGGCGGTCCAGAACCTCGTCCCCCCGCATATGCGCGCGACCGCGAGCGCCAGCTTCCTGCTGATCAACAACCTGATCGGGCTGGGCGCGGGATCATGGGTAATGGGCGCGATGTCGGACGCGATGACTGCGAGCTATGGCAACGAAGCGCTGCGCTACTCGGCGGTCGCCGCGCTGTCTTTCTACGTCATCGCGGCGGTGCTGATGCTCTTCGCCGTCCGCACCCTGCGCAAGGATTGGGTGGAGTGATTTAATCCTCCCCCTTGCGGGGGAGGATCAATCTTCAGTCAGCGAACAACAACACCGGCGTTTCGAGCAGCTTGCGCAGCGCCTGGACATAGCTCGCCGCGTCCCAGCCATCGACGACGCGATGGTCGCAGCTGATCGACAGGTTCATCAGCTTCGCGCGGACGATGTCGTCGCCGGCAAAGACGGGGCGCTCGACGATCTTGTTCGGGCCGATAATCGCCACCTCGGGCCGGTTGATCACCGGGGTGGTCGCGATGCCGCCGAGCGGACCTAGCGAGGTGATCGTGATCGTCCCGCCCTGCAGTTCTTCCGACTTGATCTTGCCGGTGCGCGCCGCTTCGGCCAGGCGCCCGATCTCGCTCGCCAGCTGCCAGACATTCATGTCCTGCGCGTCGCGGATGACGGGGACGGTCAGGCCGGCATCGGTCTGCGTCGCCATGCCCATATGGACGCGCCCGAACCGCGTCACCACGCCGCCCTCATCGTCATAGCGCGCGTTGAGCATCGGGAAATCGGGAAGGGTGCGACAGATCGCGACGATCAGGAACGGCAGCATCGTCAGCTTGGGCCGTGATCCGCGATTGGCATTCAGGTCGGCGCGCATCGCCTCCAGCGCGGTCACGTCGATCTCGTCGACATAGGTGAAGTGCGGGATCGCGCGCTTCGCCGCCGCCATATTCTCGGCGATGCGGCGGCGCATCCCGATCACCTTCACGGTCTCGTCCTCGCGCGCGCGGCTGGCGTGGGGGGCGTGATAGCCCTGTCCGCTGCCATAGCGCAGATAGGCGTCGAGATCGGCGTGACGGATATGCTGCCCGTCATGCTTCACCTCGGAAAGGTCGACGCCTAGGTCCTTCGCCCTCGCGCGCACGGCCGGGGAGGCGAGGACGTGGCGCCCTTCTTCCCCCCTCCCGCTTGCGGGAGGGGTCGGGGGAGGGCTTGTTTCCTCAGGGGTCGGGTCCGTTTGGACAGGCCCTCCCCCAGCCCCTCCCGCAAGCGGGAGGGGAGCGGGTGCCTCAATGGCTTCCGGAACCCCCGGCGTCTCCGCCTCGACCTGCTCCTCGACCGCCTCGGCAACCGGAGCCGCCGCAGCCGGAGCTTCCTCCGCCACTGCTTCCTCGGTCTCCACCACCATCAGCGCCGCGCCGATCGCAACCTGATCGCCGACCTCACCGGCCAGCTCGACCACCACGCCCGACACCGGCGATTCCATCTCGACCGTCGCCTTGTCGGTCATCATGTCGGCGACCTGCTGATCCTCCTCGATCCGGTCGCCCACCTTGACGTGCCAGGCGACGATCTCGGCTTCGGCGATGCCTTCGCCAATGTCCGGAAGACGAAACGTAAAGCGCGCCATGCCGATCAGTCCTTCAGGAGTTTCTTGAGCGCCTGTCCGATGCGGACCGGCCCGGGGAAGTAAGCCCATTCAAGGCTATGGGGATAGGGCGTGTCGAATCCCGTGACGCGCTCGACCGGCGCTTCGAGGTGATAGAAGCACCGCTCCTGCACCAGCGCCGACAGCTCCGCACCGAACCCGCCGGTGCGCGTCGCCTCATGCACCACCATGCAGCGCCCGGTCTTCTTGACCGACTCCTCGATCGTCTCGATGTCGAGCGGCACCAAGGTGCGCAGGTCAATGATCTCGGCATCGATCCCCATTTCTTCGACCGTCGCCTTGGCGACGTGCACCATCGTGCCATAGGCCAGGATCGTCAGCGCATTGCCCGGCCGCACGATCGCCGCCTTGCCCAGCTCGATCCGGTAATAGCCCTCGGGCACCGCGCCGCCGGGATGCTTCGACCAGTTTTCCGCCGGGCGATCCCAATGGCCGTTGAACGGGCCGTTATAGATGCGCTTGGGCTCGAAGAAGATGACGGGATCATTGTCCTCGATCGACGCGATCAGCAGCCCCTTGGCGTCATACGGCGTCGACGGGATCACCGTCTTCACGCCGGAGACATGGGTGAAAATGCCTTCAGGGCTCTGGCTGTGCGTCTGCCCGCCGAAAATGCCGCCGCCAAATGGCGAGCGTACCGTCAGCGGGGCGGTGAACTGCCCGGCCGAACGATAGCGCAGCCGCGCCGCCTCGCTCACCAGCTGGTCGAGCGCGGGATAGATATAATCGGCGAACTGAATCTCCGGCACCGGGCGCAGGCCATAGGCGCCCATGCCGATCGCCACGCCGATGATGCCGCATTCGGTGATCGGCGTGTCGAACACGCGGGTCTTGCCGAACTTTTCCTGCAGCCCCGCCGTCGCGCGGAACACGCCGCCGAAATAGCCGACATCCTCGCCCATCACGATCACGTTGGGATCGCGTTCCATCATCACCGCCATCGCGGAGTTGATCGACTGGATCATGTTCATGCGGACGGTTTCGCCCGCTTCGCCGGTCGCGGCGGTCTCGATCACGTCGCTCATGCCTTCCTCGCCCATGGACGCCCGCTGGCTTCTTCCTCGTCCAGCATCTGCTGGCGTTGCTCGCGCAGATGCCAGGGCATCTCCTCGAACACCCCGTCGAACAGCGAATCGAGCGGCTGGTGCAGGCCGTGGCCGAGGATGCCGTTCTTCTCGGCTTCCTTCTGCGCCGCCTTGACCAGCTCGGCGACCTCGCGGTCCTGCGCGGCGTGGCGCTCCTCGTCCCACTCACCGATCGCGATCAGATGCGCCTTCAGTCGCGCGACCGGGTCGCCCAGCGGCCATGCGCCCGGCTCGCCCGCGCTGCGATACTGGGTCGGATCGTCGGAGGTCGAGTGACCCTCGGCGCGATAGGTGAAATGCTCGATCAGCGTCGGCCCCTGATTGGTCCGCGCCCGCTCCGCCGCCCATTGCGTCGCCGCATAGACCGCCAGCGCGTCGTTGCCGTCGATGCGCAGCCCCGCCATGCCATATCCGATCGCGCGCGCGGCAAAGGTCGTCGCCTCGGCCCCGGCGAACCCGGAAAAGCTCGAAATCGCCCATTGGTTGTTGACGACGTTGAAGATGACCGGCGCCTTGTAGACGGTGGCAAAGGTCATCGCGGAGTGGAAGTCGCCCTCCGCCGTCGATCCCTCGCCGCACCAGGTCGCGGCAATCCGCGTATCGCCCTTCGCCGCGCTCGCCATCGCCCAGCCCACTGCCTGCGGATATTGGGTAGTCAGGTTGCCGCTGATCGAGAAGAAGCCGTCGTCGCGCGACGAATACATGATCGGCAGCTGCTTGCCCTGCAGCACGTCGCCGCTGTTCGAATAGATCTGGTTCATCATCTGAACCAGGCTGTAGTTGCGCGCGATCAGGATGCCCTGCTGGCGATAGCTCGGGAAGCACATGTCGTCGCGGCTCAGTGCATGCGTCGCGGCGATCGCCACCGCCTCTTCGCCGGTGCACTTCATGTAGAAGCTGGTCTTGCCCTGCCGCTGTGCGCGGAACATCCGCTCGTCGAACGCGCGGACCAGCGCCATGTCGCGCAGCATCGTGCGCAGCGTGTCGGGATCGAGTCGCGGGTTCCACGGACCGACCGCCTGCCCCTCATCGTCGAGCACGCGGATCAGCGTATAGGAAAGGTCGTGGAAGCTCGCCGGATCGGCGGCGGTATCGGGGCGGGGCTGGGCACCGGCGGGCGGCACCTCCACCGCTGCGAAATCGACCGCATCGCCCGGCCGGAACTTGGGCTCCGGCACATGCAGGCTCAGCGGGGGCAGGTTGCGCGGGACGTCCGCCATGCACTCTCCAGCAGCTAAAGGGCTGTCCGGGTCGCCTCGCAGCGCGCGGACATTTATTTCAGCGCCCGATTATATTGTTTCAACGCGCCTGTCGAGATGGGTCAGCATTGCTGTCCTGACTCGGCTGTGTCGCCACGGGACGTTGAAGCGAAGGCACACTAGCCTAAACGCCCCCTTTTCGCGAGCGATCCACCCTCCTAAGGGGAGACAATTCGATGACACTCGCCCGGGAGCGACGCGCACTATGAAACTGATGGCTGGCAATTCGAACTTGCCGCTCGCCCAGGCGATCGCCTCGTATCTCGAGATTCCGCTGACAAAGGCCAATGTCCGCCGCTTCGCCGATGAAGAGATCTTCGTCGAGATCCTCGAAAATGTCCGCGGCGAGGATGTGTTCGTGCTCCAGTCGACCGCGTACCCCGCGAACGATAATCTCATGGAATTGCTGATCATGATCGATGCGCTGCGTCGCGCGTCGGCCAAGCGCATCACCGCCGTCCTCCCCTATTTCGGCTATGCGCGTCAGGACCGGAAGCCCGGCCCGCGCACCCCGATCTCGGCCAAGCTCGTCGCAAATTTGATCACCACCGCCGGGGCCAACCGCGTCCTCTCGGTCGATCTCCACGCCGGGCAGATTCAGGGCTTTTTCGACATCCCGACCGACAATCTCTTCGCCGCCCCGGTGATGAGCGAGGACATCAAGGCGCGCTTCTCGGACAAGAATCTGATGGTCGTCTCGCCCGACGTCGGCGGCGTGGTGCGCGCGCGTGCGCTCGCCAAGCGGCTTGAGAATGCCCCGCTCGCGATCGTCGACAAGCGCCGCGAAAAGGCGGGCGAATCGGAAGTGATGAACATCATCGGCGATGTCGAAGGGCGTTTCTGCGTGCTGATCGACGATATCGTCGATTCGGCCGGCACGCTGTGCAACGCCGCCGCCGCGCTCAAGGCTGCCGGGGCAGAGGACGTCGTCGCCTATTGTACCCATGGCGTGCTGTCGGGCGGCGCGGTCGCCCGCGTCGACGGTTCGGCGCTGCGTGAGCTGGTGATCACCGATTCGATCGGCAACCACGATGTGGTCGGCCAGTCGCAGCGCGTACGCCACCTCACCATCGCGCCGCTGCTCGCCGAAGCGATTCGCCGGATCGCGGATGAAAGCTCGGTGTCGAGTCTGTTTGATTGAGCGCTTCGCGCTGCGGCACCGGCCCACTCCCCCACCCGGCCACCCATGTCAGAATATCCTGCCGATGGGTGGCCGGGTGGGGGAGGGGTGCCGCGTTCCGCGCCAGCGGAACCAATCAAATAAGCGCCTTCGCCACCAGCACCACACCCACCCCGATCATCAGCCAGTAGATCGCGGTATAGAATCGCTCCGGCGACACCCGCCGTACCAGCCACACCCCCGCGAAGGTCGACGCAATCGCCACGGGCATCAGCACCGCGCTCGTCCCCAGATTCTCCGCCGTAAACTGTCCCAGCGCCAGATAGGCCGGCACCTTGATCCAGTTCACGGCCCCGAAGAACACGGCGGTGGTGCCGACCAGATAGGCCGGCGTCAGCTGGCGCGGCATCACCCAGAGCTGCCAGGGCGGTGCCCCGGCATGGGCGATCTGGCTGGTGAAGCCCGATGCGACTCCGAACAGCGATCCGACCCATCCGGGCGAGGTCGACGCGGCTCCAGCGCCCAGCCGGTCCTTCCACAGCCGGTGTGCCCCGAACAGGATCGAAATCACCCCGACCATCGCGAGCACGGCGTCCGCCGACACGCTCGCCGCAAACCAATAGCCGAGCGCGATGCCGACGATCGCGCCGGCCAGCGTCCATCCCAGCACGAAATAATCGACCGTACGTCGGAAGGCCCAGATGCCGACCACGTCCTGCACGATCAGGATCGGCAGCAGGATCGCGGCGGCGCGCACGGGATCGATGATAAAGGCGATCACCGGCAGCGACAGCGAGCCCGCACCGGCAAAACCGCCTTTGGACAGTCCCAGCAGCGCGACCGCCGGAACCGCGATCGCGTAAAAGACGGGGTCGAGGATCAGAACCGGCCTACCGGCTCACGCACCCCGGCATTGCCGCGCGCCTTGAGCTGCGCCTTCAGCTTCTCCGGCGGCGGGGCGTAGAGGAACCCGAAGCTCACCGTCCCATGCTTGGTCTCGACCACATGGTGCAGCCGGTGTGCCTGGATGATCCGCTTCATGTAATTGGATTTGGGGATGTAGCGGTGGTTCAACCGTCGATGCACGATCACATCGTGGAACCCGAAATAGATCGCGCCATAGGCCGCGATCCCCGCGCCGATCCACGCCCAGCCCTGCCACCAGCCCAGATGCACCCCGCCGAGCAGCAGCACGAACGACGGCACCGCAAAGATCACCGCATAGAGATCGTTAAGCTCCCAGTTTCCGGTGCGCGGCTCGTGATGGCTCTTGTGCAGGAACCAGCCCGGCCCATGCATCACCCAGCGATGCGCGACATAGGCAAAACCCTCCATCAGGGCGACGGTCAACAGGAACAGCGCGATGCCGATTGCGGGATTCATGCGCGCGATATAGCGAGCCGTCATGTTCGATGCGAGACGCGTGATTCCCCTGATTGCGGCTTTGACCGCGCTGTCGGCCTGCGCGGTGCCGGAGGCGAAGCTGCGCACCGGCCTCACCAATGCCGGGCTGCCCAGGCCGCTCGCCGCGTGCATGGCGGAGCGGATGGTCGATCGCCTCAGCCTCGCCCAGCTGATGCGCATCGCCGATCTGCCCAAGGCACGCGAAGCCGAGTCGCTCGACCGCTTCCTGCGCCGCGTGCGCGCGCTGGGCGATCCCGAAATCCTCGCCGTCGCCACCAGTTCGGGCGGATTATGCGCCACCGGCCTTGCCAAAGAGGCGCGCTAACCCACTCGTTTCGTATCCGGCGCGAGCGCTATTGCAACTGCGTCGCAATGGCGAAGTCAAGACATTTGATTCCGCCGCGCCCCTGTGCTTAAGCGGCGCGAATTTTGCTGCAACGCAAAGGGCGATCCCATGAATATCCATGAATATCAGGCCAAGGAACTGCTGGCGAAGTACGGCGCGCCGATCGCGGCCGGTCACGCCGCCTTCACCGTCGAAGAGGCGGTCGAAGCTGCCAAGAAGCTCCCCGGGCCGCTGTTCGTGGTGAAGTCGCAGATTCATGCCGGCGGCCGCGGCAAGGGCAAGTTCAAGGAACTCGGCCCCGAAGCGAAGGGCGGCGTCCGCCTCGCCTTCAGCCTCGACGAGGTCGAAGCGCATGCCAAGGACATGCTCGGCAACACGCTGGTGACGATCCAGACCGGCGACGCGGGCAAGCAGGTCAACCGCCTCTACGTCACCGACGGCGCCGACATCGCCAAGGAATTCTACCTCGCGCTGCTGGTCGATCGCGCGACCAGCCGCATCGCCTTCGTCGTCTCGACCGAAGGCGGCATGGACATCGAGGAAGTCGCCCACTCGACCCCTGAGAAGATTCACAGCTTCTCGGTCGATCCCGCGACCGGCTTCATGCCGCATCATGGCCGCACCGTCGCCGCCGCGCTCGGCTTGACCGGCGACCAGGCGAAGCAGGCGGCCAAGGTCGCGTCGTCGCTCTACGCCGCCTTCCTCGCCACCGACGCCGAGCAGATCGAGGTCAACCCGCTCGCGCTGACCGAGCAGGGCAACCTCCTCGTCCTCGACGCCAAGGTCGGCTTCGACGGCAACGCGATGTTCCGTCACAAGGATCTGATGGAACTGCGCGACACCACCGAAGAGGACCCGATGGAGCTCGAGGCGTCGAAATACGACCTCGCTTACATCAAGCTCGACGGCGACATCGGCTGCATGGTCAACGGCGCGGGCCTCGCCATGGCGACGATGGACATCATCAAGCTGAACGGCATGTTCCCGGCCAACTTCCTCGACGTCGGCGGCGGCGCGAACAAGGAAAAGGTGACGGCGGCGTTCAAGATCATCCTCGCCGATCCTGCGGTGAAGGGCATCCTCGTCAACATCTTCGGCGGGATCATGAAGTGCGACATCATCGCCGAGGGCATCGTCGCTGCGGCGAAGGAAGTGAACCTGTCGGTCCCGCTGGTCGTCCGCCTCGAAGGCACGAACGTCCAGCAGGGCAAGGACATCCTCGCCAACTCCGGCCTGCCGATCGTTCCTGCGAACGATCTGGGCGACGCGGCAAAGAAGATCGTGGCGGAGGTGAAGGCGGTTGCTTGATCGCAGCCCCTTGAACGCCCATTGAAAGGGGGTCCGGCGCACCAACCGCGTCGGACCCCTTTTTTCGTACCCGCAATGACGTTACGGCAATCGAGTGATTCCATACCGTACTTGCGAAAAATACCGAATCCCTTCAAGGGACCGACAGACTCGAACCTTTAAAACGACGCGATTGGAGCGGAGGACGCGATGAAAGTGCTGGTGCCGGTCAAGCGTGTGCTTGACTATAACGTAAAGCCCCGCGTGAAAGCGGACGGGACGGGCGTGGATCTCGCCAACGTCAAGATGAGCATGAACCCGTTCGACGAGATCGCGGTCGAGGAAGCCATCCGCCTCAAGGAAAAGGGCGTCGCGACCGAGATCGTCGTGGTCTCGATCGGCGAGCAGAAGGCACAGGAAACGCTGCGCACCGCGCTGGCGATGGGTGCCGACCGCGCGATCCTGATCACCAGCGAAGGCCCGGTCGAGCCGCTCGGCGTCGCCAAGCTGCTGGCAAAGGTCGCCGAAGAGGAACAGCCCGGCCTGATCATCCTCGGCAAGCAGGCGATCGACGACGACAACAACCAGACCGGCCAGATGCTTGGCGCGCTGCTCGGCTGGGGCCAGGGCACCTTCGCGTCGAAGGTCGAGGTGTCGGGTGACAGCGTCGACGTGACCCGCGAAGTCGATGGCGGCCTCGAAACGGTGAAGCTCAATATCCCGGCGATCGTCACCACCGACCTGCGCCTCAACGAGCCGCGCTATGCCTCGCTGCCCAACATCATGAAGGCGAAGAGCAAGCCGCTCGCGGCCAAGACGCCCGCCGATTATGGCGTGGACGTCACCCCGCGCCTGACGGTGGTCAAGGTCGCGGAGCCCGCCAAGCGGACCGCGGGCGTCAAGGTTGCGGATGTGGATGAGCTTGTCGGCAAGCTCAAGGCACTGGGAGTTGCGAAATGAGCGTGCTGGTCTGGGTCGAACACGACAATGCGTCGGTCAAGGACGCAACGCTCGCCGCCGTCACCGCGGCGGGCAAGCTGGGCGACGTCGTCGCGCTGGTCGCGGGGCAGGGCGCACAGGGTGCCGCCGACGCCGCCGCGAAGATCGCGGGCGTGTCGAAGGTGCTGCTCGCCGATGACGCCGCTTACGGCCATGCGTTGGCGGAGAACGTCGCGCCGCTGATCGCCGACCTGATGTCGGGCCATGACGCCTTCGTCGCGCCCGCCACCACCACCGGCAAGAATATCGCGCCGCGCGTCGCTGCGTTGCTCGACGTCATGCAGATCAGCGAAGTCGTGGGCATCGACGGCGACCAGTTCACCCGTCCGATCTATGCCGGCAACGCCATCGCCACCGTCACCTCGTCGGATGCCAAGAAGGTGCTGACGGTGCGCGGCACCGCCTTCGAAAAGGCAGCGGCCGAGGGCGGCAGCGCCAGCGTCGAAACCGTCTCGGGCGGTGGCGACAAGGGCCTGTCGAGCTTCGTCGGTGCCGAGATCGCCAAGAGCGAGCGGCCGGAGCTGACCAGCGCCAAGGTGATCGTCTCGGGCGGTCGCGCGCTCGGCTCGGGCGAACAGTTCCACGCGCTGATCGATCCGCTTGCGGACAAGCTCGGCGCCGCGGTCGGCGCCTCGCGCGCGGCGGTCGATGCGGGCTATGCCCCCAACGACTATCAGGTCGGCCAGACCGGCAAGATCGTCGCGCCCGAAGTCTATGTCGCGGTCGGCATCTCGGGCGCGATCCAGCACCTTGCGGGCATGAAGGACAGCAAGACGATCATCGCGATCAACAAGGACGAAGACGCCCCGATCTTCCAGGTCGCGGACATCGGCCTGGTCGGCGACCTGTTCAAGGTCGTCCCGGAACTGACCGAGAAGCTCTGAGCCGATCGGAAGGGTAGAAGGCGCCGCTGGCCACAGGGTCGGCGGCGCCTTTCGTTTGAATCTTCTCGATTTTGTCGCCACTCTGCCCGCGGAGGCATGCATGGCGAATGGCGTATTCATCCATCGTGAGGACTCGCGCTACAAGGACACGCCAGCCCACCGATATCATTTTCCGAAACAGTATCTCGGCCGCGCACAGCAATGCGTCGGAGACTGGATCGTCTATTACGAGCCGGTAAAGGTTCGGAACAGTAAGGGATATTGGGCTATGGCTCGTGTCGAGCGGATTGAGCCAGATCCCGACAGCCCCGGTATGTATTACGCGATCATCGACACGTCCTCATTTGTTGAGTTTGGCGCGAACATCCCCTTTACGACTGATGGTTTGCTGATCGAACAGGGCCTGTTGAATGACGTCGGCGCGATTTCTGGACGCGCCCAAGCTGCAGTTCGACCGCTAAGCCGGCAGGACTTTATCAGTATCGCAAACGCCGGGCTCGATGCCGCGAATGACGATCTGCTTCCTCGCGACGACCTGATGATTAGAGATCAGCGGGCGCGCGAAGAGCCCACGCCCTTCGACTTCGGTGAGCGCGATAGGGTGGAGCTGCTAACATCTCGCATCTCCCGCGACAGGGCATTTCGAAGAAAAGTCCTGACGGCCTATGGAGAGCGGTGCGCGCTTACCGGGCTAAAGCTGATCAACGGCGGCGGTCGTGCCGAGGTTCAGGCGGCGCATATCCAACCAGTCGAACGGAATGGCCCCGACATTTTGACTAACGGGCTTGCCCTCTCCGGCACTGTGCATTGGATGTTTGACAGGGGTTTGGTGTCGCTCGCCGACGACCTGACAATTCTCGTGTCGCGCCACGTCAATGATCGCCAGAGTATCGAAGGTCTTCTGAACCGAAGCGGACGCGCTATTGCGCCGCAGCGCGCTTCAGAACATCCCCATCCGCAGTTCCTAAAGTGGCACCGCGACCACTGCTTTAAGCTCTAAAAACAAGTAAGCCCCGTCGCATCGCTGCGGCGGGGCTCCCTGGACGATCCGTTCCACATGGGTTCGGGTCGTCTAAATGCTCTTTCTCTCGATCAAGCCAGACAACAACGCCCGCCCGCCACGATTGGTTCCACGCGCCGCGAAAAAATTCGCGCGCCTTAGAACCCGCTCAAAAAGCTCGCGACATTCGCCCCGAGCGCGTCGATCGCATAGCCGCCTTCCATCACTATTCCCGTCGGAAGTCCCGCTGCGGCAATGTCGCGCCCCAGCACCGCATAATCCGCCGTCTCCAGCGCAAAGGCCGAAATCGGATCGCCGACAAATGTGTCCGCGCCGAAACTGACCAGCAGCAGTTCCGCCCCCGACGCCGCGATCATCGCCAGCGCCCGCTCCTGCGCCCGCCGAAACGCATCGATTTTTGTGCCCCGCGGCAGCGGCAGGTTCAGCGTCGCGCCTTCGCCCGCACCCTCACCCACTTCGTCGGCATGCCCCCAGTAAAATGGGAAGTCAGTTGCCGGGTCGGCATGGATCGACGCGAACACGACATCGCCGCGCTCCCAGAAAATATCCTGCGTCCCGTTGCCGTGATGATAGTCGATGTCGAGGATCGCGACCCGCTGCACCCCCGCATCGCGCGCCGCCTGCGCCGCGACCGCGACATGGTTGAGGTAGCAATAGCCGCCCAGATAATCCGCCCCGGCATGATGCCCCGGCGGCCGCGACAGCGCGAACGCGGTCCGCTCGCCCGCCAGCACCGCATGCGTCGCCGCCAGCGCGCACTGCACGCTGCGATAGCTCGCGTCCCAGGTCTGCGCGGTCAGCGGGGTCGACGCGTCGATGCTGTACTGCCCCGCCAGCGCGTCGATCCGATCGAGCTTCAGCGCGCGCTTGCGCACCGTCGGCCAGATATAGCCGATCACGTCCCCCGGCCGCCCCGCCTCGGCCCAGCGCGCCGGGGCGGTCTTCAGAAAGTCGATATAGCCCGCATCATGCACCGCGCGGATCGGGCCCTCGCCGCGATCCTCGGGCAGCTCGGTCGCGCCCAAGGTCGCGGCAATCGCGGCGGCGCGCTCGGGCTTCTCGGCATAGGGCACGAACGCGCCGTTATGCAGCTCCATCGCCGGCGCATGGGCGAGCTGGCCCGGGTCGTAGAAACAGCGCATCAGCTGGCTGCGCGTATGTCGCGGTCGGCATCGGCATCGTCGGCCCGGTCATTGCGCCAGCGCGGGGCGACCCGCAGGATCGTGTAACCGACGATTGCCGACAGGATCGACCCCGCCAGCACGCCGATCTTCACCTCGTCGACCAGCTCCTCGTTGCCGGGGAACGCCAGCCCGCCGATGAACAGGCTCATCGTGAAGCCGATGCCGCACAGCATCGCCACGGCATAGATTTGCAGCCAGGTCGCCCCGCCCGGCGGTGAGGCAAAGCGCAGCTTCGCCGCCAGCCACACGCTCCCGAAAATCCCGACCTGCTTGCCCAGGAACAGCCCCGCCGCGATGCCGAGCGGCAACGGCGCGATCAGGATCGCCGGCGACATCCCCGCCAGGCTGACGCCCGCATTGGCAAATCCGAACACCGGCACGATCAGATAGGCGACCCACGGGGCAAGCGCGTGCTCCAGCATGTGCAGCGGCGATTCGACATCGTCGCATGCGCCGGGGCTGGCGGTGATCGGCACCATCATCGCGGTCAGCACCCCCCGCGATCGTCGCATGAACGCCCGACATGAACACGAAGTACCACAAAGCCGCGCCGAGCAGCAGATAGGGCCAGAGCGCCTTCACCCCGCTGCGGTTGAGCACATACATCGTCGCCATCACCAGCGCGCCGAGTGCGATGTAGAGTGTCGACAGCTCGGCGGTATAGGCAATCGCGATGATCGCCACCGCGCCCATGTCATCGACGATCGCGACGGTGGTCAGGAACAGCTTGAGCGACGCGGGCGCGCGGCTGCCGAGCAGCGCCAGCACCCCGATCGCGAACGCGATGTCGGTCGCGGCGGGAATCGCCCAGCCATTGACCAGCGGCCCGCTCCACCCGGTGATGAACAGATAGACCAAAGCCGGACCCACCATCCCCGCCGCCGCCGCGACGATTGGCAGCCGCCGATGTTCCCAGCTCGCCAGCCGCCCATCGATGAACTCGCGCTTGATCTCCAGCCCGACGAACAGGAAGAAGATCGCCATCAGCGCATCGTTGATCCACAGATGTACGGTCATCGACCCGTATTTCGGGCTGATCACCGGACCGGTCTCGGCGTGAAGCAGGTGGAAATAGGCCTCCGAAATGCCGGGCAGATTGGCGACGATCATCGCCAGGGCTGCGGCGGCCATCAGGATGATGCCGCCGGCCGCCTCGCTCTTCAGAAAGGTACGCAGCACCGATCGTCCTGCATGGTCGTGACGCGCGGCCATGAACTTCCCCTGTGATTGCGGTTCGCCCATCTGCCTAACCGCTGGAACCGCCGGGGCAAACCCCCTACAGCCTCTTCCATGAGCATCGCGTTGTTGAAGCCCGACAATCCGCTCGTTGCCTGGTGGCGGACACGGGTGATCGCCACGGTCGATCACGTCGATGTCGTCGAGAAGGTGCGCGAGGAAGCCGGGTTCACCGGCCGCTACGCATTCATGACCTTGATGTCGGCGGGCATCGCGGTGCTGGGGTTGTTGCTATCCTCGCCTGCGGTGGTGATCGGCGCGATGCTGATCTCGCCGCTGATGGGTCCGATCATCGGTCTCGGCTTCGGCCTTGCGACCTTCGACTGGGACGAGATCCGCACCGCCTGCATCGCGCTCGCGCTGGGCATCGTCATCGCGATCCTGTTCACCGCCTTGCTCGTGCTGGTCTCGCCGATCCAGAATGTGACCGCGGAAATCGCCGCGCGCACCCGACCAAATCTGTTCGACCTGCTGGTCGCGCTCTTCTCTGCGCTCGCGGGGGCTTATGCGATGATCCGGGGCAGGGCGGGCACCGTGGTCGGCGTCGCCATCGCCACGGCGCTGATGCCCCCGCTCGCGGTGGTCGGCTTCGGCCTCGCCACCTGGAACTGGACCGTCTTCGCCGGATCGCTGCTGCTGTTCCTCACCAACCTCATCACCATCGCGGTCGCCGCCGCCGTGGTCGCGCGCCTCTACGGCTTCGGCTCGCACCTCTCGCCCCAGCACACGATGCTGCAGACGATCGTCGTCACCGTCGCGCTGGCGGCGTTCGCGATTCCGCTCGGGCTGGTATTGGTCCAGCTCGGCTGGGAAGCGAACACCTCGCGCCAGATCCGCGACGTGATCAGCGGCGAGTTCGAAGGCGCGGCGCGTCTGAGTCAGGTCGAGATCGACTATGAGGCCGATCCGGTACGCGTCACCGCCACCGTCATGACCCCGCGCGTGCGGGAGGATGTCGAACGCCGCGCGCAGGGCGTCCTTGCCCAGCTCGTCGGCCGTCCGGTCGCGGTCGAGCTCGAACAGATCCGCGTCGGCACCGGCGCGCAGGCCGAAGCCGCTCAGGTCGCCGCCGCGCAGGCGACGAGCGCCACCGCCGCCAACCGCCTTGCCGCGCGCGCGCAGGAACAGCTCGCGCTGATCGCCGGGGTGAAAGCGGACGCAGTGCTGCTCGACCGCGACAATCGCCGCGCCGTGGTCAACGCCGCCGCGCTCCCCGGCGCGAACCTTGCCGCCTATCGCGCGCTCGAAACCCGCGTCGCGGCGGGGGTTCAGGGCTGGATCGTCACCCTGATCCCGCCCGTCGCCGCGCTCCCCGACATCGCGGTCGAGGACGACAAGCCCGACGCCGAAGCGCTCGCCACCGCAATCTGGGCGGCACAGCGGATCAAGCTCCCGATCGGTGTATCAGGCAGCGGTGCGCAGACCGTCGTTAACGCCCTGACCGAAGCAGGCGTCGACGCAAGCGTCACTGGCAACGGCAACAGCGCCGCCCGCCTGCGCTGGCTCGCGCCGGAAGAGGCCAACTAGCCTTCGCTCCCCTCCCTGCAAGGGAGGGGTCAGGGTGGGTGCGCGCGTCTGCGCGCCGAACAGACTCAAACGGGCCGGACGGCAAAACAGCGGCAATCGAGGCATCGAGCCTCGCTTGCCACTAAACCCACCCCTTGCCCCTCCCTTTCAGGGAGGGGAGAAGATGTCGGCGCAAGCTACGCCTTCGCCAGCGCCTCGGCGATCAGCTTGCGGCTGTTCTCCACACCATAGAGCGCGATAAAGCTCCCCATGCGCGGTCCCTGCGAGCTGCCCAGCAGCGTTTCGTACAGCGCCTTGAACCAGTCGCGCAGCGCTTCCTTGCCGAACCGCGCCTTGCCGATTTCATAGACGATGTTCTGCAGATCCTCCGCCGAGGCATCCGCCCCCGCCTCGGCAAGCTGGGCGTCCAGATCGCGCAAGGCATCGACCTCCACCCCCTCGGGTGCACGCCGCACCGGCTTCTCGGCCACGTCGCGGACATAGGCGATCGCATAGCCGATCAGCGCATCCAGCTCGGGCCATTGCTCCGCGCTCGCGCCGGGGAGGTAGTTGGCGAGATAGCCCCAGACCTGCTCCCTGGTCGCCTCGCGCATTACACCGACCAGATTGAGCAACAGCCCGAACGTCACCGGCAACGTCCCCGCGGGCGGCGGCCCGTTATGAATATGATGCACCGGATTGCCCAGCCGCTGCTCGACCGGCTGCTCGGCATAGGCGGCGCGGAATTGCCAGTAATCGTCCACCGCGCGCGGGATCAGCCCCAGATGCAGCGCCTTGGCCTTTTTCGGCTCGCGATAGATGTAGAAGGCGAGGCTCTCGTCGGGGCCATAGGTCAGCCACTGCTCGATCGACAGGCCGTTGCCCTTGGTCTTGCTGATCTTCTCACCCTTGGCGTCGAGGAACAGCTCGTAGTTGAACCCCTCGGGCGGCCGGGCGCCCAGCACGCGCGCGATCTTGCCCGATTGCGTCACCGAATCGATCAGGTCCTTGCCCGACATCTCGTAATCGACGCCCAAAGCGACCCAGCGCATCGCCCAGTCAGCCTTCCACTGCAGCTTCGACTTGCCGCCAAAGATGCTCTGCTCGATCCGCTCGCCATCGCTGTCGGTGAACGCGATCATCCCCGTCTCCGGGTCGAGCACCTCGATCGGCACCTGCAGCACGATCCCCGTCTTCGGGCTGATCGGCAGCACGGGCGAATAGGTAGCCTGCCGCTCGGCGCGCAGCGTCGGCAGCATCACGTCCATGATGCCCTGATAGTTGCGCAGCACCGAGCGCAGCGCATCGTCGAACTTGCCCGACCCGTAATAGTCGGTGGACGAGGCGAACTCGTAATCGAACCCGAAGCGATCGAGGAAATCGCGCAGCATCGCATTGTTGTGCGCGGCAAAGCTCTCATATTTGCCGAACGGGTCGGGCACCTTGGTCAACGGATGGCCGATATACTCCGCCAGCATCCCACCGTTCGGCACATTGTCCGGCACCTTGCGCAGCCCGTCCATATCGTCGCTGAACGCGATCAGCCGCGTCGGCTGGTCGGACAGCGTCTCGAACGCGCGCCGCACCATCGTGGTGCGCAGCACTTCGTTGAACGTCCCGATATGCGGCAGCCCCGACGGGCCATAGCCGGTCTCGAACAGCACCGGCGCACCGCCGGGCTTCCCCTCCGGATAGCGCTTGAGCAGCTTGCGCGCCTCTTCATAGGGCCAGGCCTTGGAGGTGAGCGCGGCGTCGCGGAGAATGCTGTCGGTCATCTGTATCTGTCTATGTGAAGGCAAAGCCTGCGGGTGCGCGAAGGCGCGCCGATTTGCAACCTGCCAATTCCTCCCCGGAACGGGGGAGGGGGACCATGCGCAGCATGGTGGAGGGGGATCGAAGCAAGCGCATCGGTTCAAAGAGGCTCCCTCCCCCGCCAGTGCAGGATATCATGTCACGTTATTCCCGCTGGCTTTTCCCCGTCGCTCTTGATAATCGCTCGCAACATGACCGACTCCCTCGCGCGTGCGCCGCGCAATCTCCCTGCCACCGTCGCCACGATCGACTGGTCCGCGCTCGCCCCGCACGAGGCACGCCGCCTGCGCGAGTTCGGGCTGGACGAAGGGGTCGAGGTCGAACTGATCCGCCCGGTCGGCTGGTTCGGCGGCCCCGCCGCGGTGCGCATCGGGCGGATGACGGTCGCGCTGCGCCGCCACATCGTCCAGGCGATCCACCTCAAGGCGCCCGCCGCATGAACGCCCAGCCGCTCGTCGCGCTGGTCGGCAACCCCAATGCCGGCAAGACCGCCTTGTTCAACGCGCTCACCGGCGCGCGGCAAAAGGTCGGCAATTATCCCGGCGTCACGGTCGAGCGCCATTCGGGCCGCCTCGCGCTCAACGATGGCCGCCCGGTCGAGCTGGTCGACCTGCCCGGCACCTACAGTCTCGATCCGTCCAGCCCCGACGAAGCGGTCACCCGCGACGTCGTGCTCGGCAAGCAGGAAGGCGAGCGCCTCCCCGACGCGCTGATCGTCGTCGCCGACGCCTCCAACCTCGAAAACCATCTGCGCTTCGTGCTCCAGCTGCGCCAGCTCGGCCGCCCGATGGTGGTCGCGCTCAACATGATCGACATGGCGACCCGCGACGGCCTGACGATCGATGCCGACCAGCTCTCCGCCGAACTCGGCGTGCCGGTCGTCACCACCGTCGCGGTGCGCAAGCGCGGCCTCGACGCGCTGCGCGTCGCGCTCGACGGCGTGCTTCGGGCAAGCCGACCCGCCGCGCCCGCCACCCCCGACGCGGACATCACCCATTTCCAGCGCGACGCGCGTCGCATCGCCGCGCTCGCCATCACCGATCAACC
Organism: Sphingomonas sp. J315; assembly: GCF_024666595.1. NCBI lineage: Bacteria > Pseudomonadati > Pseudomonadota > Alphaproteobacteria > Sphingomonadales > Sphingomonadaceae > Sphingomonas > Sphingomonas sp. J315. Next base: position 1,725,460 of record NZ_CP088296.1, on the reverse strand, counting down.
GCGTAGCCGCGCCTTCACCCGCGCGGTCGACAATGTCGTGCTCCACCCGGTTGCGGGCTGGCTGATCCTGATCGCGCTCTTCTTCGTGATGTTCCAGGCGGTCTACAGCTGGTCCGAAGCCCCGATCGGCTGGATCGAGGGGACCCAGGAATGGCTCGGCGCGCATGCGCAGGCCAATCTCCCCAGCGGTTTCATCGGCGATCTGGTGACCCAGGGGATCATCGCCGGCGTCGGATCGGTTGTGGTGTTCCTGCCCCAGATCCTCATCCTGTTCTTCTTCATCCTGCTGCTCGAAGCGAGCGGATACATGGTCCGCGCCGCCTTCCTGATGGACCGGCTGATGTCGCTCGTCGGCCTGTCGGGCCGCGCCTTCATCCCGTTGCTCTCGTCCTTCGCCTGCGCGATTCCGGGCATCATGGCCGCGCGCTCGATCGACGATCCCAAGGAGCGGCTGACCACGATCCTGATCGCCCCGCTGATGACCTGCTCGGCGCGGCTACCGGTCTATATGCTGATCATCGGCGCGTTCATCCCCGCGCGCGACGTGGGCCCGGGCATCGGGCTTCAGGGGCTGGTGCTGTTCGGCCTCTATGTCTTCGGCATCGTCGGCGCGATCCTCGCCGCCTTCGTGCTGCGCCTGACCGCGACGCGCGGCAAGAGCGGCGGCTTCATGATGGAAATGCCGCGCTATCAGCTCCCCTCGCTCCGCGACCTGCTGATCGGCCTGTGGCAGCGCGCCTATGTCTTCCTGCGCCGCGCGGGCACGATCATCATGGGCGTCACCGTCGCCTTGTGGCTGCTCGCCTCCTATCCGGTGGCACCCGAAGGCGTGAAGCAAAGCGAATATTCGGTCGCCGGCCGCATCGCATCGGGCCTTGAAGTCGTCCTCGCCCCGATCGGCTTCAACCATGAAATGAGCCTCGCGGTGATCCCCGCCATGGCCGCGCGCGAAGTCGCGGTCTCCGCGCTCCAGACCGTCTACGCCATCGACGCCCCGGACGAAGAAACCGGCGCCGCCGCGCTCGGCGAGAAACTTGCACAGGGCTGGCCCCTCCCGACCGCCCTCGCCTTCCTCGTCTGGTTCGTCTTCGCCCCGCAATGCCTCTCGACCATCGCGGTCGCGCGGCGTGAGACCAATGGCTGGAAATGGCCGATCGTGATGATCGTCTATCTCTTCGCGGCGGCCTATGTGGCGGCGGGGCTGACCTATTGGACGGCGAAGGGGTTGGGGCTTTAGGGTGGGGTCAATTGGGGCAGCTAACCCTCATTGATTTCCTGAAAGCTGCCGGTCGGCTAACGACCCCATTGTGGTCGTTCCGCCCGCGTCATGGTCTTGGAATGGACGCGCCTTGGATTGCTTTTCCCCAGCTGCCAGCCGGAGACATCGGTTGGCGCATGGGCCCCGGCGAAGATTACTTCGATCGATTTTATCAATGGTTTTCAGCCTTGACGCTGGCCGAGCAAGAAGCGTTCGCAGCTGCTAATCCTCCGCCGGCTGGTTGGCAGCTTTTCTATCAAGGCATTCAAAGCAGCCCGTGGCTGTAAAGGCAGCTAACCACCCAATTCGCGACATTGCGCCGCTCGATCAGGCGGCCTGAAACCCGACATTCGGTAAAGGCTGCGCGGCATTGTCGATCCGCGACCTGCGCTTCGAGAATGGCGACAGCCCAAGTCGGGCCGATGGCGCGAAAACCCGCGACATGTTCGCTTCACCAAATCCGCCGCGCCGCCCGAATCTGTCGGATTCGGCCCGCCCCGCCTTTCGCGACCGCCCATTACTCGCTGATATAGAACGATAATACCGAACATGTTTCCTACATGTTCTCATTCTGCTATACCCTGACCATGGCCAGGCCAAAGTCGAACCTCACTCCCGCCGCGCGCCGTCCAGATTTTCGCAAATCCGGGCGCGCTCGGCTTCGTCCGCCGCTTTCTGCGCCTTGGTGCGCCCGAATTTGGCGCGGTTCTCCACAGCCTTTGCGCTGGCCTGCGCCTTCGCGCGTGCCTTGCGTGCCTTGTTCAGGTTAAGGATATCGGCCATTCGTCTCTCGATATCGATTTACTAGCGGAGTTTCCATGGCGGGCAGCGTCAACAAGGTCATCCTGGTCGGCAATCTCGGGCGCGATCCCGAAAGCCGGTCCTTCTCGAACGGCGGCAAGGTGGTCGAACTGCGCGTCGCCACCTCCGAAAGCTGGAAGGACCGCAACAGCGGCGAGAAGAAGGAGCGCACCGAGTGGCACACGGTCAAGCTGTTCTCCGAGGGGCTCGCCAACGTCGCCGAACGCTATCTGCGGAAGGGCTCGAAAGTCTATCTTGAGGGCCAGCTCCAGACCCGCAAATGGCAGGACCAGCAGGGCCAGGACCGCTATTCGACCGAAATCGTCCTTCAGGGCTTCGACGCCAAGCTGGTGATGCTCGACGGGCCCGGCGGCGCACAGGGCGGCGGTGCGGGCGGCGGTCGCGGTGCCGACGAATGGGGCGGCGGCGATGACGCGTTCGCGGGCCAGTCGAGCAATCGCGGCGGCGGCTTCGGTGGCGGCAGCGGCGGTGGCGGCTATGGCGGCGGCGCGCGCGGTGGCGCGGCCAGCGGCGGCGGCGCTGGCGGCGGCTTCCCCGACGATCTCGACGACGACGTGCCATTCTGATTGTGGCGGCTGGCGCGCGGCACACGCGGCGCGCCATTTCCCCCTAAGGGGGTTGGTTTCACTAGATTTTCAAGAAATGGTGCGGCCAAGAAGACTCGAACTTCCACGGGCTTTCGCCCACAACGACCTCAACGTTGCGCGTCTACCAATTCCGCCATGGCCGCACGGATTTCGCACACCGGATCAGACCGGCGGCGGGTAAGGCAGCGGCCCCTAGCAAAGCCCCGGGGGCATGCAACCTCCCTTTTGTCGAAGCCTCGCTGGCGCTAAGGCGACCCGCCCATGACCTTGTCCATCGAAACCCGCGCGGAGATTCGCCGCATCCTCGCGCTGGCCTGGCCGGTGGTGCTGACCGGCCTCAATTGGACGATCCTGCACGTCACCGACGTGATCGTCGTCGGCCTGGTCAGCACGCATGAGGTCGCGGCGCTTGGGGCCAGCCGCACGCTGACCTTTATCGGCATCGTCGTCGCCCTGGGCTGGCTCACCGGCGTCCTCGTCTTCTCCTCCCGCGCCGACGGGGCAAAGGACTTGCCAGCCACCGGCGCGGTGCTGCGTCAGGGCCTGGTGCTGGGCGGCATCCTGGGCGTGACCAGCGGCGTGCTGCTGTTCGTCCTCGCGCTGCCGATGCTGCTTGGCGTCGGTGTGGATCCCGGCATCGCCCCCGAAGCGGCGCGGGTCGTACAGATCATGGCGATCGCCTACCCGTTTCAGCTGATCATCGTCGCCGCCAGCTTCTTCCTCGAAGGTGTCAGCCGTCCGCGCCGGGTGATGGCGGTCAACCTCTCGATCCTGCCGCTCAACGCGGTCCTCGCCTGGATCCTCGCCACCGGCCAGTTCGGCCTGCCTGCGCTGGGCGCGGTGGGCGCGGCCAGCGCGACGGTGTTCGCGACGATGGTCGGCGCGGTCGCGATGACCGTCGCCGCCCTGACCCTGCCCCGCGCGAAGGAACGCGGCGTGCGCGACTGGAGCGACCTCGGCACGCCCGAAATGTGGCGTGGCGTCGGGCGGCTGATGGCATTCGGTGCGGTGCCTGCGGTCGCATCGGGACTCGAACTGGCCGGTTTCTCGATCCTGATCGCCCTGTCGACGCAGCTCGGCGAATCGGTCACCCACGCCTTCCAGATCGTCTTTTCGGTCCACAACGTCACCTTCGCCTTCGCGCTTGGCCTGGGTTCAGCCGCAGGCGTGCGCGCGGGCAATGCGGTGGGGGAAGGCGTACCGACACAGGCCGGGCCGCGCACCGGCATCGCCGCAATCCTGGCCGCGCTGATTCTGGGTCTGCTCGCAATTCCGCTCATCTTCACGCCCGCGCTCATCGTTTCGGGCTTTCCCGCGTCCGCCGAAGTGGCGACGCTGGCCGCGCTGATGCTTGCGGTCTGGGCACCATTCATCCTGTTCGACGGGCTTCAGGTGGTGTGCGTCTATGCGCTGCGCTCGCTGGGCGATCAGGTCGCGGCGGGCATCAACGGCATCCTCGCCTTTTTCGTGCTGACCGGCGCGGTCGGCCTGTGGACGGTCCACAATGGCTGGGGGCCGATGGGGCTGGTCTGGGCGTCGGGCAGCGGGATGGTCGCGGCTGCCTTGCTGAATGGCGGACGCCTGTGGTGGATTATTCGCCGCCTTCGCCGGAAAAGCTGAACTGGATCGTCTTGCCGGTCTGCGGCACGTCGAGCTTGCCGCTGTTGAAGTCGAGGCTGCCCCCGGGCGGGAGCGAACGCGGGTCCGGCGTGATCGTCCAGCTATAGACGATCGAGTTATTGCCGTCGCGCAGTTCGGCCAGGATGTTGGGAACGCGCTGCGTCTCCTTGGTCGGGTTCATCACCTGCCCGCTGACCACGAACAGCTCGCCGCCATTCAGGCGCGGTTTGCGCTCGACCGACTGGGCGGTGAAGATCAGCGGGGTCTGCGCCGCACCGACCGGCAGGCCCAGCTGGGCCGCTATGCCCGGCGCACCGGTCCAGATGATCGCCGCCGCGCCCGCAGTCATCGACAGACCGGCAATCGCCGCTGCGGCGGTCCAGCGCTTTTCGGGATTGCGGCGCGGCTTGAACGGCGGCTCATGCGCGAACGGATCATAGTCGCGCGGCTTGTCCTCCGCCGGTGCCGGCTGGGAATAGGCGTCGGCGCGAATCAGATCGGGTACCGGCTTCGTCGCTCCGGCGGTGGCGGCCGAAGTCTGGAACCAGCTATGTTTGCAGCTGGCGCAGCGCACTGTGCGCCCGTCGGCACCGATGGCGGTGTCGGGAACCAGGTAGCGCGTTCGGCATTCGGGACATTCGAGGATCATGGCGGCACGCGTTGCTAGGCAGCTTTCCCAACCCAATATGGAAACCGCCGGTCCCGAATCTAAACACCTGCAGCGCACGAATGGCAAGGGCCGAGTCGTTCCGCCGAGCCGCCCGGCTTGAGCGCGCCCGATGGCTGTGCGATGGCTGGCCCGGGGCAGAAGGATCAGGAGCGGCCGACGCCGGCACATGGCCAATATCGTTCAGTTTGAGAATGTCGGCCTGCGCTATGGCACCGGGACCGAAACGCTGAGCGACGTCAGTTTCACGCTCAGCGCCGGCGCGTTCTATTTCCTGACCGGCGCGTCGGGCGCGGGCAAGACCTCGCTGCTCAAGCTCCTGTACCTCGCCCAGCGACCGACGCGCGGCGTGGTGCGGCTGTTCGGCGAGGATGCGGGCGCATTGCCGCGCCGCCGCCTACCCGGATTCCGTCGCCGCATCGGGGTGGTGTTCCAGGACTTCCGCCTGCTCCCGCATCTCTCGGCCTATGACAATATCGCCCTGCCGCTGCGTGTCGCGGGCATGCCCGAGGGGGAGATCGAGGCGCCGGTGCGCGAAATGCTCGCCTGGGTGGGTCTGACCGACCGTGGCAAGGCCAAACCGCCGACCTTGTCGGGTGGCGAGCAGCAGCGGATCGCCATTGCGCGTGCGGTGATCACACGCCCGGAGATGCTGGTGGCCGACGAACCGACCGGCAACGTCGATCCCGACATGGCCGAACGGCTGTTGCACCTGTTCGATTCGCTCAACCGGCTCGGCACCACCGTGGTGGTCGCGACGCACGATTTCCACCTGCTCAACCGCATCCCGAACGCGCGGATGATGCGGATCGAAAAGGGGCGGGTGCTCGACCCGACCGGCGCGCTGCGCTTTCCGCCCGATCGGGGGAGGCATGATGGCGATCGGTCGGTCGCGGCCGCATCATCGATGGCTCGACGACGGCCAGCGCACGCGCGCGATGGTGTGGATCATGGCGATCATGCTGTTCCTCACCGTGCTCGCCGGTGCGCTCGGCTTCGGCATGGCCGGGGCGGGACGGTCGCTTGACCGCCAGCTCGCCGGGCGGCTGACCGTCCAGCTGGTCGAGGCGGACGCCGCGCGGCGCGACGCCAATGCCCGCGCGCTGGTGGACCGCATCCGCGCAATTCCGGGCGTGACTCAAGTGGCGGAGGTTGATCGCGCCCGGCTGGCCGAATTGCTCCGCCCCTGGTTGGGCGACGCGGGGCTGGACGCCGAACTGCCGATGCCCGCAATGATCGACGTCGACCTGGCGAACGGCGACCCGGCGCTGATCGCGCGGGTACGTCAGGCCGCGCTGGCGGTGTCGCCTGCGGCAAGGGTGGACCAGCATGCACAATGGCTCTCGCCGGTCGCCGGGTTCATCGCGACGCTCACCTGGGCGGCGGCGGGGCTGGTGCTGTTGATGGCGACGGCGACCACCGCCGTCGTGCTGCTCGCGGCGCGGGCCGGGCTCGACACGCATCGCGACACCATCGCGGTGCTGCACATGCTGGGGTCGACCGATACCCAGGTGGCACGCCTGTTCCAGCGGCGGATCGCGCTCGACACCTTGCTCGGCGGCGCGCTCGGTACGCTCGCCGCGCTGGGTGCGGTCTGGCTGCTCGGGCGACAGACCGCTGGACTGGGGTCGGAGCTGCTCGGCAGCATCGCGCTCGCCGATGCCGACTGGATCCTGCTCGCGCTGGTGCCGCTTGCGTTCGCACTGCTGGCAATGGCAGCGGCGCGGGTCGCGGTGCTGCGGACATTGGGACGAACGCTGTGATCTGGCGCATCCCACTCCTGCTGATACTTGCCTGGGCGATCGGTTTCGGGCTGTTCATGCTCTCGCTGGGCAAGCCGCTCGACGTCGAGGTGAAGACCGATGCGATCGTCGTGCCGACCGGCGGCCCGGGGCGAATCGATCGCGGGATCAAGCTGCTTCAGGCCAAGAGCGCGAAGCGGATGTTGATCACCGGCACTGATCCGACGGTGCGCCCGATCGAACTGGCGGTTGAATACAAGACTCCGCCGCGCCTGTTCCGCTGCTGCATCGATCTTGGTCATGAGGCGGTCGATACCCGCTCCAACGCCGACGAGACCGCTGCCTGGGTCGCGGAGCACGACTATAAGTCGGTGCGGCTGGTCACCGCCGACTGGCACGTCCCGCGCGCCAAGCTGGAACTGGCCAATGCGCTCGGCCCCGATGTCGAGATTCGCGGCGACGGCGTGAGGACCACCGCGAGCTGGTCGATGCTGCTTCGCGAGTATCACAAATATCTGGTCCGCCGGTTCGCGCTGCTGTTCGGGATCGGCGATGGCTGATCGCATCCGGACGCTGATTTTCGCGGTCGTCTTCTATGGCCTTTCGGTGCCCATCGTGCTGGCCGCGCCGCTCGCCGCGCTGTTCGGGACGCCGGCAATCCGGCGCTATTCGATGGCCTGGGCGGGGCTGGGGTTGCTCCTCGCGCACCAGATCCTCGGGATCCGCGTGGCGGTCGAAGGGCGACGTGCGGACGGCCCCGCGCTTTACGCGGTCAAGCATCAGGCGATGTACGAGACGCTGGCGATGGCCGCGATGCTCGACGGCCCGGCGATCGTGATGAAGCAGGAACTGGCGCGCATCCCGGTCTGGGGATGGGTCGCGCGGCGCTATGGCGTGATCGTGATCGACCGCGCCGGATCGGCCAAGGCGCTGCGTGCGATGATGAAGGAAGCGCGCGCGGCGGTGGGGGAGGGGCGATCGGTGGTGATCTTTCCCGAAGGAACCCGCACGCCGCCAGGCGAAACTCCGCCACTGCGTTCTGGCTTTGCCGGGCTGTACCGCGCGATCGGCCTGCCGGTGGTACCAGTCGCGTGCGAGACGGGGAAGGTGTGGCCGCGCAAGGGGCCAAAGCGCCCCGGCACCGTCACCTTCCTGTATGGCGACCCGCTGCCCCCCGGCCTGCCACGCGAGGAAATCGAGGCGGCGGTGCATCGCGGTATCAACGCGTTCGAGCCGGGTTTCGCGCCTTAGTCCGCCGCGCTGCGGTTTCCGGCCTTGAGCGCGCGGGCGAGCAGACCGTTCGCCTCGCCGATGAACTGCTGCGTGATCTCCCCCGCGAAGGGGTTCAAATTCTGGATCGCGAAGAACAATTCCTCGCTGTCGTCGCCGATCAGCGCGCACAGCTCCAGCAGATGCTGATAGCTGTCGGTCTTCAGCTCCTCGTCCGGGATGCGGACATTGACCAGAGTGCGGCCGATCAGATGCGTCAGCGCCTGGACATAGGCCATTTCGCGGTCATGCTCCTCGGCGCTGGTGATCGAGACCTTCAGCCCCAGCTTCCGCCCGAATTCGGCGACACGATGGTGCGCATCGCCGCGTACCGGGCACACGACCAATGGCTGACCCGCCAGTCCGCGCCGGGCACTCTGCGGGCCGAACAGCGGGTGAGTGGCGACGATATCGACGGTGTCGGGCAGCGCCTCGGCCATCCAGCGCGCCGGGAGCATCTTGACCGACGCGACATCGACGACCAGCGCGCCGGGGCGGACATGGGGTGCGATGGCAGCCAGCGTCCGCTCGATCGCCTGCACCGGTACCGCGAGCATCACCACGTCGCACGCCGCGACTGCCTCCAGAGTGTCGGTTGCGACCCCGATCCGCGCCGCATCCTCGGCACAGTCACGCGAATCATGCACGACCACCGTGAAATGATCGCGCAGATGCGTCGCTGCGAGCTGACCGAACCGCCCGAAGCCGATGATCCCGAAGCGCTTCATTGCGCGTCGGCGTCGGCCACCAGCTGCTGGAGGATTGCCGCAACCGCGCGCGTCTCTTCCTCATTGCCGATGGTGATGCGCAGACCGTGTGGCAGGCCCTGTCCGGGCAGCCAGCGGACGATATAGCCCGCGTCCATCAGCCCCTTATACGCCGCCTCGCCGGTCAGCTTGCCCTCGAACAGCACCAGCACGAAATTCGCCTGGCTCGGCACCGCGCGCAGCCCGGCATTGCCAAGCTTGGCGATCTCGTCGCTGAACCAGCGGCGCCATTTGGCATTCTCCGCCTTGCAGCGCCCGACGAAATCATCGTCGTTCAGCGCCGCGATTGCCGCTGCAGTCCCCGCGATCGTGATACTGAAGGGCAGGCGAATACGGTGCATCGCCTCGATGATCGCCGGGCTGGCATAACCCCAACCGACCCGCTCGGCGGCAAGGCCGTACATCTTGGAGAAGGTGCGCGTGACCAGCACGTTGGGCGCGGTCTTGGCCAGCTCCATGCCCCCGTCGTCGACGTCACCCTCGATATACTCGGCATAGGCGTGGTCGAGAACGAGAAGGATGTCGTCGCGCAATCCCGCGTGAAGCCGCGCGATTTCCTCGCGGCTGGCATGGGTGCCGGTCGGGTTGTTGGGGTTGGCGATGAACACGATCCGAGTCCGCTCGGTCACGCACGACAGGATCGCGTCGACATCGGTCGCATAATCCTTGTCCGGCGCGACCACCGGAATCGCACCGACGCGCTTGGTAGCGATCGGGTACACGGTGAAGCCATAGTTGACGTAGATGATCTCGTCGCCCGGCCCGGCGAACGCTCCGGCGGCGAGGTGCAGCACCTCGTCCGAGCCGTTGCCATAGATGATCCGGTCGGGGTCGAGCCCATGCTTGGCGGCCAGCGCCTCGCGCAACTCGGTGCCACTGGCATCAGGGTAGCGCGCGAGGCTGTTCGCGGCAGTCGCGAATGCTGCGCGCGCGGCGGGCGAGGTGCCCAATGGATTCTCGTTCGACGACAGCTTGATCGCCTTGCGGCCATCATCCGTCTTCGACTTGCCCGGCACATAGGGGGCGATGTCCATGATCCACGGCTTGGGTGTCGGTCCTGTCATGCCGGGGGGCGATGGCCGATGCGGTCGCAAATCGCAAGGTTTGCGCAATCCCCCTGTGCTAGGGAATGCGCCGCAGGGGGACGAGGATGCGGGGGAACGAGGCGTTTTGGCGCGCATTGCAGCTGGCGCGGCGCGACGATCTGGCAAGGCTGGGGCGAGCAATGCCGGTTCCGGGCCATGAAGGCATCGGGCGGCGCGCGCTGCTGAAAGGAATAGCCGCAGGGGGGATGGCCGGAGCGCTTGCCGGACCTGTGACGGCTGCGCTGCCCCGCTCCGGGCGGGTCGCGATCGTCGGTGGCGGGATCGCCGGGCTCGCCGCGCTGCACCGGCTGAGCGATGCCGGGATCGAGTGCCGCCTCTACGAAGCGCGCAATCGCATGGGCGGGCGAATGTTCACCCAGCGCACCGGCGACGGGCAATGGTTCGAGGCGGGCGGGCAGCTGGTCAATTCGGACCATGACGACATGCACGCGCTGGCGAAGGCATTCGGCATCCCGATGGTCGATCGCAAGGACGGGCCGCACCAGTCGGTCGTGCTCGACCGCGGGGTATTGGTGCCGCAGAGGGAGCTGGTGCGGCTGCTGACCCCGCTTGCCGCGCGGATCGCGCGCGATTCAGAGGCAGTCGATGCTGATCCACGCGCGGCGGCGGCAATCGATTCGCTGTCGGTCGCGCACTATCTCGACCGCCATGCGCGCCTCATCCCTGATCCCCGCATCCGCCGCCTGATCGAGGCGAGCATCCGCACCGAATATGGCGCCGAACCGGGTGCGTCCTCGGCGCTCCAGCTGATCTTCAACCTGCCCACGGTGAAGGGCGAGCATGTCGAAGTGCTCGCCGGGAGCGACGAGCGCTATGCCATCGCCGGGGGCAGCGGACGGCTGGCCAACGCCATCGCCGACGCGCATCGCGACCGGATCGAAAGCGGCAAGCGGCTGGCGTCGGTGCGCGAGACGGGCGGGGCGCTGCGGCTGACCTTTCTCGACGGGAGCGTGACGGAGGCCGATGTCGCGGTGATCGCGGTGCCCGCACCGATCCTGCGGCAGATCGACTTCGCCGTGCCGCTGTCGGCGCGCTGGCGCGCATTTATTGCGGAGGTGGATCTGGGTGCGAATGAGAAGGTTCAGGTGACGTCGAACGGTACGCCATGGCAGGGGGTGCTGGGGGCTGGCGGCGAACTGTGGGACATCGCCTCGCCCTATGCGCTGGGCTGGGACGGCACGGTGCGGGGCGTGCCGGGCGCGCCGGTATGGACCTGGTATCTGGGCGGCGGACAGGTCGCGGCGGCGCAGGACGCGCCCGAAGCACTCGCCGCCGCCTTTGCCGCGCGGACGGAGGGCGCGATGCCGGGGATCGCCGATGCGGTCGCAGGCGGAGTGGTGCGGCGGACGAACTGGTCGCGCGATGCGCTGACATTGGGCGCCTATACCAACAGCGCGCCGGGCCAACTGACCCGCTTCGCCCCGCTGTTCTGGGTCGAATCCGACGATCCCGCCGAGCGCCAGTCGGCGGTGGCGGGGCGGATCGTATTTGCGGGCGAGCATGTGTCCGATGCCTGGGTCGGCTTCATGAATGGTGGCGCGCAGACTGGGCGGCTGGCGGCGGACGCGATCCTTGCCGCGCGTGGGAAGCGCCGCGCCGCTTGAACGCGGGCGCGCGTCCCCGTAACAGCGCGCAGATGTCGGACGATCCGCGCTTTGGCCTCGACCGCCGCGTGACGCTGCCGGGGCCGCTGCGCCTCGACGGCGGCGTACTGCTGTCGCCGGTCGAGATCGCCTATGAGACCTATGGGACGCTGGCGGCAGACGGCGGCAATGCGATCCTGATCTGTCACGCGTTGACCGGCGATCAGCATGTCGCGTCGGAACATCCGATCACCGGCAAATCCGGCTGGTGGACCCGGATGGTTGGGCCGGGCAAGCCGATCGATCCGGCGCGGCACTTCATCGTCTGCGCCAATGTCCTGGGCAGCTGCATGGGGTCGTCCGGCCCGGCGACGCTCAACCCCGCGACTGGCGCGCCATGGGGCATGAGCTTTCCGGTCATCACCATCCGCGACATGGTGCGCGCACAGGCGATGCTGCTCGACCATCTCGGTGTCGAACGGCTGAAGGCCGTGGTCGGCGGGTCGATGGGGGGAATGCAGGCGCTGAGCTGGCCCGCCACCTTCCCCGATCGGGTCGAGGCGGCGGTGGTGATCGCGTCGACCGCGCGGCATTCGGCGCAGAATATTGCGTTCCACGAAGTCGGGCGTCAGGCGGTGATGGCCGACCCGCGCTGGAATGGCGGTGCCTATTATGAGGGCGAGCCGCCCGCATCGGGCCTCGCCGTCGCTCGGATGGCGGCGCACATCACCTATCTGTCCGAAGCGGGGCTGACCGAGAAATTCGGGCGCAAATTGCAAGCGCGTGAGGCCAAGACCTTCGGCTTCGACGCGGACTTTCAGGTCGAATCCTATCTGCGTCATCAGGGGCTGAGCTTCGTCGACCGGTTCGACGCCAACGCCTATCTCTACATCACCCGCGCGATGGATTATTTCGATCTGGCCGAGGAGCATGGCGGGGTGCTGGCGAATGCGTTTCGCGAGACGAAGGCGCGCTTCTGCCTCGTGAGCTTCGACACCGACTGGCTCTACCCGACCCGCGATTCGCGCAGCATCGTCCATGCGCTCAATGCGGCGGGTGCGCCGGTCAGCTTCGTCGAACTGTCCTCGCCCTTCGGCCATGACGCCTTCCTGCTCGACGCACCCGTGCTGAACCGGGTTGTCGACGGTTTTCTGAGGGCCGGCGAATGAGCGACCTTCGCCCCGACCTCGCGATCATCGCTGCCAATGTCGCGCCGGGCAGCCGCGTGCTCGACGTCGGCTGCGGCGACGGGGCGCTGATGGCGGCGCTGCGTGACCAGCGGCAGGTCGACGCGCGGGGCCTGGAAATCGACGCGCATAATGTCGCCTCCGCAGTCGGACGCGGGTTGTCGGTGATTCAGGGGGATGCCGACACCGACCTTGCCGATTATCCCGACGCCAGCTTCGACTATGCGATCCTGAGCCAGACGTTGCAGACGACGATGCGCCCACATGTCGTGCTCGATCATCTGCTGCGGATCGGCGAGCGCGCGGTCGTGTCCTTCCCCAATTTCGCGCATTGGCGGGTGCGGCTGTCGCTGTTGTGGGGCGGGCGGATGCCGGTAACGCGGCTGTTGCCGGTGGCGTGGTATGAGACGCCGAACATCCACCACGTCACCATCGACGATTTCCGGGCCTATGTCCGCGAGCAGGGGATCACGGTCGAGCAGGCCTGGTTCCTGTCCGGCGATCAGCTGACCAGCGCCGCCGCCGCCAATTTCCGCGCGGAGCACGCCGTCTTCCTGCTGAAGAAATAGTTTTCGACGAAGCGCGCGTGACGGGTCCGGTTTCGCCCGTTACCAATTGCTCCCAGAACATATTCAGGGAGTCCCATATGCGTCAGTCGGTCGCCGGCGTCCTCGCCGCGCTCTTCGTCATTGGTCAGGCACATGCCCAGGACAAGCCCGCCGAAAAGCCCAAATGGGACGTCAATGCGCCGCAGGGCGCGACGCTGAAGCAGGCGAAGATCGACACCGACGAAGGCAGCTGGATCGACGTCGATGTCAGCCCCGATGGCAAGACGATCGCGTTCGCATTGCTCGGCGATATCTACACCATGCCGATCACCGGCGGCACGCCGACGCGCGTTGCCGAAGGCATGGCGTGGGAAGTGCATCCGCGCTTCTCACCCGATGGCCGTCGCATCGCCTTTACCTCCGATCGCGGCGGCGGCGACAATATCTGGATCATGAACGCCGATGGCAGCGACAAGAAGCAGCTGACCAAGGAAGATTTCCGCCTGCTCAACCAGCCGAGCTGGTCGCCGGACGGGCAGTATATCGTCGCCAAGAAGCATTTCACTACCGGCCGCTCGCTCGGCACGGGCGAGGTGTGGCTCTACCATGTCTCGGGTGGCGCGGGGGTGCAGCTGGTCAAGCGGGTCAGCGAGCGGCACCAGAAGGAACTGGGCGAGCCGATCTATTCGGCCGACGGCACGGGGGTGTATTTCACGCGCAACATCACCTCAGGCCCGATCTTCGAATATGCGCAGGATTCGAACAGCAACCTGTTCAATATCGAGCGCTACGACCTCGAGACCGGGGAGACCACGACTGCGGTGTCGGGGCTGGGCGGATCGGTGCGACCCGCGCCCTCGCCCGATGGCAAGTCCATCGCCTTTGTCCGGCGTGAAGCGGGCAAGTCCAAGCTGTGGGTCAAGGACATGGCGAGCGGGGCCGAGCGGATCGTCTATGGCGCGCTCGACCAGGATGTTCAGGAAACCTGGGCGGTCACCGGCGTCTATCCCAACATCGACTGGACGCCCGACAGCAAGTCGCTGGTCTTCTGGGCGGGCGGCAAGATCCGTCGCGTCGATAGTGACGGGAGCAACGCGGCGGTGATCCCGTTCCGCGTGACCGACACGCGCGCGGTGGCCGATGCCCCGCATCCGCAGATCGCGGTCGCGCCCGACAGCTTCACGACCAGGATGCCGCGCTTTGCCGCCGTCTCGCCCGATGGCGGCCGCGTGGTGTTCGAGAGCCTCGGCAAATTGTGGGTCAAGCCGGTTGCGGGCGGCGCGGCCAAGCGCCTGACCGGCCTGGCCGACGATGCCGGGATGGAGCTGTTCCCCGCCTGGTCGCGCGACGGGCGTTCGATCGTGTTTGTGCAGTGGAATGACGAGAGCCTGGGCTCGATCCGGATCGTCCCCGCTGCGGGCGGCACCGCGCGCGCGGTGACGCAGCAGCCGGGCCATTATGCCCGACCGCAATTCTCACCCGATGGGGCAACCATCGTGTTCGAGAAGGGCGATGGCGGCGGGTTGATCGCGTCCAAATGGGGCGAGAATCCGGGCGTGTATCGCGTCGCCAGCGCGGGCGGGACCCCGGTGATGGTCACGCGCGGCCTGTCGCGCCCGCATTTCGGCGCGTCGAACGACCGCGTGTTCATGGTCGAGGGGGGCGAGAAGCTCCAGCTGGTCAGCACGACCCTGTCGGGCGATGGCAAGCGCGTCCATGCCTCGGGCGAGATGGCCAATGAGTTCGTCGTGTCGCCCGACGGGCGCAGCGTCGCGTTCCGCCAGAATTATCAGGTGTTCGCGATGCCACTGATGCCCGGCGGGCAGCAGGTGGCGGTCGCGCCGCGCGGCGACGCGCTTCCGGTGGTGCGGGTCAGCGGCGATGGCGGCGATTACATCACCTGGTCGGGCGACGGCGCACGGCTGCACTGGAGCCTTGGCCCGACGCTCTACACGGCCGACCGCAGCGCCTTCTTCGCCTCCGCGCCGGGCGCGGCAAAGGCGACCATCACCCCGCGCACCACATCGATGGCGATGGAGGTCAAGGCGGCCAAGGCGACCGGTCGCATTGCGCTGACCGGTGCGCGGATCGTTACCATGGCAGACACCGATGGCGGGGTGATCGAGAACGGCACGATCGTGATCGAGGGCGACCGGATCGTCCAGATCGCGCCGACCGCCGCGATCCAGCTTCCGGCAGGCACCAAAACGATCGACGTCACCGGCAAGACGATCATCCCGGGGCTGGTCGATGCGCACGCGCACGGCCCCTATGGTACCGACGAGCTGATCCCGCAGCAGAACTGGTCGCTGCTCCAGAACCTCGCGCTCGGCACCACTACCCTGCACGATCCGTCGAGCCAGGCGGCGCATGTGTTCGCCGCGGCAGAGATGCAGCAGACCGGCAAGATCCTTGCCCCCCGCCTCTTTTCGACCGGCGAGATCGTCTATGGCGCCAAGGCGGCCGGGGTCTATGCCCAGATCGACAGCTATGACGACGCGCTCAACCATGTCCGTCGCCTGAAGGCGCAGGGCGCGAATTCGGTGAAGAACTACAATCAGCCGCGCCGCGAACAGCGCCAGATGGTCGTCGCCGCCGCGCGCGCGGAGGGGATGCAGGTGGTCGCCGAGGGCGGGTCGCTGTTCGGGATGGACATGAACCTGATCGCCGACGGCAATTCGACGCTGGAGCACAATGTCCCGCTCGACATCTTCTACAAGGATGTCCTGCAGCTCTTCGGCCAGAGCGACACCAACTACACCCCGACGCTCGTGGTCACCTATGGCGGCCTGGCGGGCGATCCGTACTGGCGTCAGGCGACCAATGTCTGGGAAAACCCGTTGATGGTCCACACGCCCCCGGCGCAGCTGCGCGCGGTGACGATGCGCCGGACCACCGCCCCCGAAAGCAACTTCGTCGATGACGAAAGCGCGCGCGAGGCGAAGAAGGTGATGCAGGCGGGCAAGCTGGTCGCGATCGGCGCGCACGGGCAGCAGGCGGGCATCGCCGCGCATTGGGAACTGTGGTCGTTCGTGCGCGGCGGCATGACCCCGGTCGAGGCGCTGCGCACGGGCACGATCGATTCGGCAAAGTCGCTGGGCTACGCGAAGGATGTCGGGTCGCTGGAGGTGGGCAAGCTCGCCGACTTGCTGGTGCTCGATGCCGATCCGACCGCGGACATTCGCAACAGCGACAAGATCCACCGCGTCATGCTCGGCGGGCGGATGTACGACCCGCGCACGATGAACGAGGTCGACACCGGCACCGCCAAGCGCCGCCCCTATTGGTGGGAGTGATCGGCTGAGGGCGGGGGCGACGATGCCCCGGCCGCGCCCTTCGGGGTTCCGCTCGACCATGTAACCGGTTACAAGTGTGTCATGCGCATGTAAGCGCCGGTTCGGGAGATGGTCGATGCGTGCAATCCTTGCGGTGACTCTGGCGGGCCTGTGCGCGGCGGGGGCGGCAAGCGCGCAGCCGGGCAAGCGGACCTATGCCAACCCGATCGACCTCGACTATCGCTACAATTACGAGCAGGTGAACGAGGACATCTCGTACCGCACCGGTGCCGACCCGGTGATCATCCGGCACAAGGACGCCTATTATCTCTTCCAGACGCTGGCCGAGGGCTATTGGCGCTCGACCAATCTGATCGACTGGACCTTCATCACGCCGAGCCGCTGGGAAAAGGGCGGATTCGTCGCCCCCGCCGCCTGGTCGGATGGCGAGCGGCTCTATCTGATGCCGTCGATGATGGAGCCGGGGTCGGTCTATGTGTCCGACGCGCCGGAGACGGGCAAGCTCGACTATTTCGTACGCCGCATGCCGCGTTTGCCCGGGCAGATCTGGCCGGGTGGCGAGGCGAATATGAAGCCGGGCGATGTGCCGCCGGGGCCGTGGGACCCCGCGCTGTTCCTGGACGATGACGGCAAATGGTATTTCTATTGGGGGTCGTCCAACGTCTTTCCACTCTATGGCATCGGGATCGAATTCCGCGACGGCCGCATGATTTATAAGGGCCGCGCGACCGAGGCGTTCAGGCTCGACCCCGACAATCATGGTTGGGAACGCTTCGGGCAGGATCATTCGGGCACCTTGCCCGACGGCAAGCCGATCAAGCCGTTCATGGAGGGGGCGTGGATGACCAAGGTCGCCGGCACCTACTACCTCCAGTACGGCGCGCCGGGCACCGAATATAACGCCTATGCCAATGGCGCCTACACATCGAAATCGCCGCTCGGCCCGTTCGAATATGCGCCGTGGAACCCGGTCGCCTACAAGCCCGGCGGGTTCGTCGAGGGTGCGGGACATGGCTCGACGGTACAGGACCATCACGGCAACTGGTGGAACAGCGGCACGCCTTGGCTCGGCCATAACTGGACGTTCGAGCGGCGGATCAACCTGTTCCCGACGCGATTCGAGGCGGATGGGCAGATGTGGGCGTCGTCGCGCTTCGGCGATTTTCCGCACTGGATGCCGGAGGGGAAGGTCGAGGATATCGAGGGGCTGTTCACCGGCTGGATGCTGTTGTCCTATCGCAAGAGGCTGACCGCCTCCTCGACATTGGGCGAGTTCGACGCCAGCCGCGCCGCGGACGAGAATCCGCGCACCTTCTGGGTCGCCGCCAGCAATCGCGCGGGCGAGACGCTGACGATGGACCTCGGCGCGGCGAAGACGGTACGCGCAATCCAGGTCAATTTCGCGGACTACAAGTCCGGTCGCTATGGCGACGCGCCCGACATCTATACGGAGTTCCGGCTGGAGGGATCGGTGGACGGCAAGCGCTGGTCAAAGCTCGCCCAGACCGAAGCGCCTCGCCGCGACCGTCCCAACGCCTATTTCCAGCTTGAGCGCCCGGCGAAGGTGCGCTTCGTCCGCTATGTCCATGGCCATGTCGGCGGGGCGCATCTGGCGATCAACGACCTGCGCGTATTCGGCAATGCCGATGGCCGCGCGCCAGCCGGGCCCGGCGCGGTGACCGCGATCCGCGACGAGGACGAACGCAACGCCAAGGTCAGCTGGCGCAAGGTGCCGGGCGCGACCGGCTACAACGTGATGTGGGGCATCCGCCCGGATCGGCTGACGCTGACCTATCAGGTCTTTGCCGATGATCTGGGCGGCGACCGGCTGGCCAGCCTTGACCTGCGCGCACTCAACAAGGGTGTCGGCTATTATGCAGCGGTCGAGGCATTCAACGAAACTGGCGTGTCGAAACGCAGCGCGGCGGTGCGGGTGCGTTAGCTTGCGCTGGTCGAGCGTACCACCAGTTCGGCCTGGTGCAGTTCCGCGCGCGTATCCGCACCTTCGCCCTCAAGCACGTCGATCACCCGGCCGATCGCGTCCTCGCCCAGTTCGGCGATCCGCACCCGCATGGTGGTAACGCCCAGATAGCGCGCGAGCGGGATATCGTCGAAGCCGGTGACCGCGACCCGGCCCGGAACATCGATCCCCGCCCCGCGCAGCCCGTTGAGGCACCCGATGGCCATCATGTCATTCGCCGCGAATACGGCGTCGCAGTCGATCTGCCCCGCGACGATCGCCCGGGCTACCGCCTCGCCGCCCTCTTCGGCGAAATCGCCGGGCAGGACGATCGGCTCAACCCCGGGCAGGTGTCGGGCGATGCTGGCCCGGAAGGCGCTCGCGCGTTCGCTCGCATCGATATTGCCCTCCGGCCCCGCAATATGGACAATCCGGCGGCGACCGGCTGCGACCAGATGGGCGACCATCGCGTCGGTCGCTGCGTTGTTGTCGAGCCGTACGGTCGCCAGGTCGCTGATCGCGCGTGGGCCGTTGATGATCAGCGAAGGCAGGCCGGTCGGCAGCGCACGTCGCAGCATCGACTCGGGCAGATGCGGCGCCATTACCACCAGTCCGTCGACCCGGCCGCGCATTGCGCGCAATGCCATCGCTGCCTGTTCGCTGTCGTCATGCATCACCGATAGCAGCATCACATAGCCGCGGCGGCTCGCCTCGCGATCGAGGCCGCGCACGAACTCGCTGAAGAACTCGCCATGCAGGTCGGGCAGCACGACCCCGATCGCGTGCGCGCGGGCCAGGCTGAGGCTGCGTGCGCCGGCATGGGGGACATAGCCCAGCTCGTTTGCTGCAGCGATCACGCGCTCGCGCGTCTCGGCACGGACATTGCCCAGCCCGTTCAGCGCGCGCGACACCGATGCGATCGACACCTTTGCCTGCCGTGCCACATCCCGAATCGTCGCTTCGCCCATCCGTCCGACACCCCCGTTGATAACGTTCCTTCTGGTTCGGGTCTTTCGCGATTGCAAATGCGATCGTTACACGGCATGTAACCGGTTACGGTTTGCCGCGACAACCCCAAATCGGGGCGCGCCATCCATTCGATTTTCGCGCCCTTGCCGGTGCGACCCGTTCACGAGAGGACCCAAGATGCTCGACACCCGGATTTCCCGCCGCGCCGCCCTGATGGGTGCGGGTGCGGTCGCCGCATGGCTGCACAGCCCGGCGCGGGCGCTGATGGGTGAAGCGGCCAGGGTCGAGGTTCCCGGGTTCGTCGATGCGCTGGTGGCGAAGATGACGATTCACGAAAAGGCGGGCCAGCTCAGCCTGATGGCCGCGGCATGGGGCGGCGGCGCGGCGATCGCGATGAACCCGCCAAGCGGATCGAACGCCAATTTCGGGCAGCAGCTCGACGAAGTGCGTCAGGGCCGCATCACCGGCGTGTTCAACGGCAACAATGCGCGCATGTGCCGGATGATGCAGACTGCAGCGATGCAGGAATCGCGGCTCAAGGTTCCGCTGATCTTCGCCGCCGACATCATCCACGGTCATCGCACCATCTTCCCGGTCCCGCTGGGCGAGGCGGCGAGCTTCGAGCCATTGCTCGCGCAAAAGGCGGCCGCGGCGGCGTCGTTCGAGGCGGCTGCTGCGGGCATCGACTGGACCTTTGCTCCGATGGTCGACATTGCGCGCGACCAGCGCTGGGGCCGCGGGGTCGAGGGATCGGGCGAGGACGTGCTGCTCGGCAACCTCTTCGCCGAGGCGCGCGTGCGCGGCTTCCAGGGCAAGAGCCTCAAGGCGATCGACACGATGATGGCCTGCGCCAAGCATTTCGCCGCTTATGGCGCGGCGGAGGCGGGGCTGGACTACAACACCGTCGATGTGTCCGAGCGGACGCTGCGCGAAGTCTATTTCCCACCCTTCCAGGCCGCCTTTGCTGCGGGCGCGCCAACCACGATGGCGGCGTTCAACGAGCTGTCGGGTGTCCCCGCCACCGGCAATGAGTGGCTGATGCGCAAGATTTTGCGCGACGAATGGGGCTTCGACGGCTTTGTCGTGTCCGATTACACCGGCGACATGGAGATGATCGCGCATGGCTATGCCGCCGATGCGCGTGAGGCGACCAAGCTCGCCTTCATGGCCGGTGTCGACATGAGCATGACCAGCGGTTTCTACCGCGACCACCTTCCCGACCTGGTCGAGAAGGGCGAGGTGCCGATGGCGCGGGTCGATGCTTCGGTGCGCAAGGTGCTGGCGCTCAAGGCCAAGCTCGGCCTGTTCGAGGATCCGTTCCGTCGCATCGACGAAAAGCGCGAAGCCGCGCGGACGCGGACCAAGGAAAATCTCGCGCTGGCGCGGGAAGCGGGCAAGCGTTCGATCGTCATGCTCAAGAATGACGGCGACCTGCTGCCGCTGCCGAAATCGGGCAAGAAGATCGCGATCATCGGTCCGTTCGCGGAGGGTCAGCATGACCTCAACGGCCCGTGGTGCGTCTATGGCGACAACAAGCAGGCGATCGACCTGGCCACCGGCATCCGTAACGCGCTGGGCAAGGACGCCCCGGTCAGCGTGACGCTGGGATCGAAGGTCGAGGCGCCGCTGGATGGCGGGATTGCCGCCGCGGTGGCGGCGGCGAACGCGGCGGACGTCGTGCTGCTCGTGATCGGCGAGTCGGAGAATATGTCGGGCGAGGCGCAGTCGCGCACCAGCATCACCGTCCCCGCGCCGCAGATGGCGCTGGCCGAAGCCGTGGCGGCAACCGGGAAGCCGATCGTCGTGCTGCTCAAGAATGGTCGCGCGCTGGCGCTGGAGGGGGGCGGTCAAGAACGCCCCCGCAATCCTCGTCACCTGGTTCCTGGGGTCGGAGAGCGGCAATGCCATCGCCGACGTGCTGTTCGGCGACTATAGCCCTTCGGCGCGCCTGCCGATCAGCTTCCCGCGCGAATCCGGGCAGCAGCCCTATCACTATGCGCACAAGCCGACCGGTCGTCCGAACCCGAGCGACGACAAGCTCGAGCCGTACAAGACCCGCTGGCGCACCAGCCCGAACTCGTCGCTCTATCCGTTCGGGCACGGGCTGACTTACGGCAAGGTCGAGTATGCGGGCCTGACTCCGCAGCAGGGGACGCTGGGCTGGGACGGCGAGATCGCCTTCACCGCGACGATCACAAATCGCGGCACGCGTGCGATCGAGGAAGTGGTGCAGCTCTACATCCGCGACCGCGCGGCGAGCATCACCCGTCCGGTGCGTGAGCTCAAGGCGTTCCGCAAGCTGGCGTTGGCCCCCGGGGCGAGCGAGACGGTGCGCTTCGTGCTGCGCCGTCGTGACCTGCAGTTCATCGGCGTGGATCTCAAGCCCACGGTGGAGGCCGGCCTGTTCGACGTTTGGATCGCGCCGTCTGCAGAAGCACAGGGCGTCCACTCGACCTTCACCCTCACCGCCGCCTGACGGCTCCCCCTACCCGGCCAGTCCGGGACCGGCACCGCCCCCGCTCCCCCTCCTCCCCGGGGCGGTGCCGGATAAGGGGGATCAACCTCTCAGGTCGCGAACGATCTGCGCATGCGTGCCGCGCGCGAGCGGGTTGAGCGCCATCATCACGCACGAGAAGGCGAGGAAGCCGAGCGGGACGAGCGCGATCGTCAGCCGCATCGCGGTAAGCGTCGCGTCGCTCTGATCGACATTGGCGACATAACCGGCGCTATCGAATCCGAAGCCGAGGATCGCCGTGGCCAGCCCGATCGCCACCCGCTGAAGCAACGCCGCCATGCCGAACACCGCGCCCTCGACGCGCAGCCCGGTGCGCTGCTCGCCATATTCGATCGTGTTGGGCAGCATCGCCCAGAACACGAAGTTGAGGCCGACGATCATCGCCTGCATCGCCATCAGATAGGCCTGCATCACCCCGGCGCGGTGGATATCGACCAGCGCGAAGGCGGCGAGCCCGGCGCTCGCCAACCCGGCGGCGAGGAACCACAGGCCCCGCGCGCCGATGCGTCGGCGCAGCAGCATCCACAGTGGCACTGACACCGCGCTGACCACGCTCATCGACGCGAGGGCGAGCTGACCGCTCGCCTCGTCGTGGAGAAAATATTTGAAATAATAGAGGACCGACTTGTTGAGGATCGTCACCGCCACGATCACCGCCATCATCGCTAGGTTCAGCGTGACAAAGGCGCGGTTGGCGGCGATGGCGCGTAGAGCCGTCAGCACCGGAACCGGCTCGGCGCGCTGCGGCACATCGGCTTCGCGATAGCTCAGGCCGACAAAGGCGAGAATCGCTGCCCCGGCAAGCGCGAACAGGATCGCCGCCCCGAAATACGCATCGGCGGCGCGTTCGGCCCCGAGCAGTCCTGCACCCAGCGGCACCGTGCCGAGTGCCACCACGATCGCGGCAAGCGTGCCCGACAGCATGCGCACCCCCGCAACGAACGCCCGGTCATTGCTGTCGGTGCTGACCCGCGCGCTCATCGCCAGATAGGGGACGTTGAGAAAGGCATAGGCGGTGCGGAACAGGATATGCCCCGCAAAAATCCCTGCCATCCCCCAGTATCCGGGCGCAAGCGGGGGCAAATAGGCGAGCATGAAGCCCAGCCCCAGCGGCATTCCGCCCAGCGCCAGCAACCGCCCCAGCCCCCCGCGCGGCTCATGCCGGTCGGCGAGCAGCCCTGCGGCGAAGTTCGCAATCCCGTCCCACACCGATGCCGCCAGAAAGATCGTTGCCGCCACTCCCACCGGCAGCCCCAGCGCGTCGGTGTAGTAGAACAGCAGGAAGAGCATCGCGCTCTGCCAGTAGAGATTGAACGCAAAGTCCCCGAACCCGAACAAAGCGAGGCGGAAGCGGGTCGGGCGGGGGCGACGCTCACTCCGCCGCCAGCAGCGATTCCACGCCGCCCAGATCGACCGAGACGAGACGGCTGACCCCGCGCTCGACCATCGTCACGCCGAACAGGCGGTGCATGCGGCTCATCGTTGCGGCATTGTGGGTGACGATCAGATAGCGGGTTGCGGTCTCGCGCGTCATTGCTTCGAGCAGGTCGCAAAAGCGCTCGATATTGGCGTCGTCGAGCGGCGCATCGACTTCGTCGAGGACGCAGATCGGCGCGGGATTGGTGAGGAACAGCGCGAAGATCAGCGCGACCGCGGTCAGCGCCTGTTCGCCGCCAGACAACAGGGTCAGCGACTGAAGCTTCTTGCCCGGCGGCTGCGCCATGATCTCCAGCCCCGCCTCCAGCGGATCGTCGGAGTCGATCAGCGCCAGATGCGCCTGGCCGCCGTCGAACAGGGTGGTGAACAGACGTCGGAAATGCTGGTCGACCGCCTCGAACGCGGTCAGCAGCCGCTGGCGGCCCTCGCGGTTCAACGTTCCGATACTGCCGCGCAGCCGGTGGACCGCCTGAATAAGCTCGTCGCGCTCGGCTGCGGCGGTCTGCGCGGCGCTGGTGAGTTCGGCCAGTTCGGTCTCGGCGATCAGATTGACCGGGCCGATCCGCTCGCGCTCGGCGATCAGCCGGTCGTGGGCGGCGGATTCATCTTGCGGCCCACGCACCGAATCGGGATCGAAGCCAACCCGTTCGGACAGCAAGGGCGGCGGGCATTCGAAGCGCTCGCCCGACAGCCGGTTCATCTCGACCCGGCGCAGATCGTGGTTCTCCACGCGGGCGACGGCTCCGGCACGCTGCTCGCGCGCTTCGCCCAGCGCGTCGCCCGCGCTGCGGACGGCGGCTTCGGTGTCGCGCAGTTCGGCTTCGGCCTCCCGCTCGGCAAGCTGGGCGGCGGCGCTCTCGATCCGCGCCTCCTCGCTGGCGGATTCGGCGTCCGCAACGGCGGCGTCGAGCTCGGCGGGGCGCGAGGCGAGCGCATCGGCGGCCTCGGCCAGCTCGATCGCGCGCGCGTCCATCTCGGCGATGCGGCGTGCGGCTTCGCCGGCGCGTGAGGTCCAGCTGCGTCGTTCGGACCCCGCGGCGGCGAGCCGTTCTCGCGCGACGGCGATGTCGCGCTCCAATGCGCCGCGTTCGGCCCGGGCGGTCGCCGCAGCGGTGCGGCGCAGTTCGGCTTCGGACGACAGCGCAGTCACCTTGGCACGGGTCTCGCTGCCATCGGGAAGCGCCGCGCGCGCGGCTTCGGCGCGGCTGACTTCGCCTGCCGCTTCCTCCAGTTCGGCGGCAGTGCGCGCGCGGCGCCCCTCCAGATCGGCGCGCTGCGCATCGAGCCGCTCGATCGCCGCAGCGGCGCGATCCTCGGCGCGCGCGGCGTCGCGCCCGGCAGTTTCGGAACTGTCGAGCAGGCGGCGGCAATCGGAGGCGGCGCGCTTCGCCTCGGCGATCTCGCCCTCGATCCGGGCGAGTTCGGCGTCGGCAGAATCTACCGCGCGGATAGCGGCGGGGCGCGCCTTCTCGATCGCATGGAGCCGGTTGACCCGCTCCAGCCGCTCGGCCGCCGCCGCCCCGCCCGAGCGCGCGACATAGCCGTCCCACCGGCGCAGCACGCCCATCAGTGTCACCAGCCGCTGCCCGACCGCGAGCGGCTGGCCAGTGTCGGCCTCGGCGACCAGCACTTGCGCCAGTCGGCGGGCGAGCGCGGGCGGGGCGGCAACATGCGCAGCCAAAGGCGTGGTGCCTGGTGGCGGCGGAGGGTCGCCGGGCAGCGCGTCCGCACCGGCCCAGTGGCGCTCGCCGGTCGGGTCGAGCCCCGCCTCAAGATCGTCGCCCAGCGCGGCGGCCAGCGCTCGCTCGTAACCCGGATCGACCGTCACCTTGTCGAGCAGCCGTTCCTTGCCACTCGGTCGGGTCGCCTTGGACAGGGCGGCCGCCTCGCTGTCGAGCGCGGCGAGTTCGGCATGCGCCTCGGCGCGCGCCGACTGGGCGCGACTGCGCGACTCGATCGCGGCGCGCTCGGCGGCGTCGGCGCGGGCAAGGCCGGTGCGTGCGGCCTCGGCCTGGCGTGCCGCCTGCGCGCGCGCATCGGCGGCGCGCTGGCGTTCGGCGGCGAGCGGAGCGGGATCGCCCAGCGCGTGCATCTCCGCCTCGACCCGCGCGGCGTCGCGCGTGGCGCGTTCGGCGCGGGTGCGCGCAGCAGCGAGCGCGGCATCGGCCACGCGCGTCTCGGCGGCTTCGGCGGCCTGTGCGGCGAGCGCCTGTGCCAGCGCGACTTCGGCATCGCGCGCGGCGCGTTCGGCTTCGGCCAGTGCCGCGTCGAGATCGGGCATCCGCGCAGTCGACTCGGCAATGCGTGCGTTGAGCGCCTGAACCTCGCTGTCGAGCCGCGCGAGCGCGTCGGCGGCGTCGCGCGCCAGCGCGCCCTCGCGCTCCTTGTCGGTTTCGAGCCGCGCGGCGGAGTCGCGCAGTTCGGCGATCCGGCGGTCGATCGCCCCGCGTTCGCCGCGCAGGGTCGCCAGTCTGTGCATCGCCTCGCTCGCCCGGTCGCGCTGGGTCAGCGCGGCGGCGCGGGCACTGGCGAGCGTCGTCGCCACCGCCTGTTGCGCGGCGAGCGCAGCCTCCTGCGCGGCGGTGCGTTCGGCGACCAGAGCCTCGGCGGCGGCTGCCTCCTTCTTCGCCGCATCGGCGGCGGCGGTGGCGTCGCGCCAGCGGGCGAAGATCATTCGTCCTTCGGCGATGCGGATCCGGTCGGAAAGCTCGCGATAGCGTTCGGCCTGACGCGCCTGACGCTTGAGCGCGGCGGCACGCGCCTCCTGATCGGAAATCAGTTCGTCGAGCCGTGTAAGATTGGCCTCGGTCGCGCGCAGCTTCTGTTCGGCATCCTTGCGCCGGACATGGAGGCCCGAAATGCCGGCAGCTTCCTCCAGCATCTGGCGGCGCTCGCCCGGCTTGGCCTGGATGATGGCGCCGATCCGCCCCTGACTGACCAGCGCCGGCGAATGCGCGCCGGTGGCAGAATCGGCGAAGAGCAGCCCGACATCCTTGGCGCGGACGTCGCGGCCGTTGATGCGATAGGCTGACCCCGCGCCACGCTCGATCCGGCGGACGACTTCCAACTCCCCGTCTTCAGGACCGCCGGCCTGTTCGGCGAGGATCGAGACTTCGGCGAAATCGCGCTGCGGACGGCTCGCGGTGCCCGCGAAGATCACGTCCTCCATCCCCGCGCCGCGCATCGATTTGGCGCTGTTCTCGCCCATCGCCCAGCGCAATGCTTCGAGCAGGTTGGACTTGCCGCAGCCATTGGGGCCGACGATGCCGGTCAGCCCCGGCTCGATGCGCAGGTCGGCGGGGTCGACGAAGCTCTTGAACCCGGTGAGGCGGAGCCGCTTGATCTGCATGTCTAGCGGCCCCGCCCCCGGCTTGCGCGATCAGGCGCCTGCGGCCTTCAGCGCCGCTTCGACCTCCGGCCAGGTGCCGGTGTTTTCCAGCACCTTGTCGTTGAGGATGAAGGTCGGCGTGCCGGCGATGTTATACTTCTTCTGACCGGCCTCGGCGGACTTCACCAGCGCCTCGGTCGCGGCTGCATCGGCGAGGCAGGCGCGCGCCTGTGCCTCGGGCACGCCGCGCTGCTGGACAAAGGCGAGATAGCCGAACTTTTCCGCCACGGCGGCAATACGCTGCTGCGGTGCCATCGCCTCGACCTGCTGGATGAAGGGGTCGTCCTGCTTCGGGCCGTTGCTCATCAGCGTCTGCTGTTCGGCGAACATCTGGTCGAGGATCGGGAAGAACGGGCCGGGCCCGGCGCACTGGCCGGCCAGCGCAGCGCCGACGTCGATCTGGTTGAGCAGGAAGTCGCGGAATTCGAAGCTGACCTTGCCGGTCGCGATATAGGCCTTGAGCGGCTCCATGCCGGTCACCGCGAAATTGGCGCAATGGCCGCAGGTGCGCGAGCCATATTCGATCAGCTTGATCGGCGCGTCGGGGTTGCCCATGCGGAAGCCGCCCTCGGCGGTCTTGACCACGGTGTCGACCCATTGGGTTCCGGAAGGCGCGGAGGCACCGGCCACCGGAGCCGCAGGCGCGGCAGCGGTGTTGTTGCCCGCGTCGCCGCCGCCGCAGCCTGCCAGAGCGATCACCGATACCAGGCCGATTGCAATTCGCTTCAAGTCACGTCTCCATTTCCGGGGGATAGTTCAGCGCGCGCCGGCGGCGCGCAATTCGGGTTCCAGCGTTTCCCAATGGCCGCCGCCACCGGTCTTGCCGTTGATGACGAAGGTCGGCGTGCCCTTGATCGTCTTCCACGACGCGTCCGCCATCGCGGTCAGGCGGTTGAGGTCGGTCGGGGTTGCGAAACACTGGTTGATTGTCGCCTGGGTCATACCGCGCCCACGCATCAACGCGCTGAGGCCGGAGGCATCTGCCGCACCCTTGAGTTGGACCAGTTCGGGTTGCGACTGCAGCGTCGCGGCGTTCGCCTGCCACCATTGCGCGCCCTTGCGAGACCAGTCGGGTTGCGCCGCGAAAATCGCGTCGGTCGCGCCCGAAAAACCGCGCGGGCCGCTGCAGCGCGCGAGCAAAGCGGCGGCCATGTCGAGTGGGTCGCGCACCGCGTGCCGCACTTCGACCTGCACCGCGCCGCGACGGACATAGCCGTCCTTCAAGGGCACTTTCGACTCGCCGACGAAGTGCGCGCAAGCGCCACAGGTGTAGCTCAAATACTCGACCAATTTCACCTTCGCCGCCGGGTTGCCGATGACATAGGCACCCGATGGCGCCTGGGTCACATGCGTCGACCAGTCGCGCGGCGCTACTGCCGCCTTCTTCTTGGGCTGCTGGGCGGTCGCACCACCGGCGACGACCGCACCGATGGCGAGCGGGGCGAGAATCGCGAACATACGCATCAGTCGATCTTTCCAAGCTTGAACGGTGGTGTGGCGAGCCCGGCACCGAGTCCCTCGAGCACCGCGCGCAATTCGGGATCAACGATCGCACGCAGGCTGTCGCCGAGTTCGGTAGGAAGCGGCGCGGCGGGTGCGGGGGCAACCGGCTTGGGCTTGCGCGCGACCTCACCCTGCCGGATCGCGACGCGGGCGACGGCGGGATAGCCGAAGAAGCGGTTCACGCGATCGACGATTTCTGGCGCGATATGCTGCATCATCGGGGCATGCGCGCCCTGGACGACGAGGCTGAGCACGCCGTTGGAGCGTTCGCCGCGCGGGAAGCGGATCGATTCGGGCGACGACACACCAGCATAGCGCTCGCCGACAATCTCGCTCCACCGGCTGAGCACGGCGCTCTGGACAAAGCCGAACTTGCGGAACGCGACGCGGCCGACATCGGGCACCAGATCCGCGACGACGCGGACACGGTTGCTGCGGCGGGGTGCGTCGGGGGTGGCGCGCGGCTTACTCATTCGCTCCGTCCATGCCATAGCCGGGGCGTGCCCGACAATGTTTCTCGCGACATCGCCGATCCGCTGCTGGCCTGGTACGACGCCCATGCTCGCGTCCTGCCGTGGCGCGCGCAGCCGGGAGCGCCGCCGCCCGACGCCTATCGCGTCTGGCTGTCGGAAGTGATGCTGCAGCAGACCCAGGTTGCGGCGGTAATCCCGTATTTCGAAAAATTCACGAGGCAATGGCCGGATTTCGCCAGCTTGGCCGCTGCGGACGACGCTGAGGTAATGAGCGCCTGGGCGGGCCTTGGCTATTATGCACGCGCGCGCAACCTGCTGGCGGCGGCGCGGGCGGTGGCAGGGGATCATGGCGGGCGCTTGCCGCGAAGCGAGGCGGCGTTGCGCCAGCTGCCGGGCTTCGGACCCTACACCGCCGCCGCGGTGGCGGCGATCGCGTTTGGCGCGCGCGCGGTGGTGGTCGACGGCAATGTCGAACGGGTGGTGGCACGCCTCTTCGCGCTCGCCGATCCGCTACCCGCCGTGAAGCCCCAGGTCCGCGCGCTGGCCGATTCGATCACGCCCGATGTGCGTGCGGGAGACTTCGCGCAGGCGATGATGGATCTGGGTGCGACGATCTGTACGCCGCGCAATCCCAAATGCCTGCTGTGCCCGCTCGCCGATTCCTGTGCCGCGCGGGAGATGGGCACGCCCGACGCGTTTCCGGTCAAAGCGAAGAAAGGGGCCCGCCCGGTGCGCCACGCCACATTCTTCTGGCTGGAAGGGGACGGCGCAGTGCTGCTGGTCCGGCGTCCGCCGCGCGGGTTGCTCGGCGGCATGCGCGCGCTGCCGACCGGGCCGTGGACGGACAGTCCGCCGGGGTTGAAGGATGCGCCGGTCGTGGCGGACTGGACGCTGCGCAACGCGCCGATCCGCCATGTCTTTACCCATTTCGAGCTGAATGCCGTGCTTGCGACTGCAACAGTCGCGCGTCACAACGACCCGGTCGAAAGCGAATGGTGGCCAATCGAACGACTGGACGAGGCAGGGCTTCCGCGGCTGTTCGCCAAGGCGGTCGAAGCGATGGGGAGAATGGCATGAAGGCGAGCTGGATGATCGGGGGCGCGCTGGCGCTGGCACTGGCGACAACGCAATCGGCGGCGTTCGGGCAGGCGGCGACCGCGACGGTGGTCAAGGCTCCGGTTGCGGCGATGGCGCAGGACTATGTCGCGCAGAATCGCACCCAGGGGATTGTCATCGCCTATGGCGTCGGCGATTCGGTGCCGGTCTTTGCGAGCGCCGGACGCATCGCGGTTGAGGCCGATGCCGCGGCAGCAGGTCCCGACTCGCTATGGCGCGTCTATTCGATGACCAAGCCGATTACCGGCATGGCGGCGATGATGCTGGTCGAGGACGGCAAGCTGAAACTCGACCAGCCGATTTCCGAATTCTTCCCCGGTTTCCGGAACATGAAGGTGCTGACCGATCCGGTGAACAGCCTCGACAGCCGTCCGGCCAAGACCCAGATCACGGTGCGGCATCTGCTGACCCACACCGCGGGACTTGGCTATTCGATCATCACCAAGGGGCCGTTGCTCCAGGAATATGAGCGGCTGGGGATCACGCCGGGGGCGGTCAATGCGGCACTGGAGGCGCAGGCGCGGCCCTTGCGCCCCAAGAGCCTCAAGGAATTTGCGCAGCGCGTCGCGACGCTGCCGCTGATCGCCGAACCGGGGACCAAATGGAGCTATTCGATCAGCCTGGACCTGCTCCCTGCGATCATCGAGGCGGCGGCGGGGATGCCCTATGAGCAGTTCTTGCAAAAGCGGCTGCTCGGGCCGCTCAAGATGACCTCGACCTACTGGACCGTGCCGCAGTCGGAGATCGCGCGGTTCGCGACCAACTATGCCTGGGCGGGCGACAATCGCGTGCCCTTCGACCCGGCCAGGAGCTCGGCATGGCTGACGCCGCCTTCCTTTCCCTATGGCGGCGCGGGGCTGGTGATGTCGGCGCGCGATTATGACCGGTTCCTGCACATGCTCGCCAATGGCGGTATCGTGGATGGCGTCCGTGTGATGAAGGCGGAGACGGTGCGGCTTGCCATGTCGGATCTGTTGCCCGCTGGCGTCACATTCGGCGGCGCGCCGGGGGGAGCGGCGGCGCGACAGGGCCGAAGATGGGTTTTGGCGCGGGCGGATCGGTGCAGCTTGAGGATATACCCGGCGGGGCGGGCAAGGGCACCTATGGCTGGGGCGGTGCGGCGGGCACGGTCGCGTGGGTCGATCCGGCGAAAAAGGTGCGCGGGACGGTGATGGTCAATTACTTCCCATCGGACAAATGGCCGTTGCGTGCGGACGCAGTGCGCGCAATTTACGCTCCGACTGCGCATTGAGGGTGGTGCCGGTAGGGTTCACTGGCGCGGTTCTCGATCGCGCCGATCGCGAGCGCAATGATCCCGAGGCGCTGGCTGCCGCCCTGAGCGACTGGCGCGCGCGGCTGCTGCGCCTGAACGGACTCGATCCGGAGGTGGATGGCGAGGGGCGGCTGGTCTGGTCCAGCCTTGCCGACCTGTCCGACGACGCCGAGCCGTTGTTCCTGGGCTATATTGACGGCAAGCCGCATTTTGCGCCGCTGCGGATGGGCGAGCGGCATGGAGCCGTCCGCACTCCAGCCTTGTTCGCGATGCTGGGGTTGATGCCGCCCGATCAGGCGGGGCTCTATGCGGCTGCGCGCAGCCTGGTCGACTGGCATCAGCGACATGGATTTTGCGCGGCCTGTGGCAGCGCGACCGAGATTTTTCGCTCGGGCTGGGCGCGACGCTGTACCGGCTGCGCGGCAGAGCATTTTCCCCGCACCGATCCAGTCGTCATCATGCTTGCCGAGCATGATGGTCGCGCGCTGCTGGGGCGCCAGGCGGCATGGCCTGCGGGTCGCTATTCGGCGCTCGCCGGATTTGTCGAGGTCGGCGAATCGATAGAGGAGGCCGTTGCGCGGGAGACGCTGGAGGAAGCGGGCGTGCGCGTGTCGGATGTCCGCTACGTCGCCAGCCAGCCCTGGCCCTTCGCCTCGTCGCTGATGATCGCCTGCATCGCGCGCGCCGAAGACGACTCGCTCACGCTCGACACGACCGAGATCGAGGACGCGATGTGGGTCACGCGCGACGAGGTTCGCGCGGCGCTGGCTGGCGGGCCGGACGCGCGGTTTGGTGCCCCGCCGCGCTACGCGATCGCCCACACCTTATTGAGCGCGTGGGTGGACGGGAATTAACCCGTCGTTTCGACCAGCTCGATCGTCTCCGATCCGCCAAATGCGAAGTAGGGAATGGCGGCGGCGTAGCCGGCGAGGCCGATGGTCACCAGCAGTGTGACGGCGATGCCGATGCCGCGACCGGCTTTCCACCCGTCCATGCCAAAGGCGTGGAGAATGCGCGCAACGACGAACAGCGCTGCGACCGCCCAAAGCCAGGTCTCCGTCCCCACCGCCAACTCGATGAGGCCAATCAGGATCAGCACGATCGGCGCATATTCGACGAAATTCAGCTGAGCACGCATCCGGGCGATCAGCCGTGCGCTGCCGCCGTCACCAATCGAAATCTTCTCCGCGCGGCGCACCTGTCCGACGCGGATCGCGAGCCAGACATTGAGCAGCGCACACGCCGCAGCAGTCGCCAGCGTGACGGGTAGGATAATGGCTTCCATGAATAGCTTCCCCCTTTGGAACGCCTTCGCTGCCACGCCGCGCGCCGCCTTGCAACTTGGACGGAAATCGGTATAGGCGCTCGCTCGCTTTGCGACTGGCCCAGGGCAGTCCGGCGAGTGCCGGAGCCCCGGCGCTTGCCCGATCGCCGCCGTGGGCGTATCGCGATCCAGGTTTTTAGAAGACAGTTCAAGAAGGTTTGCCGAAATGGCCGTCCCCAAGAGAAAAGTTTCGCCGAGCCGCCGTGGCATGCGCCGGTCGCACGACGCGCTGAAGGTTCAGGCGTTCCAGGAATGCCCCAACTGTGGCGAACTGAAGCGCCCGCA
The DNA here is from genome assembly GCF_024666595.1 of Sphingomonas sp. J315. Taxonomy (NCBI): domain Bacteria; kingdom Pseudomonadati; phylum Pseudomonadota; class Alphaproteobacteria; order Sphingomonadales; family Sphingomonadaceae; genus Sphingomonas; species Sphingomonas sp. J315. Next base: position 1,692,765 of record NZ_CP088296.1, on the reverse strand, counting down.
CGTGCTCTGCGGCGCATGCGGCCATTACAACGGCCGCGAGATCGTCTCGGTCGAGGGCTGAGCCCTAGCAATCAAGGACCGTTGGCCATGACCTCCAGTGCGCGAATCGCCGTCGATGCGATGGGCGGCGATGAGGGGCTGGCGGTCATGCTCGCCGGAGTCGCGCGTGCGCGGCGCCGGTTTGACGGCATGCGCTTTCTGCTGGTCGGCGACGAAAATGCGATTCGCGAGGGGCTGAAGGCCCATCCCAACCTCACCGCCGCGTCGGAAATCGTCCACGCGCCCGAGGTGGTGACCGCAGCCGACAAGCCAAGCCAGGCGATTCGCCGCGCCAAGACGACATCGATGGGAATCGCCATCGACCTGGTGAAGCGCGGCGAGGCCGCCGCCGCTGTCTCCTCTGGCAATACCGGCGCGCTGATGGCGATGGCGAAGCTGTCGCTGCGCACCATGCCGGGGATCGACCGCCCCGCGCTTGCCGCGCGGATGCCGACATTGGGCGACAATGACGTGGTGATGCTCGACCTGGGCGCGAATACCGAGGTCGATACACGCAACCTGATCCAGTTCGCGGTGATGGGTGCCGCCTATGCGCGCACCGTGCTCGATCTTGAATCGCCGCGCGTCGCATTGCTCAACATCGGCACGGAAGAGCTCAAGGGAACCGACATCATCCGCGAAGCCGCGCAGCAACTGCGTGCCGCGACCCATTTGCCGTTGCGCTTCACCGGATTCGTCGAGGGCAATGCCTTGTCGCGCGGCAATGTCGATGTGATCGTGTGTGACGGCTTTTCGGGAAACATCGCGCTCAAGACGGTGGAGGGGACTGCGCGGTTCGTCGGCGACCTGTTGCGCCGCGCTTTTTCCAGTTCGGTTCGCTCGAAGATTGGATTTCTGATTTCCAAGCCTGCGACCGATCTGCTGCGCCATCATCTCGATCCCAACAACCACAATGGCGCGGTGTTCCTCGGCCTCAACGGCATCGTCGTTAAGAGCCATGGCAGTGCCAATGAAATCGGGGTCGAAACCGCGATCGGCGTCGCCGCCAAGATGGTGCGTGACGATCTGACTCGCCGCATCGCCGAGGATCTCGGCAATTTCGAGGCCCAGGCAGCATGAGCGAATCAGGCGCCGTCGCGACCACGCGACGTGCAGTGATCACCGGGACCGGATCGGCGCTGCCGCGTCGCCGCGTTGCTAACGCCGAACTGGCGGAGCAGATCGACACATCCGACGAATGGATCGTCGAGCGGACCGGCATCCGTTTTCGCCATATCGCTGCGGACGACGAGACGACGTCAACGCTCGCCACCGACGCTGCACGTGCAGCCCTGGCTGCGGCGGGAGTGGATGCACAATCGGTCGATCTGATCGTTCTTGCCACCGCGACGCCTGACCAGACCTTTCCTGCCAGCGCGACTCGGGTGCAGGCGGCGCTGGGCATCGACGATTGCGTCGCATTCGACGTCGCCGCAGTGTGCTCGGGCTTCCTCTATGCGGTGCAGGTCGCGGAGAGCATGATCCGCGCGGGCAGCGCCAATCGCGCGCTGGTGATCGGCGCGGAGACGTTCAGCCGCATCCTTGACTGGGAAGACCGCACCACCTGCGTGTTGTTCGGCGACGGGGCCGGCGCGGTCGTGATGGAGGCGCAGGACAGCGCGGTCGAAGGTGGGCGCGGCGTACTCGCGACGAAGCTGCACGCCGATGGCCGCCATAACCAGCTGCTCTATGTCGATGGCGGTCCGTCGACCACCGGTACGGTCGGCAAGCTACGAATGAAGGGCAAGGAAGTGTTCCGTCACGCGGTGGTCAACCTTGCCAGCGTGATGAACGAAAGTCTTGCGGCGGCGGGACTCGATCCGGCTGATGTCGACTGGGTCGTGCCGCATCAGGCCAACGCCCGCATCCTCGACGCGACCGCAAAAAAGCTGGGACTTGCCCCCGAGAAGGTCGTGGTGACGGTCGATCAGCACGCCAACACGTCGGCGGCGTCCGTGCCGCTGGCGCTCGACACTGCGGTGCGCGACGGACGGATCAAGCAGGGCGACCTGCTGGTGCTTGAGGCGATGGGCGGCGGATTTACCTGGGGCGCCGCTGTGGTGCGTTTTTGATTTGGGTAACGGACTGGCCCAAATCCGTAGAATTACGATATCGTAACGTCCGCGCAACGATGGTTGCACCATTTCCTCAATGTGTTACGGTAACAAGACGGGGCAGGAGGGTTTACGATGGCAACCGCCGCGACGCTGACCAGGGCCGATCTCGCTGATGCGCTGCATCGCGATGTGGGCCTCTCGCGTGCCGACGCCTCGCGTCTCGTCGAACAGATCCTCGGCCATATGTGCGAGGCGCTCGCCAAGGGCGAGAACGTCAAGATTTCGGGCTTCGGTAGCTTCGTGCTGCGCGATAAGGGCGAGCGGATCGGTCGCAATCCCAAGACGGGGGTCGAGGTTCCGATCGCACCGCGCCGGGTGCTTACCTTCCGGGCCAGCCAGATGCTGCGCGACCGGATCGTCAACGGGGGATGACATGGCAACCGGTCCGGAGAAGGGCCCCGAAGCCTTCCGGACGATCGGTGAGCTTGCGCAAGAAATCGGGCGCCCTCAGCATATACTGAGATATTGGGAGACGCGCTTTTCCCAGCTGCGCCCGTTACAGCGCGCGGGGGGCGACGCTATTATCGGCCCGATGACGTCGCATTGGTTCGCCGCATCGATTCGCTGCTCAGCCGGGAAGGATATTCGATCCGCGGAGTCCAGCGGCTGCTCGATGCCGAACGCGGCGCGCGGCGGGGGCGGAGCGACTCGCTGCGTGCGGTGCGCGACTCGCTGCAACGCGCGTTGAACGACGACCGCTAATCTGCGATCGGCGCTGATCAGCTTTCCGGGCCGAGCGCGGGGTCAAGATCGCGCGGGCGCACGAAGCGGGCCAGCGTCCCGGCATCGGAACGGATCGAACTCCAGTCACTGGTGTCGAAGGTGATCACCGCCAGCGCAGCGGTGGGAAATTTTTCCTCGACCGAGTCGCGCAGTAGATCGCCGGTGCGATCGGGGACCAGCATCAGCACCAGATCCTCAAGCCCCGGATTATGGCCAATCAGCAGCGCGCTATCGGCCCCGGCGGGCAATTCGTGGATCACATCGAGCAGCGTCGAGGCCGAGGCAAGGTAGATGCGCCGGTCCCAGGCGGGGGCGAGCGCGCCGCCATAGCCGGTCTCGAGCTGCTCGACGGTCTCGATGATCCGCACGGCGGGCGAGGCGACGACATGGTCGAAGCTCAGTCCTTCGCTACGCATATGGCGGCCGACCGTCACTGCTGCGCGTTGCCCGCGGGCATTCAGCGGCCGGTCGAAATCGCGCGCGACCGCATCGTCCCAGCTCGACTTGGCGTGGCGCAAGATCGTCAACGTCTTCATCGGCCCTCCGGATCGGCGGATTCACGTGCCTTCTGCCCCAGCGATGCGACGGAGGAAAGACGCCGCACGCGCTCCACGGCCTCATCGAGCGTCAAGCGGACGACTGGTGTGCCGTGTGGGAAGGCGTCGAGCAGCCGCGACGGGGTAGCGGCGGAGAGCAGCACGAACGCGCCAGAATCGTCGGCGCGGCGGATCAGCCGACCGAACGCCTGCGCCAGCCGCGCGCGTACAATGCGGTCGTCATAGGCGCTGCCGCCACCCGCGAGTCGCCGCGCCGCGTGGAGCACGCTCGGCTTGGGCCAGGGTACGCCCTCCATCACCACCAGCCGCAGCGAATGACCGGGGACATCGACCCCGTCGCGCAACGCGTCGGTGCCGATCAGCGACGCGCGCGGATCGTCGCGGAAGATGTCGACCAGAGTGCCGGTGTCGATCGGATCGACATGCTGGGCGTAGAGCGGCAGCCCTTCGCGCGCCAAACGGTCGGCGATGCGGGTGTGCACCGCACGCAGCCGCCGGATCGCGGTGAACAGCCCGAGCGTCCCGCCCTGTGCCGCGATGATCAGCCGGGCATAGGCGGAGGCGAGGGCGCCCATGTCGCCGCGCTTGATGTCGGTGACGATCAGCACTTCGGCCTGACGTGGATAGTCGAAGGGTGACGCCGCCTCGAACCGCTGGGCGGGATGGAGCAGGTGCTGCGCGCCGCTACGCTGTTCCGCGACCTCCCAGTCACCGCCAGCGCGCAGGGTCGCGGAGGTGACCAGCGCCCCATGCGCGGGCCTGAGCACCGTCTCGGCGAACGGCTTGCTGGGGGTCGAGCCATCGGCGGTGGATGCCGATATCGATCTCGCGCCCCTCGATCCGTTCGACGGCGAGCCAGTCGACGAACTCGGGGGTTACCGGGCCGCCGATCCGGGCGACCAACGACAGCCAGGCGGCGACGGTTTCGGCGCGCCAGCCCAATGATGCGATCGCCCCCTCGATCCGCGCGCGTGCCGGGCCGTCCATCCAGTCGGGGGCTTCGTCGAGCACTGCCTCGAGCCGCCGCCCCAGCGCCATCAGTGGGCGGAGCAGCGATTCGAGCGCGGCGGCGGCAGGCGGGATCGCGTCGATCAGCGGCGCATCGGGCTCGGCCAGTTCGGTCTCGATGCCATAGCCGGCCTCGCCCGATCCATCGCTATCACGGGCATAGACGAGGCCGCGCACGGCGGCGAGGAGATGCTCGATCGGGCCGAAGGGCTGCCCCTCGGCGAGCCGTTGGAGCCAGCCGTCGGAGGGCAAGGCGCGGGCGGCATCGACCGCCTCACTGATCGCGCGCGCGCCGGCATCGTCATAGCTGGCGACATCCGACAGCCGCGCGGCCAGCCCGCGACGGCGACCGCGCGATCCGCTTTCGGGGCCGGTGACCCAGCGGCGCAGCTCGATGGTTTCCTGTCCCGACAGCGCGACGCTGAACATCGCGTCCGCGGCGTCGAAAATATGGTGGCCTTCGTCGAAGACGTAGCGGGTCGGGCGGGTCGCGGTTTCGCGGCCGCGCGCGGCGTTGACCATGACGAGCGCGTGATTGGCGATGACGATGTCGGCGTCGGCGCTAGCCCGAGCGGCGCGCTCGATGAAGCACTTCCGGTAGTGGGGGGCAGCCGGCATAGACGCATTCGCCGCGCCGGTCGGTCAGTGCGGTCGATCCGTTGCGGCGGAACAGCACGGGCAGCCAGCCGGGCAGGTCGCCGCCGACCATGTCGCCATCGGCGGTGTATGCGGCCCAGCGTGCGACGAGCTGCGCGAGGATCGCCGCGCGGCCCGCGAACCCGCCCTGCAGCGCATCCTCAAGGTTGAGCAGGCAGAGATAATTTTCGCGACCCTTGCGCGTGACGATGCGGCGCTTGCGCTCCTCGGGATCGGCGAACAGCCGCTCGCCTTCATGCCCCAACTGGCGTTGCAGCGCCTTGGTAAAGGTCGAGATCCACACCGCGCCATCGGCCTGCTGCGCCCAAAGCGAGGCGGGGGCGAGATAGCCCAGCGTCTTGCCGATCCCGGTCCCGGCCTCGGCAAGCACAAGATTGGGCGAATCGCGCATCGTGCGAGGGGCGAAGGCGCTCGCCGCCGCTTCGGCGTAGAGGCGTTGGCCTGCACGCACCTCTGCGCCCGAGCCAGTGAGGGTGGCGAGCCGATCGCGCACGGCCTCGGGATCGAGGCTCACGGTGCGCGGTGGGGTGCGCGGCGCTCCCTCACTCCATTCGGGCAGGCGGGAAAACAGCCAGCGTTCGGCCCTTTCCGGGCGAGTCAGGCTCTGCGACACCGCCGGTGCCCAGCTCCAGCGCAATTTTGCCAACGACTGGGCGGCATGCCATGCGCCCTCGCGCTCGGGCCAGTCGGTATCGGCGATCGCCAGCATCGCTTCGGCAGCGTCGCGCAGGAACGGCGCGACGGCGGAGTCGTCGACAGGTTCAGCGATACCCAGCGTGCGGGCGAGGCCGCGCGGCGTCGGCACCATGAAGCGAGCCGGGCGCAGGAATGCGAAAAGTTCGAGCAGGTCGAGCCCCGACAGATCGGGATAGCCGAGGCGCTGTGCTGTCAGCGGGGCATTGAGCAGGATGACCGGGGTGTCGGCGGCGATCCGCACCGCCTCGCCGCGCCCGATGCTGCGCGTGCCCTCTGCGGTCGCGATCCAGATGCCGCCATGGCTGGCGTGGAGGGAGGGATAGGGGAGCGCGCTCACCGCGCGTTGTAGCGCAGCCGGCCGATGAAGCGCGACATGCTGAAGCGGTGGTCGGACCGCGCCGCCAGCTTCGCCTTGGTCTTTTCGAATTGCATGATGTTCTCGATCCGGCGGGACAGGAAGGCGCGGGTGTCGGCCTGGCCCTCGCTCTCGTCGTTCAGGAACACCGCGATCGTCGCGACATAGATGCTGCCGAGCATCGCGCGCTTGGTATAGTGATTGTAATCGGTCGCCGTGTCGCCCGCGAGCCGCCACATCGCGTCCGCAGAGCGCCAGCCGAGCCTTGCGGCGCGGGCGGCGTTATGGGGCATGGCGAGGATCGCGACCGCGCGGCGCAGCGCTGCGCGGTTGGGGGCGAGGATATCGAGCCGCGCTTCGACCAATGCGGTGATCTTCGCGCGGATCTTCATCGGCGCGAGGGTTTCGGGCGAAAGGCGGCTAGCCATCTCGCGATCGACCGACGCGAACCACAGGTCGATCATCTCGACTGGCTTGGCGGGAATGGCGAGGCGCGCGATGTCGTGATCAGCGCCGATTGCGTTCGCCGCAGCGATCACCGCTGCTTCGCTCCAGCCGTCGAACGCGGCATTGGGGGCGAGATGCGGTGCGAGCGCCTCGCGCAGCTCGTCGAGCGTCATGTCGGCAATCGGAGTCATGTTCACGTTTTAGCCTCCGTCGCGCCGGACGCAACCTCCACTGGCGGGCTTTTGCCGCGCCGGACAAGGACCAACGCGACCGCGACCAGCGCCGCGCCGATAAAGTCGGGCACGCCCAGCCGCTCGTCATAGACGATCCAGCCGACCGTTCCGGCGACCACCGGTTGGGTCAGCAGCGCGATGCCGACAACCAAGGGCGAGAGATGGCCGAGCGCGTAGATCAGCAGCCCCTGCCCGACGACCTGGCTGGCGAGCGCGAGGCCGACCAATATGCCCCAATTCTGCGGCCAGATCTGCTCGCCCAACACCCAGGCGAAGATCAGTATCGGGAGTGTCCCGAACAGGCTGGACCAGGCAAGCGCGGGGAGCGGCGCCATCGCTTCGCGGGCGCGCGCCATCAGGATGAAATAGACGGTGTAGAGCGCGCCGGCGAGCAGGCAGAGGAGGTCGCCGACGAGGTTCTGCGGCGATAATTCATAGGATCGCCCGAGCAGCAGCCCCGCGCCGATTGCGGCGAGCGCGAGCGCCAGCCCCTGTTGCCGGGTGGGCCAGGCGCGGGCGACGAAGAAGCCCCAGATCGGGTACATCAGCGTCGCTGAATTGCCGAACAGCGTCGAGTTGGCGAGCGTCGTATGGAGGATGCCGATGTGCCAGGATGCGAGATCGGCGGCGAAGGCGATGCCGGAAAGCAACAAGACACCCCACAGCCCGCGCGTTCCCGCCATCGGCTTGCCGCGCGCGACCAGGATGATCGCAAACAGGAAGGGCACGCCGAGCGCGAGCCGCCAGAAGCCCGCCGCGACCGGGCCGACATCGGCGGCGCGCACGAACCACGGGCCGAAGGCCAGTGCGAGATTGCCGAGCAGCAGCGCGGCGAAGGGCAAAGCAGTCGCGCTTTGTTGCGGTGCAGCTTTTCTTGACGGGGCGGACTCGTGCATCGCGCCTTTAGCGCCCTATCTGTTGCACTATGCAACCCAATTGGAGGGAAATTCGCCGATGCCCGATTTGTTCGATCCGCTGACGCTGGGCGCGATCCATGCGCCGAACCGCATCCTGATGGCCCCGCTGACGCGCGGCCGCGCGGATCGCGACGGAGTGCCGACCGCGATCATGGCCGATTATTATGCGCAGCGCGCGTCGGCGGGGCTGATCATTTCGGAGGCGACCGGAATCAGCCGTCAGGGACTGGGCTGGCCGTTCGCGCCGGGGCTGTGGACCGATGCGCAGACGGAAGGGTGGAAGCCGGTGACCGATGCGGTTCATGCCGCCGGAGGGCGGATCGTCGCGCAGCTGTGGCATATGGGGCGGCAGGTGCACAGCTCGGTCACGGGCGAGCAGCCGGTTTCGTCTTCGGCGACCCAGACGCCCGGTCACATGCACACTTATGAAGGACGTCAGCCCTCGGAACTCGCCCGCGCGCTCGATATCGCGGAGATTCCCGGCATCCTCGACGACTATGCCCGCGCGACCAAAAACGCGCTGAAGGCCGGGTTCGACGGGGTGCAGATCCACGCCGCCAATGGCTATCTGATCGACCAGTTCTTGCGCGATGGCGCGAATCTGCGGACCGATGCCTATGGCGGGTCGGTCGACAACCGCATCCGGTTGCTGAGCGAAGTCGCCGAGCGCGTGGTCGCGGTGGCGGGGGCGGATCGCACCGGCGTGCGGCTGTCGCCCAATGGCGATAGCCAGGGCGTCGACGACAGCGATCCGCACGCGCTGTTCCTGCCGGCGGCCAAGCGCCTGTCCGAACTGGGCATCGCGTTCCTCGAACTGCGCGAGCCGGGGCCAGAGGGGACGTTCGGTCGCACCGATGTGCCGAGGCTCAGCCCGGCGATTCGCACGGTGTTCGACGGGCCGTTGGTGGTAAACTCCGACTATGTGACCCGCGAGGCGGCGCAGGCCGCGCTCGACAGCGGGGTCGCGGATGCGGTGAGCTTTGGCCGCACCTTCCTTGCCAATCCCGATCTGCCCGAAAGGCTGCGCAGCGGTGCGCCGCTCAATGAGGGTAATATGGCGACCTGGTACAGCCAGGGGCCGGAGGGATATGTCGATTATCCCGCGCTGGAAACTCAGGCGGCGTAACGCAAACGGGGGTGGAGGCGTTTCCTCTACCCCCGCTCCACCTCGTCCAGCCGCGCGGTGATCCATGTGCGGATCCCCGCGCGCAGCTTCGGCTGGAGGGCCAGCACGAAGGGCAGGACGATCAGCCAGGGGAAGAAGATGAAGGCGATCGAGAAGGCGATGAACAGACCGACCAGCCAGCCGCCGATCACCCCGCCGAATTTCTCGTTGAACCGGTCGCCCATCACGATCCGGCGCGGTGCCTTGAGGTCGTAGAGGCGCGAGGTGGTCAGGATTTGCGCGCCGCTGCGGTCGTCGATGCGGCGAGGTTCATCCTCGCTGACCGGGCGTTCGGCGGGTGGCGGTAGCGGGTGCTCATGTCGCGTCGCCGGCGGAACAGGGCCGGGGGCGCTTGCCGGCTTTCCGGTCAGCGTGTCGATCACCACCAGCCGCCGGTCGCGCTCGACGACCTTGTAGCGACTGGGCGGGACGTCGGTCACCGCGCGGCGCGTCCTGCACGCCATTGCTCGGCGCTCTGCCCCCAGGCGTCGACGGTGACGTCGGCATAGGGGGCGGGGAGCTTCACCGGCCGGAGGTTGGTCGATCCGAGCCGCTGGGCGAGGCGGATCGAGCGGGTGTTTTCGGGTGCAATGGTGTGGATCACCTCGCTCCAGCCGAGCACGTCGACCGCATAGTCCATCGCCGCGACCGCGCCCTCATAGGCATAGCCGCGCCCGGCAAATTCGCCCGCGACGCCCCAGCCGACTTCGGTGCCGGGCCAGCCTTCGGGCATCCATGGACCGAGGCGGCCGACCCATTTTCCGGTCGCGCGCTCGATGACCGAGAACATGGCGAAGCCGTTGATCTCCCACGCCCCCGCCATGGTGCACAGCTGCCGCCAGGCGACGCTGCGTTCGACCGGGCCGCCGAGATGCTCGGTCGCCACCGGATCGGCGGAAAAGGCCGCCCAGCCGTCGAGATCCTCCGCCGCCGGACGGCGCAGGATCAGCCGTTCGGTGAAGAGGATCGGAGAATTCATTACAGCCGCTGCTTCAACGCGAGCATCGCGATCGCGGCCTCTGCCGCACCGCCGCCCTTGTCGAGCTGCGCAGGGTCGGCGCGGCGGATTGCCTGCGCCTCGTCCTCGGTGGTCAGGATGCCGTTGCCGATCGGGATGCCGTCCATAGTCAGCGCCATGATGCCGCGCGCGCTTTCGTTCGACACGATCTCGAAATGATAGGTCTCACCGCGGATCACCACGCCGAGCGCGACATAGGCGTCGTAACGCTGGGTTTCTTCGGCCAGCACGATTGCGCCGGGCACTTCGAGTGCGCCGGGGACGGTGACCGTCTCATGGGAATGACCGGCCGCCTCGATCGCGGCGCGGGCACCGGCGAGGAGCATGTCGTTGAGATGGTCGTAGAAGCGCGCTTCGACGATCAGGATGTTGGCCATTATCTGCCTTTCAGATCGATTGCGCGTTCGCCGACGATACGCAGGCCGTATCCGTCGAGACCGACCAATGTGTGATGGGTGTTGGTGAGCAGCACCATTTCCTCGACCCCCAGATCGTTGAGGATCATCGCGCCGACGCCGTAATCGCGCAACTCCTCCATATCGACGACGGTGCGTTTCCCCGCCTTGCGCTCGACCGCCATGGTGAAGGCGTCGGCGCGCGGCTTGTTGATCACGACGACCACCCCGGCGCCTTCCTCGCCGATGATTTCCATCGAGCGCTGGAGCATCAGGCCGCGATCCCCCGCCTCACCGAATACGTCGGCGAAGGGCGACAATGCGTGCATGCGGACCAGGGTGGGCTTGTCGGAGCTGACGCGGCCCTTGACCAGGGCGAGCTGTTCGGTGCCAGTCGCCTTGTTCCAGAAGGCGATGGTGCGCCAGTCGCCGCCCCAGCGGCTGGTGAAAACCGATTCGGCGCGCCGTTCGACCAGATGGTCGTAGCGACGGCGATAGGCGATCAGGTCGCGGATCGTTCCGATCTTGAGATTGTGGAGTTGGGCGAAGGCGACGAGGTCGTCCATCCGCGCCATCGTCCCGTCATCTTTCATGATCTCGCAGATCACACCCGAGGGGCTGAGGCCGGCGAGGCGGGAGACGTCCACCGCCGCTTCGGTATGGCCGGCGCGGACCAGCACGCCGCCCTCGCGCGCGACGAGCGGGAAGACATGGCCGGGCGAGACGATGTCGGCGGACCCCTTGGTCGCGTCGGTCGCGACCGCGATGGTGCGTGCGCGATCGGCAGCGGAGATTCCGGTGGTGACGCCCTCCTTCGCCTCGATCGAGACGGTGAAGGCCGTGCCCATGCTGGTGCCGTTGCGGCGCGACATCGGTTCCAGGCCAAGCTGGTCGGCGCGGCCCTGCGTGATGGCGAGGCAAATCAGGCCGCGACCGTGGCGCGCCATGAAGTTGATCGCGTCGGGGGTCGCCATCTGGCCGGGGATGACCAGATCGCCCTCATTCTCGCGATCCTCGTCATCGACCAGGATGAACATGCGACCGTTGCGCGCCTCGTCGATAATCTCCTCTGGCGAGGAGAGGAAGGCGTGGGGCAGGCGGGAGATTTCAGCTTTGGCCACGGACGGCCTCCATGCGTTGCAGATAACGTGCGAGCACGTCGATTTCGAGATTGACCGCCTGACCCTGGGCAAGTGCGCCCAGCGTGGTGACGGCTTGCGTGTGCGGGATCAGGTTGATCGAAAAATGCGCGGTGCCGTCGGGCTGATCCGTCACCTCGTTCACGGTCAGCGACACCCCGTCGATGGTGATCGACCCCTTGGCGGCGATGAACGGGGCGAGGCTGGCGGGGACGGCAAAGCCGACGCGCTGCGAGTCGCCGTCGGGACAGATGTCGATCACGGTGCCGACGCCGTCGACATGGCCGGTGACGATATGCCCGCCCAGCTCATCGCCGACCTTGAGCGCGCGTTCGAGGTTGAGGCGCTGGCCGGCCTGCCACTGCGCGGCGGTGCGCGAGACGGTCTCGTGGCTGACATCGACCGCGAACCAGCCCGGCCCCTTGTCGACGACGGTCAGGCAGACGCCCGAACAGGCGATCGATGCGCCCATGTCGACGGTGGTCGTGTCATAGGTCGTGGTGATGTGGACGCGCAGGTCGCCGCGATTCTCGATCCTCTGGATCGCGCCGACATCGGTGATGATTCCGGTGAACATGGTCTATCCTCTGGCGCGCTCGTAGACCTCGAGCCGGTCGCTGCCAAGCATCCGCGCGTCGTGGAGGGTCCAGCGGCCGTGCGCGCGATTGAGCGCGGTGAGCCCGAGATCGGCGAGGGCCGGTTTGCCGCCGAGCATGATCGGCGCGCGGTAGAGCAGGAGGCGGTCGACCAGATCGGCGCGCAGGAAGGCAGCGGCGGTCTGTGCGCCTCCCTCGACCAGCAAGTGGCCGATGCCGTCGAGCGTTCCAATCGCTTCGGGCGCGGCGATGCGGGTCCAGCCGGGGGCGTCGCGGGATGAGAGAAGGATGCGGCGGGGTGCGCGATCTTCAAGTCCGCCGAGGCGCACGTCGAGCTTTGGCGCGTCGGCTTCCAGCGTGCCGCGTCCGACCAGGATCGCCTCATGCCGTGCGCGCTCCAGATGCACATGGGCGCGGGCGCGGGGGCCGGTGATCCAGCGACTCTCGCCGTTCGACAGCGCGATGCAGCCGTCGAGCGAGGTTGCGAGCTTGAGCGTTACGAACGGGCGGCCCTGTGCACGGCGAGTGAGGAAGCCGGCCATGCTGCGGGTTGCCTCATCGGCGCGGATGCCCGTGGTGAGGGCAACGCCGGCGGAATCGAGCCTGGCGATGCCGCGCCCGTCGGTGCGCGGATCGGGGTCGCGCAGGGCGATCACCACGCGGGCGATCCCGGCGGCGATCAGCGAGGCGGCACAGGCTGGGCCGCGTTGGGACTGATGCGCGCAGGGTTCGAGTGTGGTGTAGGCGGTCGCGCCGCGCGCGGCATCGCCCGCCTGTGCCAGCGCCATCGCTTCGGCGTGGGGGCGTCCGCCGGGCTGGGTCCAGCCGCGCCCGACGACGCGCCCCTCCCGCACGATGACGCAGCCGACATTGGGATTGGGTGCGGAACGACCGCGCGCGCGCTCGGCAAGTGCGAGCGCGGCACCCATCCACGCGGCGTCGTTCAAATCCCGTATTCTTTCAGCTTGTCGTCGATCTTCTTATACTCGAGTCGCTTCTTCTCGGCCTTCGCCTTTTCCTCCGCGATGCGCTTCTGGCGGATCGGTTCGTCGATCTTCTGCTGGGCGATGATCTGGTCGATCGTCCGGTCCTCACGCCAGTTCTGGAAATAGACGATCTCGCGCTTGTAGGGCTTCTTGAAATAGGAGTCCTGGTAGAAGGCGAACAGAACCAGACTGGTCGTCACCGCTGCAGCGAGCATAAACCAGAACTGGTAGCGGTGGCGGATGCGCAGGGCTCTGCGCAGATCCGCCAGCGCGCCGACCGTGGAGACGGGGCGATCGGGTTTGAAGAACCTCATGGCCGCCAAGATAGGGGCTTTGGTGCCATCGGACCAGCCCGAGCTAATCCACCAGCCGGAAGTTGAGCGTCATCGTCATCCAGTCCTCATAGGGGACGCCGTCGCGGGTCGCGGGCTTGAACCGCCAGCGCGCGAGCGCGTGGCGGCGGGTCGCCTCGGACAGGCCCTTGCTCGGGGTGCGCAGGATCTCGATCGCTTTCACCCGGCCATCGACCCCGACCAGCACGCGGGCGGTGAGCTTGCCCTCGGTCTGCGCGCGGATTTCGGAGGTGGGATAGGGCGGCTGGAGCGAGTCGCTGTAGCGCGGATCGACGGTGGCGCCGATCAGCACCGGCGGCTTGGGCGGGTCCGCGATGACTCCGCCGGAGGGCGGGCCGGGGTCGGCGGGCGGGTTGTTCGTGATCGGCGTATATTCGGTGGTCGATCCGATCGGGTCGCTTGTGCTGGTGGTTTTGACGATCGGATCGGGCTGGTGCGGAAGCGGCTGGGTCACCGCGACGACCTTCCGTTCGTCGCGCACCTGCTTGACCGGTTCCGGCTCGGGCTTGGGCTGCTCGAGCGGAATGTGGGTTGTGTTGAGCACCGGATCGAGAATCTCGGGCAATACGCCCGGCCCGACCAGTGTCGCGCCGAACCCGACCAGGGCGAGGACGATGAGCGAAGCGCCGGCGCTGGCCCGGCGGGAAGCGGAAGGCTGATAGCGTTCGGTGTGCATGACAGGCTCTCCATCATTCCGGTCGTTGCCGGTCGATAGATGATATACCATCACATAAAGGTTGCAAATCCCTTTTTCGACCGGGTGATCGGACTGCGCGGTGGAGGGAAAATGGGAGGGGCCGAACGAGCGACCCCGCTCAGCCGCGCAGCCTTTCGATCACGCGTTCGCGGCCGATCAGCGGGAGCAGCGCCGCCATGTCGGGGCCCGAGTCGCGACCGGTGAGCGCGCGGCGGAGTGGATGGAACAGCGCGCGGCCCTTGCGTTCGGTCGCTCCCTTGAGCGCGCCGGTCAGCGCGTGCCAAGGGTCGGCGGCCCAGTCGAGGGTCGCGGCGATGTCGGCGGCGGTGTCGAGGAAGGCGCGGTCCTCGGGGTCGGCGGAGGCGTCGATTGGCCCGGCGACGACCTGCCACCAGTCCGCTGCACCGGCGACCGTCTCGAGATTGGGGCGGATCGCGTCCCATGCCGCCACGTCCATGCCGACGGGTAGTCGGTCGGCGACTGCGTCGAAGGGCAGCTGGTGGACGATGCGCGCGTTGAGCTGCGCCAGCTCGCCTTCGTCGAACCGCGCGGGGGCGCGGCCGAAGCGGGCGAAGTCGAACCCGGCGATCAGCGGCGCGCGGTCGGCGTGCGGCTCGACCGGATCGCTGGTGCCGAGCCGAGCGAGCAGGGCGATGATCGCTTGCGGCTCAAGCCCGATGTCGCGGAAATGATCGCATCCGAGCGAGCCGAGGCGTTTGGACAATTTTCCCTCGTTCCCGGTGAGCAGCGCCTCGTGCGCGAAAGCGGGTGGCCGCGCGCCGAGCGCGGCGAACATCTGCACTTGCGCGGCGGTATTGGAAACATGGTCCTCGCCACGCACGACATGGGTGATGCCCATGTCGATATCGTCGATCACCGAGGGGAGCAGGTAGAGCCAGGAGCCGTCGGCGCGGCGGATGACGGGATCGCTCATCGTCGCGGGATCGAAGCGCTGGGCCCCCCGGATCAGGTCGGTCCATTCGATCGGCGCGCCATTGTCGAGCTTGAAGCGCCAGTGCGGGCGGGTCCCCGCTGCCTCCAGCGCGGCGCGGTCGGTTTCGGTAAGTGCCAGCGCGGCGCGATCATAGATTGGCGGAAGGCCGCGGCCGAGCTGGATCTTGCGCTTGAGTTCAAGCTCCTGCTGGCTCTCATAGGCGGGATAGACACGGCCCGCCTCGACAAGTTCGGCGAAGCGGCGTTCATACAGGTCGAAGCGCTGCGACTGGCGCGCCTCGCCATCGGGATCGAGGCCGAGCCAGGCGAGATCGGCGCGGATCGCGTCGACATAGGATTCCTGCGAGCGTTCGGCGTCGGTGTCGTCGATGCGCAGCAGGAAGCGCCCACCATGTTTTTGCGCCCACATCCAGTTGTGGAGCGCGGTGCGGATATTGCCGACATGCAGATGGCCGGTGGGGCTGGGCGCGAAGCGGGTGACGACGGGCGTGCTGGTCATCCGCGCGCGCTAGCCGATTTGACCGCACAATGGAAAGCGCCGCGCATCTTTACGCGCGCGGCACTTGCGCCTATCGGGACGCGGTCCGGGCGCTTAGCTCAGTTGGTAGAGCATCTCGTTTACACCGAGAGGGTCGGCGGTTCGAGCCCGTCAGCGCCCACCATTTTCCGGCTCCATGATCCTTAGTTCGCGCTGATCGACGGCTTTCCGCCCGTCAGCTTCACCGTGACATAGCTGTTGTCGCAGATATTGGCGTTGCTGAAGACCATCGTCGAGGCGTCGTCGAAGGTCGCGCGCAGATCGTAGCGGCACTGGCTTGACGGTCGATCAAGGCGAACGGTGGTGCGCGCGCCGGGCTTCACCACGGGTTCGCGCCGCGCCCCTTCTTCCTCCAGTCCAGGCTTCCAGTCGGTCGATCCGGTCGGCGCGAGCTCGACGGTCTTGATCGGCTTGCCGGTGCCGTTGATCAGGACAAAGTCCCAATCCTCGGCAAGTGCGGGTGACGCGACGAACAGGGCCGTAACCAGCCCGGTCAGATAATGCATGGCATCCCTCCCCTAAAAGGACGTGGGAGCAGCATGCGCCCGCGTTGCGCCATGTGCAAGATGTCGGGGGGGCGCGGACGAGGTTCAGGTTCAGAGCGAGCGGACGAGCCGCACCGCACAGGCGATCCAGGGCGGGTCGGCGACCACCTGTTGCCGCGCACCCGGGCCAAGCGGCAGGACGTTGAGCCGGCCCCCTTCGCCCTCATGCGCGATCAGGCGGCCGAACAGAAAACGACCGGCGGGGCGGGGGATCAATACGTCCCGGTTGAGTGCCTGTGCGAATGCCTGGGGGGCGAGGCGACGGCACCACACCTCGTCGCCCGCGCGATAGTCGCCGATGCTGCCGCTGACGGTGACTGCGACCAGATCAGGCTCGGCGATCGGCGGCACGACATTGGCGGGTCGGCGCAACGCCTGTGCTCCCGAAGAATCGAGGCTGGCAGCAACCGGGATATCGGGGCGATCGGGGAAGCGGACGAGATCGGCGGCGTCGACCCCGAGCGCGGCGGCGATGCGGTTGAGCCAGACCACCGACACGGTGCGCGTGCCGGTCTCCAGCCGCCCGATCGTCTGCGCGGTGGTCGGCGGGTCGCAGCGTTGTGCCACTTCCTCCAGCGTCAGCCCTTTGGCACGACGCACTTCGCGGATCGCGGTGATCAATTGCAGCTCCATCTAACCGATGTGGTTAAATCACTTTCCTACAAGCGTGACGTCGTGGCAAGCCCGATTCTGCAGGCGATGAGGGAGTCAGGAATGCGTGAGCTGGTCGAGCGGACGATCGAGGATGGGCATGTAATCCGGAATGCCCCGGCGCGGCGGAGCGGACGGCGGGTGTCGGTCAACGACGCTGAATCGCCGCTGGCGTGGCTGCGCGCGCGCGGGATGGTCGATGCGCGTCAGTTCGAGGCGGGGAGCGGCTGCGCGACGATTATGAGATGGCGGCGCTGGGGCCGCGCGTGACGATGCGATGGGACGCGGCCCCGGCGGCGCGACGCGGCGGGCTGCCGGGTGCAGCGCTCGATCCAACGCAGGTGCAGATCGCAGCGAAACGGCGGTTCGATGCGGCGATTGCGGCAGCGGGGCGGGGCCTGGCGGATATATTGTGGCGGGTGATTTGCGCCGGGGAGAGCGTGCCGGTGGCTGAAAAGGCGCTGGCCTGGCCCGCGCGGGCCGGGCGGCTGGTGCTGACGCTGGCGCTCGACCGGCTGGCGGATCACTACCGCTTGCCGTGAACCCTCAGTTCATCACCAGCAGCACGTCGGTGGCGGCAGCCCCGCGATTGGCGACGCGCGCGACGAGCGGGCCGCCGCCGGCGGGGATGCGACAGGTGAGCAGCGCACCCGTGCTGCTGTCGGTACAAAGCTGGCGACCGGCGCTGTCGAGGATGGTGAGCGCCACCGGGCTCGCGCCGATGCGGCGGACGGCGATGGTCGCGGCGGCGTCGGCGCTGCGGGTGATGGGGAGCGACCAGGTCGCCCCGGCGGGGACGGTCTGGCGGATCGAGCTGGGACCGGCACCGAGCACGCCGCGTTCGGCTTCGGCGTCCGCCGCTTCGACCTCGGCAAGCAGGCGGGGGTCGCCTGCTGCCAGGGCGCGGGCCTCCGCGCGCATCTCCGCCCCGGTGACCGCGTGTGGACGATCTTCGCCACGAACGGGCAGCGCGGCGACAGCGAGCGCGAGGGCGATCAGGCGGAGGGCGGCGCGCATCGGTCAGGCGGCCTTGGCAGGGTGAGGGCCGTTCCACACCGGCGCGCCGACGCGGAAGCGGACCTGCGGCGCGGGGTTGGCGGTCAGGCCGATCCCGTTGCCGCGATAGCCGACGACCCAGCTTTCCGCGGCGTAGCAATTGCCGCGGGCAGGGCGGGCATAGCCATATTGGACCGCGTCGATCTCGGCGAGCATTGCGGGGTCGCTGCGGGCGAGCAGGCGGGCTTCGGCATAGAGCGCGGCGGCGGTGGTCGCGCCGGGGGCGAAGACGCTGCGGGGTAGGGTGGCGAGAAGCTTGGCCGCCTCGACCATCGCCAGCGGGTCCTGTGCGGCGCGGGCGTAGCTGGCGAGTTCGCCCGACAGCGCGATGTTGCGCGCGGCGTCGATGTCGGTGCTGGCGGGGTCGACGATATGGACGGTGCGGGTCATCTGGGCCTCCTGTTGGTGTGAGGCCAGTGATGCCGCCGGGGTCAGGCGTCCGCCACTGACGCTTTCGGTCGCGCGGCGAGGAAGCGGCGGTAAACCCAGCCGATCCCGATCAGCGCGACGCCGAGGCCGAGGAAGGAAAGGATGCGGAGCAACCCGTCGAGCGCTGCGGCGTCGATCAGGAAGACCTTGAGCGTAACGAAGGTGAGCAGGCCGAGCCCGGCAAGGCGGAGATCGCGACTGGCAGCGCGGATGCCGAGGGTCAGCCAGGCGATGGCGAGGAGAAGGAGCGCGATCGAGTAGCCGTAATTTTCGCCGATTCCGATCGGGCCGGTGACGATGCTGCCGTGCGCGAGTTGGCGGACGGCGGCGAGAGTGGCGAGCAGGGCTGCGGCCATTGCGGCGCGGGTCGCGGCCGGCGGGGGGAGGAAGCGGTGGAGCCAGACGCCGGTGAGGGCGAAGTGTAGCGCCAGCGGGAGCAGCGCGACCTGTTGCGCGACGAACAGCGGGTTGAGGACGAACAGGTCGAACCACAGCAGACGACCGAGCGCGAGGCCGAACAGGATCGGCGCGATGGCGGGGAGGCGGGTGCGCAGCAGGATCGCGGCGGCGAACAGCGCGTGGGTGATGAGGGCGCGCTCGACGAAGCCGAGGCTGACGAACCGGGCGTCGTCGGCGATGGCGAGCGGGAGCTTGGCGAGGTGATAGAGCAGCAGGATCGCGGCGGCGATGCCGATGCCAAGCGCGGCGTTGCGGAGGCGACCGAACAGGCGGGGGTGAATCGCGAGCGCGACGATGGCGATCAGCGGGAGGAGCGCGCGCAACGCGTCGGCGAGCGGCGGGAGGAGCGGGGCGGTCAGCGGCTCGCCCGCGAGCGACTGGGCGATCAGCAGCGCGTAATCGACGACCGGTTCGATCCCCGCCAGCAGGGTGGCGAACAGGCCGAGGATGGGCAGGGTGAGCAAGGCTGCGTCCCCGGTGCGCCTCGCCCATAGACCAAGGCCGAGGGTGACGAGCGCGAGGATGGCGGGGAGCCACTCGGCGGGAACGAGCTGTCCGAGCGCGCTGGCGGCGAGGATCGCGGCGATCAGCGCGCCGGCGATCAGGCCGGGGTCGTGGCTGTCGGTAGCGGCGCGGCGGCGCCAGCTGATTGAGGAGGCGAGCACGGCGGCGATGAGTTCCAGACCCGCCCATTGCCAGTCGGTCAGGCGCGAGGGCTCAAGCAGATTGGCGAGCAGCACTGGCCCGGCGACCCCGCCGAGCGCGAGGATCGCCCAGCTGCGCGCACGGTCGAGCAGGATCAGGCCGGGGGCCGCGAACAGCACGGCGAGGACCGGTGCGGCGATGAAGGTCGCGCCGTGATCCGGGGCGGACAGGGCAATAGCGAGCAGCGCGAGCGACAAGCCGAGCGCAGCGAGTGCGCCGGGGAGGTGCCGCGCATCGCGCCATGCGAGGATCAGCGCGGCGGCGGCGAGGATGAGATAGAAACTCCAGGCGAACCCATCGAACTGGAGCGCCGGGGCGAAGACGAGCAGCTGGACCAGCCCGACGACGATCGGCGCGGCGCGCAGCCATGCGCTGGTCACGCCGGTGCGGGGCAAAGCGAGGGTCGCCGCCAGTGCCAGCGCGATGACGAACGCCGCCGGGCCGGTGAGCAGATTGGGGTCGAGCGCGACGAGCAGGAAATTGACCCAGCCGAAGCCGACCGCTGTTGCCGCGAGCGCGAGCCAGCTCCAGCCGCGGTGAATTGCCAGGCCGAAGAGCGCGGCGGTGAACAGGCCGAGGTAAATCAGGAGCGGCCCGATCCCGGCGGCGTCGTAACCCGCGACGAGCGGCGCGACGAAGCCTCCGGCCAGCGCCAGCACGGCGGTGGGCGGCCCGTGGCGCAGCGCGAGGAACAGGCCGAGCGTGGTCACCGCGATCATCAGGACGAAGGCGGGGAGCGGGCCGATCAGATGGTAGAGCGCGGCGGCGATGTAGAGCGTCGCATAGCTGCTGGCGATGCCGGCACCGGCGAGCGCCTGGCCGATGCGCGAGTCTTCGGCGAGCGCGGGGATGCGGCGTGCCGCCTCGCTGGCGGCGACGAGGATTACCGCGAAGAGCGCGGCGAGGAGGGTGCGGACGCCGGGGGTGAGCAGGCCGATCTCGACCGCGTGGCGGACGAGGAAGAAGCCGGCGACCACGAGCGCGACCGCGCCGATCCACACGGGAAGCCGCGCGCCGATCAGCGATTCTGAGGCTGGGGCGATCGGGTTCCGGTTCGGGTCGTGGTGCAGCTGGCGGCGGGGCTGCGGCCTGCCTGACCGGCGATTGGACGCGGGCTGGGGCCGGGGGCGGTGGTGAGACAACCGGTTCGGCCGGAGCTGGCGTCGGCTCAGCCGGAGGTGGCGGCGGCGCGGCGGCGTCGCGCCGATATTGCGCCTGAAGCTGTGTCGGGCGTTCGAGCAGGTCGATCCGGTCGCGCAGCGCGCGGAGCCGCTGGCCCTGCGCCACGACCATGATGCCGAGGACCACCACGGCGAGGAACAGGATGCCGTCCATCGCCGACCTTGTGGCAGCTTGATCCGCGCCGCGCCAGCGCGGGTTTGCGCGACCCAAGCCGAACTGCATTTGCGTCGCGGCGGCGCGGGGGTAGAGCGGGATGATGGAACTGAACTTCACGAAATGCCACGGGTCGGGGAATGATTTTGCCCTGTTGGACGCCCGTGATCTGAACCTTGACGACGCCAGCTGGTCGCGGATTGCGCGCACGTTGTGCGATCGCAGCGGACCGGTGGGGGGCGATGGAATTCTGCTACTGACTCAAGGGGATGGCGTTTCCGATTTCGGGATGCGGGTCGTGAACAGCGATGGGTCCGAGCCCGAGACCTGTCTGAATGGATTGCGGTGCCTGGCGCGGGCCGGGTTCGAGGCGTTGGGGATCGACGCGGCGCGGGTGCGGTTGAAGACCAGCGGGGCTGAAGTCGCGCGCGAGGCGGAGCTGGCGCGGGGCGTCTATACCGTGCGCGAGACGGTGGGGCCGGTGGGGACCGATCCGGCGGCGGTAGGCATCCGCGTTCCGGGGCCGGTGATCGAGGCGGTGGTTCCGGGGCTGCCCAATGCGCGCGCCTTTACCGCGCTGGCGATGCCCAATCCGCATCTGATCGCGTTCGTCGAGAAGGTCGATGTCGATGAGCTGGTCGCGCTGGGGCAATGGTGCGAGGCGGGGCCGGAATTGCTGGTCGATCGCGCCAATGTGAGCTTTGTCGAGGTGCGGGGCAGCGACCTGTTCGTGCAGACGTTCGAGCGCGGCGTCGGGCTGACCAATGCGTGCGGCACGGCGATGGCCGGGGCGACGCATGCCGCGGGGCTGACCGGGCGGCTGAAGTTCGGGGAATGGCTGACGGTGTTCAACCCCGGCGGCCGCGTGCGCGCGCGGGCCGAGGGACCGGCGGGCGGCGACATGGTGACGATCGCGGGCAATGCGACGTTCGAATGGGATGGGGTGATTGAGATCGATCCGGCGACGGGTGAGGCGGGGGCGCTGACCGTGGTGCGGCGGCGGGAGGGTGAGGTGAAGGCTTGGGCGGCGGCGCGCGGGTAGGTGAGGGCGGCTCCGACCCGCTCCGTCACCCATTCGGCGATCGTGACAGCCGACCGGTGGCTTCCCGAGGCCGCGCTCATCATGGGCGACCGACGTAAGCCGCTGAATTGGGTAGATCGTAGTCATTGACCCTGACGGTCTTTCGGGCATGCTTCCAAGATGAAAAGACCAGCATCTCGTCTATGGCTATTCGGGATGCCTTTTGCGGCCACCCTATTCGGCATCGCCGCGCTGTGGTCGGTGAACGGTAGGGACGCGTCTGCCGAGACCGACCAGTACCAAATGCGGGCTATAAGCCACGCAGTGTTCGCGGGGGGCCGACTCTGGATGATGGGCGATGACGGTTCGCTCCTGTCCCTTTCGCCCGCCGACCTGAAGCCCGAACGCTTGAAAATTGACGGTAAGGCTGTCGCAATCTGTAAATCCGCGGGCCGCCTTGTTGCTATAATTCAGGCTGAAAAGGGCAAATGGTCGATAAATTGGCGCTCTTCTACCGGATGGGATGTTGGGCCTACAATCGCCATCGACAACGAAAGTCTGGCAGCATTTGGCTGCGCGGAGGAAGGCTCTGCCATCGCCATTGTTACTGATCATCGCTTGGTGGAAGTCGAGGGCGCGAGGGTGCGTGCGGTGAAACTCTCCCAGAAATTGGAGTCGACTTTTGGCGTTGGAACGGCGTTGATTGACGGCAATGCGATTTGGGTTGGCTTCAACCTTGGCGAATGGGGTGGTGGGCTTCGGCGGATAGAGCGCAGCGATGGAAAGATGGAAATCGTTGAGAAGAACCGATCGGGCGAGCTGTGTGGCGGCCCGCTCAATACGGGGTGTGACCCGGTAAACGGGATCGTCGCCTCCCCGTCGAAACCTTCCTGCGTGGTCGCAGCAATCGGCCTCGTGCACATGATGTCCCACGGTCGTATCGTCGAGGTGTGCGACACAACGGTACGACGCGTGTATTTCAAACCGACTGACCATCAGCCCCCTTACGGAAAGCCCGATGAGGGCGAACCCGCGAGCACAATTGCGTTTTTTGGCCTGACTCGCGTTGGCAATACGGTTTGGGCACTTGGCACAGACGGACTCTATCGGTTTGACGGGGCGTCATCACCCCAGTTTCGTCCACTCCCAACGTTTGAAAATAGAGGTGGTTATCAGGTCAGCTTTGACGTCCCCGGCCTTGTTCTGCTGATGACCGATGTGAACCAGCGTCGATCGTTAAGTGGCGCGGTGCCGATTATGGCGGCACGCTGAATCTTCGCATCGGCAGATGCTGAACCAAGTTCAGCATGACGGAAGAAGGGTCGCGCTATCTGCCCCACGGCCTCTTCGTCGCCCCGGTCTTGAGCCGGGGCAGGGCTTCTTGGCGCTCAAGGCAGCCCGGTCCCGGGTCAAGCCCGGGACGACGGATGGGGGCGGCGCTCACCCTCACCCTTCCGGCCCCCGGATCAAGTCCGGGGGCCTCCTTCCCTCTCCCAAGGGAAGAGGGGTTTTAGCCCTTCGGCTTGGCCGGTTTCTTCGCGCTTTCCGGCGGTTTGCCGTCGATCTTGACCAGTGAGGCGAGGCGGCATTCGCCTTCGCGGGGGACGATGATGCTGGCGAAGCGGTCGATGCCGCCGACGCCGCCGGAGGGCTTGAAGGCGATGCGCCACGCCCAGGGGAGTTCGATGCACGGGGCGAAGAAGGTGCCGCGATACCATTGCCGCCCGGCGCGCAGGTAGATCGCGTCGCGGCCATCGGCGCGGAAGTCGCGGATCATCGAGGGGAAGGGGATGCGCGCTTCTTTCGCGGCTGGCGCTGCGGGCGTGGCTTCCTGTGCCGTGGCGGGGAGGGCGGCCAGCAGGGCGAGCGGCATCGGGGCGAGTCGGTGGAGCATCGGTGCAGAATGGCACAGGTGCGATGAACCGGCGATGGATGATATGACGAACCAAATGGGAACAAAGTGCTTGACATCGTCACGCTCATTCGGTACATAACAGTAGCGCTGAAGAATTGCGAGTCGCGGCGATCGGGTCGCTGAGCGCGGACTTCGGAGTTTGAAAATCGAGGGGAATCGGGCCGGGGCGGCAACGCCTGTCGGCCCGATCTGCGTTTGGGGAGGGATGAAATGCCGAGTGGATACCGCACCGATCTTGATGGACAGCGGGCGGCCAACGGCAAGAGCACGCGTGCAAGATGGAGCAAGGCGATGCGCGCCGCGTTCCTCGATCACCTTGCTGCAACATGCAATGTCACCCAGTCGGCTGCCGTGGCGAACGTCGATGTGCGAACTGTCTATGAGCTTCGTCGCCGGAACGCGCGGTTTGCCGAACGGTGGGAAGCGGCATTGGCGCTCGGCTATCAGATGGTCGAGACGCTATTGGTGGGCCATGTGCTGGCGGGTCATCGCGCCGGCGATCCAGTCCATACCCATCAGGACGGTCTGCCGGCGGTTGATTTCGAAGCGGCGATGCGACTGCTCGCTGCGCATCGCAACCCGGTTGGAAAGCCGCGAAAAGGCGGCGGCACGCTGCAATTCGCGGCACCCGACGAGACCGACGCGGTGCTGCTCAAGCGATTGAAGGCGATCGAGATGCGGCGCGCGCGTGAGGCCGAGTGGGCGGCCCAGACGGAAGCGGGGAAGGCCGGGTTGCTGCCGCACGATGCGGGGGCGAGCGATCCGGTTCCGGCGCGCGATGCGGTGATCGAACATGCCCCGCAGGCGGAGGGCGCGCGCGATGGCGAGTGATGCGGAGATCGGCGCGTTCATCGACCGGCTGATCGCGCTGCCCGATGAAGAACGCGGTCACGCGGTGCGCTGAATGACGGTGCCGATGCGGCGCGAGTTTCTGGCACGCTGGAAGCTGTGGGCGCATGGCGGGCAGACGATGCCGCCGGGCGACTGGCGGGTGTGGCTGATCCGTGCCGGGCGCGGGTTCGGCAAGACGCGGGCGGGGAGCGAGTGGGTCAACCAGCTGGCGCTGGATGTGCCCGATGGGCGCTTTGCGCTGGTCGGGGCGAGCCTGGACGAGGTGCGGCGGGTGATGATCGAGGGGCAGTCGGGGCTGATCGCCACGGCGCGCATCGATCGGCAACCGGTGTGGAAGGCGAGCGCGCGCGAGCTGCACTGGCCGTCGGGCGCGGTCGGCTTTGTCTATTCGGCGGAGTCGCCCGATGGGCTGCGCGGGCCCGAGCATCATGCCGCCTGGGCCGACGAACTGGGCAAATGGGGGCGGCGCGGCGATGCGGCGTGGGACAATCTGACGATGGGATTGCGGCTGGGGGATCGGCCGCGCGTGCTGGTGACGACGACACCGCGCCCGACGCGATTGATGCGGCGGGTGATGGCGCTGCCGAGCTGTGTCGAAACGCGCGGGCGGACGCGGGACAATCCACATCTGCCGGCGAGCTTCGTTGAGGCGATGGAGGCGGAATATGGCGGGACGCGGCTGGGGCGGCAGGAGCTGGAGGGCGAGCTGCTGAGCGATGTGCCGGGGGCGCTGTGGACGCGGGCGATGATCGAGACGGCGCGCGCGGTGAAGGTGGACGCGCCGGTGCGGGTGGCGGTCGGCGTCGATCCGCCGGCGAGTGCGGAGGGTGATGCGTGCGGGATCGTCGCGGTGGCGGTCGATAGCGCGGGGAGGCTGTGCGTGCTGGAGGATGCGAGCGTTTCGGACCTTTCGCCCGAGGGCTGGGCGCAGGCGGTGGCGGCGTGTGCCGACCGGCATGGCGCGGATCGCGTGGTGGCGGAGAAGAACCAGGGCGGCGACATGGTCGAAAGCGTGCTGCGCGCGGCGGTGGTGGCGATGCCGGTGCGGCTGGTCCATGCCAGCCGGGGCAAGGCGGCGCGGGCCGAGCCGGTGGCGGCGCTGTACGAACGGAGACAGGTGCGGCACGCGGCGGCGTTCGCGGCGCTGGAGGATGAGCTGTGCGGGCTGGCGCGGGGGCGATTATGCCGGGCCGGGGCGGTCGCCGGATCGGGCGGATGCGCTGGTATGGGCGGCGTGGGAGCTGGTGTTTGGGTGGAAGGGGGAGGTGGGCGTGCGGGGGACTTAGGGGATTGAGGCGATGCAGGGCCATGCCGTAATCACGGTTAAACCGTCAGCTATTGGGTGGGAAGCGGTCATTGACGCACTGAAACTCGCATGGCAGATTTTCAAAATGACGAAGCCCAATCCCGCTCAGATTGTCAGCGGGTTGCTATTGTCTGCGGTGCTTGTCGTTCTTTCGGCAGACCTACTGAACGCATTGGCTGCGCAACCGTGCCCTGCGGGACCTAATTGCTACCCATGGGGTGCAGAAGGACCAGCGGCCGGGATATGGAGCTACGCAACTAAGTCCAACTACCTCATGAGGGGCTTTGCCCAGCTCGGCCTGATCGTCTGTGCCGGGACATTCCTAACTTGGAAAGCTGTGCGGGACGAACCCCTTCAACGTGCGCCGCGAATTGCGGCCTTTGCAGCACTCGGGGCGGCCTCCCTACTGTTGTTCGTGTAGACGCAAACGACCGCAACGGGGTCGTTTGCCGACCGACCGCTTACAGCCCCTATAGAGGTTCGGAAGCCTTGCGCGTTAATCCTCCCCGGCCAGGGGGATGGCAGTGTAGCTGACGGAGGGGGCGGATCCACTGATGCAAGAGGTTTGACGACGAAGCCTCCTTCCCCTCCGTCACCTGCGGCGCCACCTCCCCCTGGCGGGGGAGGATTTTTGGATGTCGATACGCCCTAGCTGTCGCCCGTCACCCCCGCTAAGCCTCCGGCCATGTGCGTGCTGGCGTTGGCGTGGGGGATGCATCCCAATTGGGTGTTGGTCGCTGCGGGGAACCGTGACGAGCGGCATGCGCGGGCGACGGCGCCACTGTCGCGCTGGATGGCGCGCGGGCCTGTCATCGGGGGGCGCGATCTGGAGGCCGGGGGGACCTGGCTGGCGGTGAACGAGGCCGGGCGGCTGGCGGCGGTGACCAATGTGCGCGGGGAGGCGGCCTATCCGGGCAAGCTGTCGCGCGGGGCGCTGGTGACCGATATGCTGGCCGGGCATGAGCCGGAGGACCTGGACGCCTATAATCCGTTCAACCTGATCGCGGTGGATCGCGACGGGCCGCTCTATCTTTCGAACCGGCCCGATCCGGTGCGGCGGCCGTTGAGCCCGGGGATGCACGGACTGTCGAACGGGTTGTTCGATACGTTGTGGCCCAAGACGATCCGGGTGCAGATGGGGTTGCGCGCCTGGCTGGAGGCGGGGAGTTCGGCGCTGGAGCCGCTGTTCGCGGTACTGGCCGACGAGCGACCGGCGGGGGCGGCGGAGCGGTATGAGCCCGATCCGTTCGAGCCGGTGGATTCGCCGGTGTTCATCCGCAACCCGGTCTATGGGACGCGGTGCAGTACGGTGGTGACGGTGGACCATCTGGGGCGCGGTCGGATTGCGGAGCGGCGGTTCAATTCGAGCGGGCTGCTCGAGGGCGAGAGCGTGTTGAGTTTTACGTGGAGTTGAAATGACGCCTCGCGAAGTGATCGGTGTGGCCGAGGTGCCGGGCGGGGAACCGTTGCGGCTGGTGCGGCATGGCCGTGACTTCATCATCATGCTCGAGCGCAACGAGCTGATGTCGAGCCGGATGAGCGGATCGGAAGAGGCGTTGGCGGAGATGACGCTGGACCGGTTGAGCGATCCGGCGTCGGCGCGGCTGCTGATTGGCGGCTATGGCATGGGGTTTACGTTGCGTGCGGCGCTCAAGCGGCTGGGGCCGAAGGGGTGGGCGTGCGTGGTCGAGCTGGTGCCGGGCATCATCGAGTGGGCGCGCGGGCCGATGGCGGAGCTGGCCGACGGCTGTCTGGATGATCCGCGCACGCAGCTGGTGATGGGCGATGTCGGCGCGGAGATCGCGCGCAGTCGGGGCAGCTGGGAGGCGATCCTGCTGGATGTCGACAATGGCCCGGACGGGCTGACGCGCGACGCCAATAACGGGCTGTACACGATGCGCGGGCTGGAGCGGGCGCGGACGGCGCTGGCGCCAGGTGGGGTGCTGGCGGTGTGGTCGGCGGGGCCGGACCCGGCCTTTACGCGGCGGATGCGCGATGCCGGGTTTGCGGTGGAAGAGGTGCAGGTGCGGGCGCGACAGAACGGCAAGGGGCCGCGCCACGTGATCTGGTTCGGCACGAAACGCTGAGTTTGTTGATGCGCTGACGCGCATGCGGCACCGGCCCGCTCCCCCACCCGGCCACCCATCGAAATTACCGTGTGGGTGGCCGGGTGGGGGAACGGGCCGGTGCCGCCCCATCGCCGTGAGGCGATCAAAGAGGAAACGCATGAAATGGTTCGGGCGGAAGTCCGGGCGCGAGGGGTCGCGTCCGGTGTTGGCGCGTGGGCAGGGCGCGGGCGCGGTGCTGGGCGAGTGGCCGCAGAGTTACGAGGCGCAGGTGCGCGGGCTATGCGGCCAATCCGGTGGCGCAGCGGGCGGTGAAGATCGTCGCCGAGGGCGTGGCGGGCGGAGGGGTACGGAAGGGGCGATCGGGGCAAGCGTGGCGGGCGACCGCTTCGTGTTGCTGGATCGCGCGACGCTCGCGATCCACGACGATCTTGGCGCTGCGGGCATGACGCTGAACCTGATGGCGACCGGCGTGGGGGACGCGGAGCCGGTAGCAACGACGATCGCGGTCACCGGGCGGTCGGTGACGCCGCCGTCGCCCGTGGCATTGCACGCGGTGCCCGCGCCCGGGGGACGCATGATCCGGTGGACACGTCGCAGTTGCGCGGATGGCGATGGGGCGATGGCACCGACGCCCCGATCGGCGAGGGCGCCGAACGCTATCAGCTGCAAATTCGTGTTTCCGGGCAGCCTGACCAGATCGTGATGAGCGACACGCCCGAGTGGCTGCTGGACAGCAGCGACGGTGCGACGGTGGAGGTGCAGCAGGCTGGAGACCATGGCCTGTCGACGTCCGCCATTCTTGTTCTTGAAGCGATGGAGTGACCAGAATGACAGCGACCGCGCGATTCGCCCTTCCGCTCCTGCACGCCGGACAGGCGCAAAAGGAAATGTTCCACAATGAGGCACTCGTCCAGGTCGACCTGCTGCTGCACCCGGCGGTGAAGGATGTCGGGCTCGACAGCCCGCCAGCGACGCCGGAGCCGGGCGATGCATGGATAGTCGGCGAGGAACCGACCGGTGCCTGGAGCGACCATGCCCGAGCCATCGCCGTCTGGACCGATGGCGGTTGGTGGTTCACAACGCCGCGGCCGGGCGTTGCGCTATGGTCCGAAACCCATGGGAAGCCGGTGCGCTATGACGCTGGAGCGGGGTGGCAGATCGGCGTGATCGCCGCCAGCCGGATCGAGATTGGCGGAACCCAGATTGTCGGTGGCCAATGCGACGCGATCGCCGCCCCGACGGGCGGTGCGACCATCGACGACGCGGCACGCGCTGCGATCGCGGCGATCCTCGACGCGCTGAGGGAACACGGCCTGATCGCTAGCGACGAACTGTGACGTTCCGGCAACAGTCCCCGGATTTTGTTCGCTTGCGCGGAAACTTTCCAGAGGTTAGGAAGTTAGCGCTGTCCGAAGTGGCAACTAAGAAAGGGGATTAAGATGCGGAAGCTTGCCGTAACTCTGGCACTTGCTTCGACCGCGCTCACCACGCCCGCCCTCGCACGTGACGATGCGTGGTACGTGGGCGTCGAAGGCGGTGCGATGATCGTCGAAGACATCGATTACGACATTGGCGCTCTGACTGCGGCTGGAACCGTGGACCATGAAGCCGGCTGGGATGTCGGTGGCACGATCGGCTACGACTTTGGTGGTTTCCGCGCAGAAGCGGAAGTCAGCTACAAGCGTGCGACGGTTGATGGCTATCGTTCGTCGACGACGACGCCTGCCTATGGCAGCACCGGCGCTCTGACCAATATGGTTCCCGGGAACTATGGCTATGCGGGCGGTAGCTCGACCGCGCTCAGCTTCATGATCAACGGCATGCTGGACTTCGGCGACGATGATGGCCTGCAGGGCTTCGTCGGCGGCGGTGCCGGCGTGGCGCGCGTCAAGGCGGACTATGCGCTCAACACCCGCGGTGCCTTCCTCGACGATTCCGACACCGTGTTCGCCTGGCAGGCGATTGCGGGTCTGCGTCAGGCAGTGAGCGACAACATCGACGTCACGCTGAAGTATCGCTTCTTCAACGCCGACAACGTCAAGCTGGTCGACGTGACCGGTCGTCAGTTCGACGGTCGCTTCCGTTCGCACAGCCTGCTCGGTGGCGTGACGTTCAACTTCGGTGAGCCGGCTGCACCGCCGCCTCCTCCTCCTCCTCCGCCTCCGCCGCCGCCTCCTCCCCGCCGCCCCCGCCTCCGCCGCCTCCGCCGCCGGAAGTGGTGTGCACCCCCGGGCCGTACATTGTCTTCTTTGAGTGGGACAAGTCGGACATCACGCCGGAAGCGTCGGGCATTCTCGATAACGCCATCTCGGCCTATCAGAACTGCGGCAACGCGCAGGTCATGCTCGCCGGTCACGCTGACCGTTCGGGTGCAGCCAGCTACAACGTTGGCCTCTCGCAGCGTCGCGCGGACTCGGTCCGTTCGTATCTGTCGGGCCGCGGCATCCCCGATGGCGTGATCAGCTCGGAAGCGTTCGGCGAAAGCCGTCCGCGTGTCGACACCGCCGACGGCGTGCGCGAACTGCAGAACCGCCGCGTGGAAATCACTTACGGTCCGGGCTCGGGCATGTAAGCCGCGCGGTCCACTCTGTGGATCGACAAGATTTGGGGAGGTCGGGCAACCGGCCTCCCCTTTTCTTTGTGTGCGTTGGACAGGCGTCGCGCTTGCATGGCACATGACGCTGCGATCATATCGGTGCATGCACCATCGCGTCCCTGCGCCGCTGCCTGATCACGCGCGCGACCCCATGCGGTTCGCCGAACATGGTGCCGAGCGCCGCGATGGGGCGGCGCTCCCGATGCTTGGCGCAATCGAGCAGGCGATCGCGGTGCTTCCCCCAACCGCCCCGGATTGCGGCTCAGGGGCGTCGCGGCGCTCGCCGACATCCTCGGGGAACAGGGTTCGATCGGATCGCAGATCGCGCGATTTGTCCGGCGCGTGCTTTGCCCTGTACGCGCAATCCTGTTCGACAAAACTGCGACAACCAACTGGGCGCTCGCCTGGCATCAGGACCGGACGATCTGCGTGCGCGGGCGTCGCGACGTCGCCGGTTTTGGCCCGTGGACCGTCAAGTCGGGGCTGCTGCACGTTGCGCCGCCCTTCGACCTGCTCGAACGGATGGTCACCGTCCGCATCCACCTCGACGATGTTCCGGCGGATAACGCGCCGTTGCTGATCGCACCGGGATCGCATCGCTTTGGGCTGGTGCGCGAGGAGCGGATCGACGCGGTGGTCGCGGAGTGCGGGGTTCAGGTCTGCACCGCACTGGCGGGCGACATCTGGGTCTATGCAACCCCGATCCTGCACGCGTCGGACGCGGTCGCAACGCCGCGCCGGCGACGGGTATTGCAGGTGGATTATGCCGGGTTCGACTTGCCCGAGGGGCTCCAATGGTCAGGTATCTGAGGCGAGCGCCCCTGCCAGCCAATCCGGAATGATCGCGTCGCCGAGCGCTTCGACCCGGCGGTGTTCGACCATCAGGCCGAGATAGGGATAGGTGGCGCGGGTGCGGTCACCCGGTTCGCCGAGCGGCGCGACGATCAGGCGACGGTTGACCCTGGCGCGCCAGTTCATCCGGGCGGTATTTTCCTGGCCGACATAGCAGCCCTTGGCGAAGCTGACGCCGTTCAGTTCGGCGGCATTGCATTCGAGCCAGAGGGTCTTGTCCTGGCCGAGTTCGTCCGCACCCTCGGTGACGCCGAGGCGCAGCCGGTGTTCGCGCCAGCCGCTGGCCGCATCCCCGCCCGCTTCGCCCAGCCAGCGCCAGCCGAGCGCGGCGAGTCGCGGATCGGGCACGCCATGGCCTTGCGCGCGCGACCAGTGGACCCCGCCCTCCGCTGCGGTGATCGTGATCGGTCGGCGCAGGCGGTAGATCGACAGGCGGCGAATCAGCGCGTCGCACTGGGCCGCCTCGCAATCGATCAGCACGTCCGCGCCATCCGCCCAGAGGATGAAGTCGAACAGCGCCTTGCCCTGAGGCGAGAGCAGCCCGGCCCAGAGCGGCGCGTCGGGCTGCACCGCGTTCATATCCTGCGTCACCAGACCCTGCAGGAAGCCGCGGACATCCTCCCCCGAAATGCGGATCAGGGCGCGGTCGGGGAGCAGGGTGGCATCGGTCATGTCGAACAGGTAGGAGGCGGGGCAGGCAAGCGAAAGAGGCTGAGATGGCGACGTTCGATCTGAAGCTCGTTGGTGGCACCGTCCACCTGCCCTCCGGCCCGGCGAGGCTCGATGTCGGCGTGCGCGACGGCAAGATCGTCGCGATTGGCGCGCAGGGCGATGCGGGCGAGACGATCGACTGCACCGGCCTGGACGTGCTGCCCGGCGTAATCGACAGCCAGGTGCATTTCCGCGAACCGGGGCTGGAGGCGAAGGAAGACCTTGAATCCGGCAGCCGCGCGGCGGTGCTCGGCGGGGTCACCGCGGTGTTCGAGATGCCGAACACCAAGCCCAATACCGACAGCGCCGACGCGGTGAACGACAAGCTCGCGCGCGCGAAGGACCGGATGTGGTGCGACCACGCTTTCTATGTCGGGGCGACCAACAACAATGCCGCCGATCTGGCCGACCTGGAACGAATGCCCGGGACGGCGGGGGTTAAGATCTTCATGGGCGCGTCGACCGGCGACCTGCTGGTGTCGGACGACGCCAATCTGGCGCGGGTGCTGGCGAGCGGCCATCGCCGCGTCGCGATCCATGCCGAGGACGAGTTTCGCATGAACGACCGCGAGGGCGAGCGGGTCGCGGGTGATCCGTCGTCGCACCCGGTGTGGCGCGATGACGAGAGCGCAATCCTGGCGACGCGGCGCATCCTGAAGCTGGCGCGGGAGGCGCGGCGGCGCATCCATGTGCTGCATGTGACGACGCCGGCGGAGCTGGAGTTGCTGGCGCAGCATAAGGACATCGCGACGTGCGAGGTGACTCCGCAGCATCTGACGCTTGCCGGAGAGGATGCCTATCCGCGGCTCGGCACCTATGCCCAGATGAACCCGCCGATCCGGTCGGCCGCGCATCGCGACGGGTTGTGGCACTGGCTCAATCAGGGCGTGCCGGACGTGCTGGGATCGGACCATGCGCCGCATACGATCGAGGAAAAGGCCAAGCCTTATCCGTCATCGCCCAGCGGCATGCCGGGCGTGCAGACGCTGTTGCCGCTGCTGCTCGACCATGTCGCAAAGGGCCGCACTACGCTCCAGCGACTTATAGACCTGACCAGCGCGGGACCGCAGCGGGTGTTTGGTCTCGTCGGCAAGGGGCGAATTGCGGCGGGCTATGACGCGGATTTCACCGTGGTCGACCTGAAGAAGCAGTGGACGGTCGAGGAAAGCTGGCTGGCGTCGCGCTGCGGCTGGTCGCCGTTCACCGGGGACACGCTTACCGGAAAGCCGATCGGGACGATCATTCGCGGGCGCAAGGTGATGTGGGACGGGCAGCTGGCGAACGCGGCGCATGGCCGGCCGGTGCGGTTCGAGGCGGTGGAGTTCGGGTGACTCCAAGGCCGTTCCCCTGAAGGGGAGGGGCTATTCGCCTACTCCGCCGCGTCGGCCACGGCCTCCCGTTCCGCCTGTTGCCGCGCCCACATTTCGGCGTAGGTGCCGCGCCGTTCGAGCAGTTCGGCATGGGTACCCTGTTCGGCGATGCGCCCATCCTCCAGCACCACGATGCGGTCGGCGTTGACCACGGTCGACAGGCGGTGGGCGATGACGATGGTGGTGCGGCCGCGCTCGATCGCTTCGAGCGTGTCGAGGATCTCGGCTTCGGTGCGCGAATCGAGTGCGCTGGTCGCTTCGTCGAGGATCAGGATCGGTGGGTTCTTGAGCAGGGTGCGGGCAATGGCGACGCGCTGTTTCTCGCCGCCCGACAGCTTGAGGCCGCGCTCGCCGACCCGCGTCGCATAGCCATCGGGCATTGCGTCGATAAAGCCCGCGATTGCCGCGCCGCGCGCTGCGGTCTCGACCTGATCCTGCGTCGCGCCTTCGCGGCCATAGGCGATGTTGTAGCTGATCGTGTCGTTGAACAGCACCGTGTCCTGGGGCACGATGCCGATCGCGGCACGCAGGCTGGCCTGCGTTACCTGCGAAATATCCTGCCCGTCGATCGTGACGCGCCCGCCGGTCAGGTCGTAGAAGCGATAAAGGATGCGCGCGAGGGTGGACTTGCCCGCGCCCGACGGGCCCACGATCGCGACGGTCTGGCCCGGGCGGATGACGAGGTCGATGCCCTTCAATATGTCGCGGTCGGCGTCGTAGCCGAAGCGCACGCCCTCGAACCGCACCTCGCCGCGTTCGACCGCCAGCGCCGCCGCGCCCGGCACGTCCTTCACCTCGGCATCGGTGTCGATCAGGTCGAACATCGCGCCCATGTCGATCACGCCCTGGCGGATCGTGCGATAGACCCAGCCGAGCATGTCAAGCGGGCGGAACAACTGGCTGAGCAAGGTCGAGACGAACACGACGTCGCCCGCGGTAAATTCCCCGGTGGACCAGCCCCACGCCACTACGGCCATTCCGGCACCCAGCATCACATTTGTGATCAGCGACTGGCCCATGTTGAGCCAGGCGAGCGAATTTTCCGACTTTACCGCCGCCTTGGCATAAGCCTCGACCGCGCGCTCGTAGCGGTCGGATTCGCGCTGCTCCGCGCCGAAATACTTCACCGTCTCGAAATTCAGCAGCGAGTCGACCGCATGCGCCACCGCGCCGGTGTCGAGGTCGTTCATCTGCTCGCGCAGCTTCGCGCGCCAGTCGGTGATCCAGCGGGTGAAGGCGATGTAGATCACCACCATCGCGATGGTCGATGCGACCAGCCACATGCCGAATTTCGACCCGAAGATCTGGAGCACGAGTGCCAGTTCGAGGATCGTCGGGGCGATGTTGAACAGCAGGAAATAGAGCATCGAATCGATGCTCTTGGTCCCGCGCTCGACCACCTTGGTCACCGCACCCGTGCGGCGTTCGAGGTGGAAGCGCAGCGACAGCTGGTGAAGTTGGCGGAAGGTGACGATGGCGAGCCGCCGGGTCGCGTCCTGCCCGACCTTTTCGAACACGGTGTTGCGCAGATTGTCGAATATGGTGGTGAACAGTCGCGCGGCGGCGTAGCCGACCACCATCAGCACCACGAACGTGATGACCCCGCGCTCACCGATCGCCATCGCATCGACTGCGGCCTTGAGCGCATAGGCCGCGCCATAGACCTGAACCACCTTTGACAGCACCACCAGTGCGAGCGCGCCGACGATGCGCGCCTTCAGCCCCGGCTGTCCGGCGGGCCACAGATAGGGAAGGAAGCGCGCGAGGGTGGCGAACAGCGGGCGCTCGCCGCCGGTCGCCGGCGCAGTGTCGGGAGGCATAGGCAGTATCTGGGGCTGCGCGTGTCCCGATGCAATGAAACAAAGCCCGCCCGCCATCCGTTATGCATGGCGAGGAGCGAGACGATGGAACCGGTTTTCTACGTGATGGCCATTCTTGGCTGCGGCGATTTCCAGGATCAATGCCAGCAGGCGCGGGTCGAGCCGGTCCGGTATCAAAGCGCGGCGCAATGCCAGGCGGCGATGGCACAGGTGTTGCCGCGTCACACCGATCTCTCCTATCCGACGATTGCCGCAACCTGTCACCGCCGGGGCGAGCAGATGGCGCGCGCAGAGACCAAGCCACGCCACTATTGAGCGCTGTTGCACTATCGCAATGATGTTATGATCCGCTCCGCAATCGCGGGAGAGGCGGAATGCGCAAGATACTGGGTGTTGTTGCGGGCGTGGTCGCGCTGGGCGCGACGGTGTGGATCGTCGAGATGATCTCTCACTCCATCTGGACTCCGCCATCCGGGGTTGATGTGTCGGACCCGGCACAACTCGCCAAGCTGATGGATGTCGTGCCGCTGGAGGCGAAGATCGCGGTGGTGGTCGCCTGGTTCCTAGGCGCGATATCCGGGGCGTGGGTCGGTGCCAAGGTCGCGCAATGGCAACCCGCCGGGTGGATCGTCGTGCTGATCGGTATCTGTTTCGGCGTGATGACGCTGTTCATGATCCCGCACCCGTTGTGGATGCAGATCGCCGCGGTTGCGGCACCGATCGCGGGTGGATGGGTGGCGACGAAGCTGCCCGGAACGGTCTAGCCGCGCTCGACCGGGAGCGCCCAGCGGATCTGTTCGATCAGCATCGCCTCGAGCTCAGCCGCGCCGGCATTGCGCGCGGCGGCGCGCTTGCGCAGCAGCGTGGCGAGCAGGTCGGCGCGGGTCGGCGGCGAGGCCGGCTCGGCGCGACCACGGGCCAGTGCACGGGAAAGCTGAAGCGAGAGCGTCGTCATCGCCCATCATCTGCCAATTTCCGCCTTGCGAGTCGGTGAAGAGGCGCGGTTAACGCGGGCGCGTCCACAAATCGGGTGAGCGCGGCTTTGGTGCGTAGAGCTGGTGCCGCATCAGCGCCTGACCGAAAGCGCGAACGATCCAGCCGATCTTGGTAGCCTTGCTCGTTCCCGCGCGATGATCCCAGGCATGATCGCCGCGCGCTATCACCTCGCGCGCGATGCCGCCATAAATGCCCGTCGCTGCGAGCACGGCCCAGGCCGAGCGAAATCCGAGCGCGGGGGTGCCCAGCCGCGCGCTTTCCTCATGTGCAGCGGCGAACTCACCCAGCCAACGTGCCATGACCGTGAGGCGCTGGCGGAACGGCGGCTTCAGATGCTGGCCCGGCGGGATGTCCATTTCGACCAGCCAGTCCATCGGCAGGTAGCAACGACCGATGCGGTCATCCGCCTCGATATCGCGCGCGATATTGGCGAGCTGAAAGGCGAGGCCGAGGTCGCAGGCGCGATCCAGCGTCGCGTCGTCCTCTGGATCGACCCCCATCACCACCGCCATCATGCATCCGACCGCGCCGGCGACATGGTAGCAATATTGCATCAGGTCGTGCTCGGAACGCGGAAACCAGCCCTTGGCGTCCAGCGCGAACCCCTCGACCAGATCATGCGCGAAACGGTGCGGCATGCGCGTTTCGGCGGCGACGATGCGCAGCGCCTCGAACGCCATCTCGCCGGTCGGTTCGCCCGCCAGCGCCTTGTCGGTCAGCGTGCGGATGCGCGAGAGGGCGGCGGCAGGGTCCGCGACGACCTGTGCGTCATGGCCCAGTTCCTGCCCGTCGGCGATGTCGTCGCACGCGCGGCACCAGGCATAGAGCAGCCAGGCGCGCTCGCGGGTCTGCGGGTCGAACAACCTGCTCGCCGCAGCAAAGCTCTTCGAACCCTTGGCGATGCTCTCACGCGCGGCCGCCACCACCGACTCGCGGCTGGGCGTTGGCAGGGTCACAGGTCCTTGCTGCCGATCTGCCCCACCGTCTGTGTCGGGACATGCGCCGCCATCTTCGCCAGCAGCGCGTCGAGATCATCGTCGATGATCAGGATCGACTGATGCTGCGGGCGGAGGAATCCGACTTCGCCCATCTTCGCCACGAATTCGATCAGCCCGTCATAATAGCCCGCGACGTTGAGCAGTCCGACCGGGTTCGCGTGATAGCCGATCTGCGCCCAGCTCATCGCTTCCCACAATTCGTCCATCGTCCCGGTTCCGCCGGGCAGGGTGATGAAGCCGTCGGACAGGTCGGTGAACGCCTGTTTGCGCTCGTGCATGGTTCGCACGATGTGCAGTTCGGTGCAGCCGCGATGCGCAACCTCGGCATCGACCAGCGCCTGCGGGATCACCCCGATCACCTCGCCGCCCGCCTCCAGCGCCGCATCGGCAATCGCGCCCATCAGCCCCAACCGCCCGCCGCCATAGACGACGCCGATTCCGCGCTCGGCAAGCGTGCGGCCGACGAACCGGGCGTTCTCGATATAGACCGGGTCCGCCGGGGTGGCGGAGCCGCAATAGATGGCGAGGCGCTTCACGCTTGCTCCTGTTCCAGCATCAGCGCGGCGGTCGCCTTGGCGCTGCCGACCACGCCGGGAATGCCTGCGCCGGGATGGGTTCCGGCACCGACGAAATACATATTCTCGATCGAATCGTCGCGGTTGTGCGCGCGGAACCAGGCGCTCTGCGTCAGGATCGGCTCAAGGCTGAATGCACTCCCCAGATGCGCGGCGAGGTCGTGCCGGAAATCGGTGGGTGCATAGCTGAATTTGGTGACGATCCGGTCGTGGATGTCGGGGATCAGGCGACGACCGATTTCGTCGAGGATGCGCTTTTCGAGCACCGGGCGGACCTGTTCCCAATCGACCGGTGCCTTGCCGATATGCGGCACGGGGGGCGAGCGCGTAGAAGGTCGAATGCCCCTCGGGCGCCATCGACGGGTCGGTGACAGTGGGGTGGTGGAGGTAGAGCGAGAAATCCTCGCTCAGCACGCCATGATCGTAGATGTCGGCGAGCAGTTCCCTGTAGCGCGGGCCGAACAGGATCATGTGGTGCGGGATGCCGGGCCAGGTACCCTTGATCCCGAAATGGACGACAAACAGCGACGGCGAGAAGCGCTTGCGTTCAAGCTTGGCGGAGGTGCGCTGGGCACTGCGCGAGCTTTTGAGCAGGTCGCGGTAGCTGTGGACAATGTCGGCATTGCTGGCGACCATATCCGCCTCGAACCGCGCGCCCGATTTGGTGCGGACGGCGGTGGCGCGCTCGCCCAGCGTCTCGATCTCCTCGACGCCGTCGCCGAGCACCAGCTTCCCGCCGAGGCGCTCGAAATGCCGGACCATCCCCGCGACCAGCCGGTTGGTGCCGCCCATGGCGAACCACACGCCACCGTCGCGCTCCAGCTTGTGGATCAGCGCATAGATCGCGCTGGTGGTCATCGGATTGCCGCCGACCAGCAAGGTGTGGAACGACAGCGCCTCGCGCAATTTCTCGTTTTTCACAAAGGTCGAGACCATCGAATAGACGCTGCGCCACGCCTGATATTTGGCGAGCGCGGGTGCGGCCTTCACCATCGAGGTGAAGTCGAGAAACGCGACATGGCCGAGCTTCTCATAGCCCTCGCGGTACACGCCGGCCGAATAGTCGAGGAAGCGGCGGTATCCGGCGATGTCGGCCGGATCGAGCTTGGCGATCTCGCTCGTCAGCAGCGTATCGTCATTGGTGTAGTCGAAACTGGTGCCGTCAGGCCAGTTGAGGCGGTAGAAGGGCGAGACCGGAACCAGCGTGACATCGTCGGCCATGCGGTGCCCGGTCAGCGCCCACAATTCCTCCAGCGCTTCCGGCGCGGTGATGACGGTGGGGCCGGCATCGAAGACAAACCCGTCCTTTTCCCAATAATATCCGCGCCCGCCCGGCTTGTCGCGGGCCTCGATGACGATCGTATCGACGCCCGCGGACTGCAGGCGGATGGCAAGTGCCAGTCCGCCGAACCCCGCCCCGATCACCACTGCACGCTTCATCTGCTTGACCCCCTGATCGCGGCGAGTGCGCGCTTGACCGGCACCGGCGGTTTGCCGGCGAGAACGCGTGCGCGATCGAATATGCTGGACTGACCGGCATAGAAGCGGGCGACGAGCCCGTCGTCCAGTCGATAAAATCGTTCGAGGATGCGATAGCGCTCGGCCGGCTCGGCGGCGCGAAACAGCATCGCGGACAGCATGCGATAATATCCGCGCTGACGCCATATCCGCCGGGCGTGGCCATAGGTCAGGTCGTGCAACGCTGCGCCCGACAGGTCGCGTGCATTGCCGATCAGTGCGGCAAGCCGCACCGCATCGGGCAGCGAATAGCCGGTGACCGGATGGAACAGCCCGGCGCGCATTCCCCCCTTGGCGACGCGATTGCCGCCCGATTTCCAATATTCCTCGAAATCGCCGCCCATCGCCACCGGGAGGGCCCCCGCTTCCTCGCGCGTCGCAGCCTCGACCATGATCCCGCGCGCGCTGGCCCATGCGTCGATCCGCTTGGCGCAGGCGGCAACGTCGATCTCGGGCGTGTCGCTGTAATAGGTGTCCTCAAGGAACAGCCGTGTCGCCGCGAAGGGCAAAGCGTACATGAAGCGATAGCCGTCGATCTGCGCGACCGTGGCGTCCATGATGACCGGGCGCTTGAGCGCGTGAGGCTCGGCCAGCGTCAGCTCTCGCCCGAAGAATTTCTGCCAGCCCAGGTCGAGCTTACCGAGGTCGCCGGGACCGCGGCAATCGATCACGCCGCCCGCCTCGATCCGGTCGCCATCGGCCAGCACGACCGCGCGCGCACTGGCACCCAGCACCTTGCGCCGCGTCATCACCGCGTCCGCGGGCATCGCGGCGCGCACGACCTGATCGAACCGCTCTGACTCGATCGAGTAATAGGGTGATTTCAGTGTGCGTGCGTGCGCGGGGAAATGGACGTCATAGCTGGTCCAGCCATAGGAGATCAGCGGCGCGACCAGCCATCGGTCGGCAGGTGCGACATCACTGGCAAAGAAGGACCAGAGGTGGTTGCCGCCCAGATTGCGTCCGCCGTCGATCAGACGGATGTCGAGCGCAGGATGCTTGCGCCGCAATGCGAGCGCGATCAGCCCCCCCGCCAAACCTCCTCCGACAATGGCAACGTCGCAATGGATGATCGCTGGCATCGCCGCCGCCTAGCGGATCGCTGCGCACGGTAAAAGCCCCGCTCGTGGCGGAAACCCGTCTTTCTGTCTCACCGCCATTTGTTCACAGTCCCGCGCAAACCGGCCCTTGACCACGAGGTCGCGCGCCGTGCTGTCATAGCGATGTCACGGCTCGCGGCGAATAAGCCCCGGTCGCGACCGACGAGCGGCAAGAGAGGGGGACCATGTACCATCCCGATCTGATCCGACATCCGCAGGGGTGCCCGGCGCTCGTCCTGAATGCCGATTACACGCCGCTTTCCTATTATCCGCTGAGCATCTGGCCGTGGCAGACAGCGATCAAGGCAGTGTTCCTCGATCGCGTCGATATCGTCAGCCATTATGAGCGCGAGGTGCGCAGCCCCACCGCGCGCATCAAGCTGCCCAGCGTTATCGCGCTCAAGCAATATGTGCGACCGTCGCAATTCCCGGCATTCACCCGGTTCAACCTGTTCCTGCGCGACAAGTTCGAATGCCAATATTGCGGTAGCCACCGCGATCTGACCTTCGATCATGTCATCCCGCGCGCGCAGGGCGGGCGCACGACATGGGAGAATGTCGCGACCGCCTGTGCGCCGTGTAACCTCAAAAAGGGTGGGCGCACGCCGAAACAGGCGGCGATGCCGCTGTTCATGGCACCGATCCGCCCGACCAGCTGGCAGCTGCAGGAACATGGCCGCCGCTTCCCGCCCAATTATCTCCACGATACCTGGCGCGACTGGCTCTATTGGGACGTCGAGCTCGAGGCGTAACGCTTCATCATTGGTGCTGACGCTCTCGTCACCCCGGCCTTGTGCCCGGGTCCACCGGGCGGCAAGGTCGGTCTTCTAGGCTCTTGCGATGCGCGTGCCGCACAGTGGACCCCGGAACAAGGCCGGGGTGACGAGTATGGGGTGGGACAGATGACAGGATTGACGGTCGATCGGCGGGCGGCGCTGGCGCTAGGGATCGGCGGCGCGGCGAGCCTCGCGCTTCCCGCCTGGGCACAGCAGGCGGCATCGCTCGATACGACGATCGACCCCATCGTCGCAAATTTCATGCGCGCGTTCGAGACTCCCGGCATCGCGGTGGCGATCGTGCGCAAGGGGCAGCCCGTCTGGCTCAAGGGCTATGGCGTGCGCACCATGGGCCGCCCCGCGCCGGTCGATGTCCACACCCGGTTCGGCATCGCGTCGAACAGCAAGGCGTTCACCGCCGCCGCACTGGCGATGCTGGTCGAGGAGGGCAAGCTCGGCTGGGACGACCGGCTCACCCAGCATATGCCCGACTTCAAGATGGCCGACCCGGCGGTGACCAGCCTGTTCAACGTCCGCGACCTGCTCGTTCACCGCTCGGGGCTTCCGCTGGGGGCGGGCGATTTGCTCTATTTCCCGCGCTCCAATCGCACCGCGCAGGATGCGATCCGCGCACTGCAGTTCCTTCAGCCGGTGCGCCCGTTCCGGGGCGGCTATGATTACGACAACATCCTCTACATCGTCGCCGGCGCGCTGATCGAGGCCAAGTCCGGGATGAGCTGGCGCGACTTCATCCGCACGCGGATGCTGGAGCCGCTCGGCATGGCCGATGCGGTGCCCTCGCTCGACCTGCTCAAGACGACCAACGTCGCAGGCCGACACGCGCGGCTGGGGCCGCCGGTACGCGGGGTCGGGCCGATGACGGTGATCGAACCCGATGAATCGCCCGTGGTCGATGCCGGGGCAGGGATCAACGCCAGCATCGCCGATGTCGCCAAATGGCTGGACGTGCAGCTGGCGCTCGGCGCGCTGCCCGACGGCAAGCGCCTGTGGAGCGCCGAGAGCGCGGCGGCGATGTGGTCGCCGCAGGTGGTGGTGG
Source organism: Sphingomonas sp. J315 (assembly GCF_024666595.1). Taxonomy (NCBI): domain Bacteria; kingdom Pseudomonadati; phylum Pseudomonadota; class Alphaproteobacteria; order Sphingomonadales; family Sphingomonadaceae; genus Sphingomonas; species Sphingomonas sp. J315. Next base: position 1,650,463 of record NZ_CP088296.1, on the reverse strand, counting down.
CGTCGAGCGATGGCCCCACCGACCTCAATCCCGTGCGCTCGATCATGCAGGGCTATGCGCTGGGCTGGTTCGTCCAGGATTATCGCGGCCGCCGCCTGATCAGCCATTCGGGCGGCCTTTCGGGTCAGGTGACCCAGACCGCGCTGATCCCCTCAGCGGGAATTGGCGTCGCGGTGCTCAGCAACACCGAAGACAGCGTGTCGGGCGGTATCCGCAACGCGATTCTCGACCATCTGCTCGGCATCCCCGCCTATGACTGGGTTGCCAACTACGTAGCCCGCAACAAGCTGGCCATCGAAAGCGCGGTCGCGGCGATGGGTGAGGGCGACGCGCAGCGGCCGGCCGGCGGCCCCAGCCTGCCACTGGCCGCCTATGCCGGGCGCTACCGCGACCCTTGGTATGGCGACATTGTGGTTCGCGAACGCGGCGGCATGCTTCACATCGATTTCGCCCCCCATCCGCAATTCGCCAGCCGCCTCGATCCATGGGGAACGGACGCGTTCCGCACCCGGATGGTGCCGGGCAAGGGCGAGGACGCGGTCGTCACCTTTGCCACCGCAAATGGCAAGGTGACGGGCGTGACGATGAAGGCGCTCTCTCCGCTCGCCGATTTCAGCTATGACTTCCACCACCTGAACTTCGTGCCGGTCGCGGAGTAGTGTATTATTGAAATAATACACGGCGGCACTATCTTGGTCGGACCAATGGAGGGAAAGCCATGAAACGACTCACGATCGCATTGCTCTCGGGCGCGGCCCTGCTCGCCGCCGGAAGCGCCGCCACCGCCGGACCCGCGCCGCAATCGGGCGCGGACACGCTGATCCCGCGCGACAAGATCTTCGGGAACCCCAGCCGCGCCGGGGGCCAGATCAGCCCGGATGGCAAGCATGTCAGCTGGCTGTCGCCGGTCGATGGCGTGATGAATGTCTGGGTCGCGCCGATCGGCAACCTGGGCGCGGCGAAGGCGGTTACCAAGGAGAGCAAGCGCGGACTGCAAAGCTATTTCTGGGCACCCGATGGCGCGCACATTATCTATCTTCAGGACAGCGGCGGGAACGAGAATTTCCGCGTCCATTCGGTCGATATCGCGACGCTCAAGGATACCGCGCTGACCAAGGCGGGGGACAAGGTCCGCGCGCAGATCCAGGGGGTGAGCAAGCTGCGCCCCGATGTCGTGCTGATCGGCCTCAACGACCGCAACCCGCAGTTCTTCGACCTGTATGAGGTCAACTACAAGACTGGTGAGAGCAAGCTGGTGATGGAGAACCCCGGCTATGGCGGCTGGGTCACCGACAATCAGCTCAAACCCCGCTTCGCATTCCAGCAGGTGCCGGGTGGCGGGAGCAAATATTTCCGCTTGGGTGCCGACGGCAAATGGGCCGAGGTGATGACGGTGGCGAACGAGGATTTCTTCACCACCGCGCCGATCGGGTTCAACAAGGACGGCACCGCGCTCTACTGGGTCGACAGTCGGGGTCGCGACAAGGCGGCACTGATCAAGATGGACCCCGAAACACTCAAGAGCGAGGTGATCGCGGCGAGCGAAAAGGCCGACATTCAGGGGCTGCTGACCGACCCCGAGAGCTATGAGCCGATCGCCTATTCGGTGAACTATCTCAAGAACGAATGGACCCCGCTCAATGCGGAGGCAAAGACGGATCTCGACTTCCTCAAGGCGAAGCTGCCCGGCGAAGTGTCGATCATGTCTGCGACCGATGACGGGTCGAAACTGATCGTCGCGGCGAGCGCGGCGGAGCGACCGGCCGCCGCCTATATCTATGATCGCAAGGCGAAGAGCCTGACCAAGCTCTACGAGACGCGACCCGACCTGTCGGCCTATGCGCTCCAGCCGATGTGGCCGGTCGAGATCCCGACCGGCGATGGCAAGACATTGGTCAGCTACCTCACGCTTCCGCCCGGCGCCGACGCCAACAAGGACGGCAAGGCGGACAAGCCCGTGCCGATGGTGCTGTTCGTCCATGGCGGCCCATGGGCGCGCGACGGCTATGGATACAACAGCGCGCACCAGTGGCTCGCCAATCGCGGCTATGCGGTGCTCAGCGTCAATTTCCGCGGCTCGACCGGCTTCGGCAAGGGCTTCGTCAACGCCGCGATCGGCGAATGGTCGGGCAAGATGCACCAGGACCTGATCGACGCGGTCGACTGGTCGATCGCGCGGGGCGTGACGTCGAAGGACAAGGTCGCGATCATGGGCGGCTCCTATGGTGGCTATGCCACGCTGGTCGGCCTGACCTTCACGCCGGACCGGTTCGCGTGCGGGGTCGATATCGTCGGCCCGTCGAACCTGAAGACGCTGATGGAGAGCTTCCCGCCGTACTGGCGACCGATCCTGGAGGGGACCTTCTACAAGCATATCGGGGACCCCAATAAGCCCGAGGATCTGAAGCGCATGATGGCGCAATCGCCGATCACCCGCGTCGACGCGATCACCAAACCGCTGCTGATCGGGCAGGGGGGCAATGATCCGCGCGTGGTGAAGGCCGAAAGCGACCAGATCGTCGCGGCGATGAAGGCACGCAAGCTGCCGGTCACGTACATCAACTATCCCGACGAGGGGCATGGCTTTGTCCGGCCCGAAAACCGCCTGTCCTTCTTTGCGATCAGCGAAGGGTTCCTGTCCAAATGCCTTGGCGGCCGGGCGGAACCGATCGGCGACTTTACCGGGTCGAGCATCCAGGTGCTCGAAGGCGCAGATTATGTGCCGGGTCTTGCGGCAGCCGCTCCCAAGCCGGCTGCGGCGAAATGAGCCGGGCGCCCGCCATGCCGCACCGGCGCGCATGGCGGGCGCTTGCCCGTGCTGTCGTAAGGGCCTAATACAGTGTCCGGTCCGATGCGTTACGACACCCTTTATCCCGAGATTTCGGACCCACGCAGTCCTGCTGTCCCGCCCCGGCCCGCGATGGCGGGCGGCGCGCCGCCGCTGGGCGACTATACCGTCAATTTGCCGGTCATCGTCCGCAAGCGGAAGTGGCGCTGGATCCCGCGGCTGATCGGCATCGCGATCCTGTTGTTCATCGCCGCCGTCGCCTGGCTGGTGTTGACCGCACCGCTCAGCAAGTCGCTCGAACCGCCGGTCCCGCCCTCGATTACCTTGCTGTCGGCGGAGGGGACGCCGATTGCGCGCACCGGTGCGGTGGTGGGCAAGCCGGTGGATGCGTCGAAGCTGCCCGACCATGTCGTCCAGGCGTTCGTCGCGGTCGAGGATCGCCGCTTCGAATCCCACTGGGGGGTCGATCCGCGCGGCATCATGCGCGCCTTCGTCAACAACATGTTCACCGACAACAGCCGTCAGGGTGGCAGCACGATCACCCAGCAGCTGGCGAAGAACGCCTTCCTCAATTCCGACCGCACCTTCGGGCGGAAGTTTCAGGAGGTGCTGATCTCCTTCTGGCTGGAAGCGTGGCTGACCAAGAACGAGATCCTCTCGCGCTACCTGTCCAACGTCTATTTCGGCGACAATCAATACGGCCTCGATGCGGCCGCGCGCCATTATTTCAGCCGCCCCGCGGCCGATCTGACCGTGGCGCAGGCGGCGATGCTGGCGGGTCTGGTCAAGGCGCCCTCACGGCTCGCCCCCCTCGTCCAATCTTGCCGGCGCGCGCGAGCGGCAGGCGGTGGTCGTAGGCACGATGGTGGATGCCGGCTTTCTTACCGAGGCGGAGGGCAAGGCGGTGCAGCCCGCGCGACTGCGCCTGTCCAGGGTCAAGACGCTGCCCAGCGGCACCTATTTCGCTGATTGGGTGCTGCCCGAAGCGCGCGACCGCTCGGGCGAGATCGTAACCAACACGACGGTCACCACCACGCTGGAGGCGAAGATGCAGCGCGCCGCCGAACGCGCGGTGCGCAATGCGGGTCTGCGCAAGGCGCAGGTGGCGATCGTTGCGATGCGCCCCGATGGCCGCGTGATCGCGATGGTCGGCGGCAAGAATTACGCCGAGTCGCCTTTCAACCGCGCGACCCAGGCGCAGCGCCAGCCGGGGTCGACCTTCAAACTGTTCGTCTATCTCGCCGCATTGCGCTCGGGCATGACCCCTGACTCGATCGTGCGCGACGAGCCGGTGACGATCGGCGACTGGAGTCCCAAGAACAGCGACGGGCGCTATCGCGGCCCGATCACGCTGCGTGAGGCCTTTGCGCGGTCGAGCAACGTCACCGCCGCGCGGCTGACCCAGCGGGTCGGAGTCGCCGCCGTGATCCGTGCCGCGCGCGATCTCGGCATCACCTCGCCCATTCCCAGCGAGGCGTCGATCGCACTCGGCACGTCGAGCGTTTCGCTGATCGAACTGACCGCCGCCTATGCCGCGATCGCCAGCGGCACCACACCCGTGCGCCCGCGCGGTCTATCCGACGCCGATGAGCCGGGCTGGGCGGCGCGGCTGACCGGCGCGACGCGGTCGCTCTCGCGTGCCGAGCTCGAGGGGATGCGCGAGCTGCTCGCCGCGACGGTGACCGAGGGCACCGGGCGTAGTGCGGCGCTGGCGATCGACACCTTCGGCAAGACCGGAACGACGCAGGACAATCGCGACGCGCTGTTCCTCGGCTATTCCAACGGCATCATCACCGGCGTGTGGATGGGCAATGACGACAACAGCCCCAATGCGGGCCTCGCCGGCGGCGGCATGCCCGCGCGGGTATGGCGCGATTTCATGAGCCAGGCGCTGGGCGTCGCGGCGCGGCCGCGGCCCGAGCCGGTGGTCGAGAACGTAACCGACGTCCTGATCGAGGATGGCGAGAATTTCATCGGGGACGGGATCGAATTCGAGGGCAGCTTTGGCGGCCGTGAACTGGGCGTGCGCGTCAATCGCGACGGCAGCATCGAAATGACTCGCCCGCGGCGTGATCCTGCGCCGGATGAGGAGTTCGAGGAGCCCCGCGACCGTGGCCGACGCGACGACCGGCGGCGGGAGCAGGTTCTGGAGGACGAGTTTTAGGCGGGGATTTCTGCCCCGTCCCAGGCGAAGCACTTGCCGCTGTCTCCGGGCTTGAGCCCCTCGACCACATCCAGCAATTGCAGCGCCGCGCGCTCGGCGTCGAACAGCTTGCCCGGCGCGATCGTGCCGCGGAAGGGTGCCGACAGCTGAGTATCCACCGTTCCGGGATGCAGACCGATCACGATCGACCGGTCGTTGCGTCGCCGTGCGTCGATCGCGAAATTGCGGATCAGCATGTTGAGCGCCGCCTTGGACGCGCGATAGCCGTGCCACCCGCCCAGCCGATTGTCCGAGATACTCCCCACGCGCGCGGACAGCGCGGCGAACACGGGGGTGCCAGTGCGCGCCATGAGCGGCAGGAAATGCTTGGCGATCAGCGCCGGGCCGATCGTGTTGATCGCGAACACGCGCGCCAGCCAGTCTGGGTCAAGATCGCGCAACGCCTTTTCCGGCCCGCGCTCGCCCTCGCCAAGGATGCCCGTCGCGACGAAGATCAGCGACGGTGGTGGACCGTCGGCAACCCGCGCGGCGGCGGCTTCGATGCTGGCCTCATCGGTCAGGTCGAGATGCGCGTCGCCCGCCAGCGATCGGCCGAAGCGCCACACCTTCGCGTGCGCCGCTTCCTCCTCCAGCGCATCGGCAATGGCGCTTCCGATCCCGCCAGTCGCGCCGATCACCACGGCGCTGCCCCCGCTCACAGGTCGAGCTTCTCGTAATCCGCCGGCGGGTTGATCCCCTCCATCCGCTCGGCAAGCAGCGGACGGAAGCTCGGGCGGCTCTTCATCCCGACATACCAGCGCTTGGCCTGTTCGTGGCTCTTCCAGTCGATCCCGCCGAGATAGTCGGCAACGCTGATCTGCGCCGCAGCCGCCAGATCGGCGAGGCTCATCGTCGCGCCGCCCAGCCAGGTACGGTGGTCGAGCAGGAAATCGATATAGTCGAGATGCGCGACCGCCGCCTTCATCGCCTCCCGCAATGCGCCGCTGTCGGGCGTCGCGCGCTGGACGATGCGCTTGATCATCCGCTCGTTGAGCAGCGGCCCGGTGATATCGCGGAAGAATTGCGTGTCGAACCACGCGACCAATCGGCGGATTTCGGCGCGGTCCGCCGCGGTGCCGTTGAGCAATGCGGCCTTGCTCACCGTCTCCTCGAAAAACTCGCAGATCGCGACCGAATCGATCAGCACCACCCCGCGATCGTCGGCCATCACCGGGGTCTGGCCCGCCGGGTTCATGTCGAGAAACTCGTCGCGCCGGGCCCAGGGCGATTCGCGCACCGGCTCATAGCCGACGCCCTTCTCACCGAGGACGAGGCGCACCTTGCGCGAGAAGGGGCACAGGGGGAATTGGTAAAGCTGCCACATGACCTAAGGCTTTAGGCGGCGCGGGGTGGCGGCGGCAAGGGAAGAAGCCTCAGACCTGGCACCGAGCGTTGGCGATCTTCCATTCAATGCGACCGCCATTGGCGTGAATGCCCATCAATTCCCGCCGGTCCCCCTTGCGATAGGTCGGGACACATTCAGCGGCTGGGTTGACCACAAGGGTGCTGCCATCGTTCAGCCGTACCGAGATAGCCAGGCGAGCAATCGCCTTCCTGTATTTGTTGGCATCGACGAAAGGTCGCGCAGACACAAAGGTTGCCGTGGCGCGTAGCGGCTCCTGCTGGCTTGGCTGCGGCCACCACGCCATCCCCGCGATCAGGCACAGCATCCCGCCAACTGCGACCGCAGCGCCTATCTCTCGGCGATCAGCATGGAACACGAGCGCTACTCCGCCGCGACCATCTCCACGCTGTCATCCAGCGGATGCGCCAGCCGCGTCAGCATTTCCTTCGGTACCACCTGCCAGAAATGGCCGCGCACCCGGTCCCAATCCTCGAGCAGACCGCGCGACCATTTGCTGTCGGTCGCCTCGGCATGGTCGGCGACCAGGTTCTTGAGCACCGCCTCCCAATGCAGCGAGGTCAGGCGTTGCCACACGATGCTCTCGCCATTGGCGCGCGCGTCGAAACTGCCGCTTTCGTCATAGATGAACGCCATGCCGCCGGTCATGCCCGCGCCGAAATTCGCGCCGACCTCACCCAGCACCACCGCGACGCCGCCGGTCATGTACTCGCAGCCATTGGCACCGCAGCCCTCGACCACCACCTGCGCGCCCGAATTGCGCACGGCGAAGCGCTCGCCCGCCTGACCCGCGGCGAACAGCCGGCCTGAGGTCGCACCGTAGAGCACGGTGTTGCCGATGATCGTATTGTCCTGGCTGGCCAGCGGCGAGCTGACCAGCGGGCGCACGACGATGGTGCCGCCCGACAGGCCCTTGCCGACATAGTCGTTGGCGTCGCCGAACACTTCGAGCGTCACGCCCTTGCACAGGAACGCGCCGAGCGACTGGCCGGCCGATCCGCGCAGGCGGATCTGGACGTGACCGTCGTTGAGCTTCGACATGCCGAACGCCTTGGTGATCTCGCTCGACAGCCGCGTGCCGACGGCGCGGTGGGTGTTGCGGACATTGTAGGCGAGCTGCATCTTCTCGCCCCGTTCGAACACCGCGCGGGCGTCGGCGATGATCTGTGCGTCGAGGCTGTCGGGCACCGCATTGCGCCAGGTCGACAGGCTGAAGCGCCGCTCGCTCTCGTCCGCGTCGACCTTGGCGAGGATCGGGTTGAGGTCGAGATCGTCGAGATGCTCGGCACCACGGCTGACCTGACGGAGCAATTCGGTGCGGCCGATCACCTCGTCGAGGCTCTTGCAGCCGAGCTTGGCGAGAATCTCGCGCACTTCCTCGGCGATGAAGGTCATCAGGTTGATGACCTTTTCCGGCGATCCGGTGAACTTCTGGCGCAATCGCTCGTCCTGCGTGCACACGCCGACCGGGCAGGTGTTGCTGTGGCACTGGCGCACCATGATGCAGCCCATCGCGACGAGGCTGAGCGTGCCAATGCCATATTCCTCGGCGCCCAGGATCGCGGCGATGACGATGTCGCGCCCGGTCTTGAGGCCGCCATCGGTGCGCAGCTTCACGCGGCCGCGCAGGCCGTTGAGGGTCAGCGTCTGGTTGACCTCGGACAGCCCCATTTCCCACGGCGTCCCGGCATATTTCACCGAAGTCTGCGGCGACGCGCCGGTGCCGCCGACATGGCCGGCGACCAGGATCACGTCGGCATGCGCCTTCGCCACGCCCGCCGCGACGGTGCCGATGCCCGCACTGCTGACCAGCTTGACGCACACCCGCGCGCGCGGGTTGATCTGCTTGAGATCGTAGATGAGCTGCGCCAGGTCCTCGATCGAATAGATGTCGTGGTGCGGCGGCGGCGAGATCAGCGTCACGCCCGGCGTCGAATGGCGCAGCCGGGCGATAAACTCGGTCACCTTGAACCCGGGCAGCTGCCCGCCCTCGCCGGGCTTGGCGCCCTGTGCGACCTTGATCTCCACTTCCTCGCACGCGCCGAGATATTCGGCGGTAACGCCGAATCGGCCGCTCGCGATCTGCTTGATCGAGCTGTTGGCGTTGTCGCCATTGGCATAGGGCTTGTAGCGGATCGAATCCTCGCCGCCCTCGCCCGAAACCGCCTTTGCGCCGATGCGGTTCATCGCGATCGCCAGCGTCTCGTGCGCCTCAGGCGACAGCGCGCCCAATGACATGCCCGGGGTCACGAAGCGCTTGCGGATCTCGGTGATCGCCTCGACCTGGTCGATCGCAACGCCTTCGGTCGGGAAGTTGAACTCCAGCAGATCGCGCAGATAGACCGGCGGCAGATCGCGCACCCCGCGCGAGAATTGCAGATAGGTCGAATAGCTGTCGGTCGACACCGCGGTCTGCAGCGTGTGCATCAGCTGCGCCGAGTACGCATGCGTCTCGCCGCCATGCCGCTGACGATAGAAGCCGCCGATCGGCAGCGTCGCGACCGCGCTGTCATAGGCGGCATCGTGGCGCATCTGGGCGTTCAGATGCAGCGAGGCATAGCCCTCGCCCGAGATCTTCGCGGGCATGCCGGGGAAGAAGTCGTTGACCAGCGCGCGGCTGAGCCCGACCGCCTCGAAATTATAACCACCGCGATAGCTGGAGATCACCGCGATCCCCATCTTCGAGATGATCTTGAGCAGGCCTTCGTCGATCGCCTTGCGGTGGTTCGTCAGGCACTGCTCGAACGTCATATCGCCGAACAGGCCGCGCGCATGGCGATCGGCGATCGCGGCTTCAGCCAGATAGGCGTTCACCGTGGTCGCGCCGACGCCGATCAGCACCGCATAATAATGCGTGTCGAGGCATTCGGCGGTGCGGATGTTGACGCTGGCATAGCTGCGCAGCCCCTTGCGCACGAGATGCGTGTGCACCGCCGCCGCCGCCAGCACGCCGGCGATGGCGATGCGGTCCGGGCCGACGGCCTCATCCGTCAGGAAAATCTCGGTCTTGCCCGCGCGGACCGCCTGTTCGGCCTGAAGCCGGATATCGGCAATGGCGGCGCGGAGCGTCTCCGGCCCGCCACCGGCGGGGAAGCTATAGTCGATCTCCGCCGCCTGGCTGCCGAAATAGCCCTTGAGCCGCGCCCAGTCGCCATTGGTCAGCACCGGGCTTTCGAGCACCAGCACCTTGTTCGCGGTCTGCGCCGTGTCCAGGATGTTGGCGAGATTGCCGAACCGCGTCTTGAGCGACATCACATGACGTTCGCGCAAGGAATCGATCGGCGGGTTGGTCACCTGGCTGAAATTCTGGCGGAAGAACTGGCTGATCAGGCGCGGCTTGTCGCTGATCACCGCAAGCGGCGTATCGTCGCCCATCGACCCGACCGCCTCCTTGGCGTCGGTCACCATCGGCGACAGGATCAGCTCCATATCCTCCAGCGTCTGCCCCGCCGCCACCTGGCGACGCGTCAGCTCGGCGCGGGTCCATGCAGGGGTCGCATCCGCCGCATCGGGCAGATCGTCGAGCCCCATGAACTCGCCGATCATCGACGCGTAATCATATTCCCCGGCGATGCGGTCCTTGACCTCGCCATCGGTGTAGAAACGCCCTTCCTCGAGATCGACCGCGATCATCTGGCCCGGCCCCAGCCGCCCCTTGGCGACCACGGTCGCCTCGGCCAGCTGAACCATCCCGGTTTCGGACCCCACGACCAGCAGCCCGTCGGACGTGCGGGTGTAGCGCAGCGGGCGCAGCGCGTTGCGGTCGACGCCCGCCACGGCCCAGCGACCATCGGTCATCGCGAGCGCGGCGGGGCCGTCCCACGGCTCCATCACGCTGGCGAGGTACTTGTACATCGCGAGATGCTTGTCGGGCATCGCATCGATCGCCTGCCACGCTTCGGGAACCAGCATCAGCTTGGCGGTCGGCGCGTCGCGGCCGGAGCGACAGATCGCCTCGAACACCGCGTCAAGCGCGGCGGTATCGGACGCACCCGCCGGGATCACCGGCTTGATGTCCTCCGAATGCTCGCCGAACGCGGTCGCCGCCATCTTGATCTCGTGGCTGAGCATCCAGTTCTTGTTGCCGCGGATCGTGTTGATCTCGCCATTATGCGCGAGGCAGCGGAACGGCTGGGCCAGCCACCATTGCGGGAAGGTGTTGGTCGAATAGCGCTGATGGAAGATCGCGACGCGGGAAACGAAGCGTTCGTCGCGCAGGTCGGGATAGAATTCCGACAGCGACTCGGCGAGGAACAGCCCCTTGTAGATGATCGAGCGGCACGACAGGCTACAGATGTAGAAGCCGCTGATCTGCGCCGCGATGATCCGCTTTTCGATGCGACGGCGAACGAGGTAGAGGTTCTTCTCGAACTCTGCCTCGCTCTGTTCGTCGGGCATCGGCCCGGCGATCATGATCTGCTCGATCTCCGGCCGGGTCGCCTGCGCCTTTTGCCCGATGACCGAGACATCGACCGGCACCTGCCGCCAGCCATAGATGGTGTAGCCCGCGTCGATCAGCACGCTTTCGACGATCGTGCGGCACGCCTCCTGCGCGCCCAGGTCGACGCGCGGCATGAAGATCATGCCGACCGCAAGCCGGTTGGGCAGCACGCGATGCCCGCTGGCGAGCACCGCATCGTCAAAGAAGCGCAGCGGCAGATCGACATGCAGCCCGGCGCCATCGCCGGTCTTGCCATCGGCATCGACCGCGCCGCGATGCCACACCGCCTTCAAGGCATCGATCGCACCCTGCACCACGCGGCGCGACGGCTGTCCGTCGATCGCCGCGACCATGCCCACGCCACAGGCATCGCCCTCGAACTCGGGGCGGTACATGCCCTCGCGGGCGAGGCGTTCGCGCTGGGTTTCGGTGGTCATGCTGCTTCCATCTTGTTCCGGGCCGCGCCGGCGACCTTCTGTCCCTTCAACCACGCATGCATCCGCTCGCTGACATCGCGCCCGTCGCGGATCGCCTGGACAACCAGGCTCGCGCCCTTGACGATGTCGCCCGCGGCGAACACCCCGTCGAGGTTGCTCATCATCGTGCGCGCATCGGTGCGGACGGTGCCCCAGCGGGTGACGCCCAGTTCGGGCGCGTCGAACAGCACCGGCAGGTCTTCGGGGTCGAAGCCCAGCGCCTTAATCACCAGATCGGCGGGGACGTCGAACTTGGCGTCGGGATCGGGTTCGGGGGCGCGGCGACCGCTGGCATCGGGGGCGCCAAGGCGCATACCTACAGCCTTCACTGCCGTCACCTGATCGACGCCGTCGAACGCCTCGGGGGCGGAGAGCCAGACGAACTCGACGCCTTCTTCCTCGGCATTGGCGGTTTCGCGCTGGCTGCCCGGCATGTTGGCGCGGTCGCGGCGATACAGGCACTTCACCGATGCCGCCCCCTGGCGGATCGCGGTGCGGACGCAATCCATCGCGGTGTCGCCGCCGCCGATCACGACGACATGCTTGCCCGCCGCATTGAGGCTGCCATCCTCGAACGCCGGGACGCTGTCGCCAAAGCTCTTGCGGGTCGACGCGATCAGGTAATCGAGTGCGTCGACTACGCCGTTCGCGCCGACGCCGGGCGCCTTGATTGCGCGCGGCTTGTACACGCCGGTCGCGATCAGGATCGCGTCGTGCTTCTGGCGCAGCTGCTCCAGCGTTGCGTCCTTGCCGACATCGAAGCTCAGGTGGAAGACGATCCCGCCCGCCGCCAGCCGGTCGGTGCGGCGCGTGACGACATGCTTCTCCAGCTTGAAGCCGGGGATGCCATAGGTCAGCAGCCCGCCCGCGCGGTCGTGGCGATCATAGACATGGACGTCATAGCCGAGCACGCGGAGATATTCGGCGGCGGTTAGACCCGCTGGACCCGCGCCGATCACGCCGACCGACTGGCCGCGCGCCGGGCCGGGTTGCAGCGGCTCGACCCAGCCTTCTTCCCACGCTGTGTCGGTGATGAACTTTTCGACCGATCCGATCGTGACCGTACCGTGGCCCGAGGACTCGATGACGCAATTGCCCTCGCACAGCCGGTCCTGCGGACAGATGCGGCCGCAAATCTCCGGCATGGTCGAGGTGCTGTTCGACAGCTCATAGGCTTCGCGCAGCCGCCCTTCGGCGGTCAGGCGCAGCCAGTCGGGGATGTGGTTGTGCAGCGGACAATGCACCGTGCAGTAAGGCACGCCGCATTGCGAGCAGCGCCCGGCCTGCTCCTCGGCGCTCGGCGGCGCGTAGCGCTCCGCAATCTCGCGAAAATCCTGCGCGCGCAGTTCCGGATTGCGCTTGGGCGGAAACGCCTGCGCACGATCGACGAATTGAAGCATCACATCCTTGCCCATGCGGCGCGGATGACAGCATTTTGTTGCGGAGTCGAGGGGAAATGGCGAAATAGGGCAGTTATACTGTCATACTAAATCGTAACAATCGCGATCGTTTCAATGTTGCGCAATTTCATTTCAAACTTATACCCGATCCGGCCCTACCGAACGGAAAGGAACAGCATGGCCGCCGCACCGAGTGCGATTCGGTACCAAGCGAACGGTGCAAAGCCGAAGCGACCGACGATCTTCACGAACGCCTTCACCACCAGCAGTGCGACGATGAACGATACGCCCAGCCCGATGGCAATTCCGCCCAGATCGTCGGCGTTCAGCAGGTCACGATCCTTGTACAGCGAGTAAACGGTCGCCCCTGCCATGGTCGGCACCGCGAGGAAGAAGCTGAACTCTGCCGCCGTCTTGCGCTCGACCCCCATCAGCAGCGCGCCCATGATCGTCGCGCCCGACCGGCTGACGCCCGGAATCATCGCGATGCACTGGACCAGCCCGATCGCGACTGCGGTAGGCAGCGGCATCGTCTCGACCCGCTCGACCTTCACCACCTTGACCATGCGTTCAATGACCAGGATCGCGATGCCCCCGACGATCAGCGCGACCGCGACGGTCATCGGCGACTGGATCAGTTGGCGGATCCCCTCATATGCGACCGCGCCGATCAGCATCGCCGGGAGGAAGCCGATCAGGATGTTGCGCGTGAACCAGATCGCCTCGCGCTCCCCGCGCAACAGGCCCGTGCCAATCCCCCAGAAGCGCCGCCAGTAGGCGACCAGCACCGCCAGGATCGCGCCGAGCTGGATCGCGATCTTGAACGCGACCGAGCTTTCCCCAGTAAAGCCGAGCAACTCGCCTGCGAGGATCAAATGTCCGGTCGACGATACGGGCAGGAATTCGGTCAGTCCCTCGATAATGCCGAGGATGATGTAGATGGCGATGTCGCTCACGGCGCGCTCCCCCTGCCGGGCGCGCCGGCCGTTATACTATGCCGGATATGGCGATCAGGCGTGGCGCGCGTCGGCGAACCGGCCATGTTTGCGATACTGGACCAGCCAGTGCGGAGCGACCGCGCCCAGCGGGGTGGGCGCGATGTCGAACGCCGCCAGACCCTCGCCCGACGCGACATTGTCCTGCTGGAGCATCAGCCACTGATCCCAGGTGATCGGCGCGCCGGGCAGGAAGCCGAGCGAGGCGAGTGCGGCACCCGCGACATCAGGCAGCTCGACCACCGGCTTGTCGCGCCCGATCGCGCCGAGCAGCCAGTTGTGGAACTGGGTAAAGCTCATCACGTCCGGCCCGCCCAGCTCGATCGTCTGGCCGGCATAGCGCGTCGGTTCGGCGATCGCGCGGGTCACCGCCTGCGCGACATCGGCGACCCATACCGGCTGGATCTTCGTCCCGCCCTTGAGCACCGGCACGAACGGCAGCATCGCGGCGAGGGCGGCGAAGCGGTTCACGAACTGGTCCTCGCGCCCGAACATCAGGCTGGGGCGCAGGATGGTGGCATTGGGGAAGGCGGCGCGGACTGCAGCCTCGCCATCGCCCTTCGACCGGCCATAGGCGGAGGGCGAGTTCGAATCGGCGCCGATCGCCGAAATCTGGACGAAGCTCGCGACGCCCGCATGGGCAGCGGCCTTTGCGGCATTGTCCGATCCGACCGCGTTGACCGCGTCCATTCGGCTCCCGAACACCCCGACCAGATTGACCACCGCGTCCGACCCGGCGACCGCGCGCGCCAGCGTCTCGGGGCGCGTCACATCGGCGGCGACGAACTGGGTCTGACCCAAGCCGCCGAGCGGCTTCAAAAACCAGGCGCTGCGCGGATCGCGCTGGGCGATGCGCACCCGCGCACCCGCCTTGAGCAGGCTTTGCGCGATATAACGCCCGGCGAACCCGCCGCCGCCGATCAACGTCACCAGCCTGTCCTTCATCGCGCCCTCGAAAAATTGTCGAAACCCTGACCTTCCCCATGCCGCGCACCGCGCCAAAGGGCAATGCTGCATTGGCGCTACCCCCTCCCGCTGCGACCGGCACAGCGCTATGGAGGCGCCATGATCACCGATCCCTTCGCCCTGTTCGACGTCTGGTATGCCGAGGCGCGCACCACCGAGCCCAATGACTCGAACGCGATGGCGCTCGCGACGGTCGGCGCGGACGGCCAGCCCTCGCTGCGCATGGTGCTGCTCAAGGGGCATGGGCCGGACGGCTTCACTTTCTATACCAACCGCGAGAGTCGCAAGGCGGGCGAGCTGGACGCGACCCCGCGCGCGGCATTGCTGTTTCACTGGAAGTCGCTGCGTCGCCAGATCCGCATCGAGGGGCGGGTCGGACGGGTGGCCGACGCCGAATCCGATGCCTATTTCGCAACGCGCAGCCGCGACTCGCAGCTCGGCGCCTGGGCCAGCGACCAGTCACGCCCGCTGCCCGACCGCGCGACGTTCGAGGCGCGCTTCGCCGAAATGCAGGCGCGGTTCGAAGGTGGCGACGTGCCGCGCCCGCCGCATTGGGGCGGCTATCGCGTCACGCCCGAGCGGATCGAGTTCTGGAACGACCGTGCCCATCGGCTGCACGAGCGCCGCCTATTCGTCCGCAACGGCGAACATTGGGACGAAGGATTACTCTACCCATGAGCGCCACGCCGACCCGCGCCGCAATCGCCAGCGTCGTCGCGGCGCTGCTGCTGGGCGGGCTCAAGGGCTATGCGGCATGGACCACCGGGTCGGTCGCGATGCTGGCGAGCCTGTCGGATTCGCTGCTCGACCTGATCGCGTCGCTGGTCACTTTGGCCGGGGTACGCATTGCAGCGCAGCCCGCCGACGCCAATCACCGCTTCGGCCATGGCAAAGCAGAGGCGCTGGCGGCGCTGTTTCAGGTGGTGCTGATCTCCGCCTCCGCCGCCTTCATCGCGGTCCGCGCGATCGAGCGGCTGACGAGCGGCGATGTCGCCGCCGATCCGGAGGCGGGAATCATCGTCTCGGTCATCGCGATCGGCGTGACGCTCGCGCTCACCGCCTATCAGGCGCGCGCCATCGCCGCGAGCGGATCGATCGCGATCCGCACCGACCGGCTGCACTATCAATCGGACCTGTTCCTCAATGCCGGCGTGATCGCCGCTCTGGTCCTCGAATCGGTGCTGCACCTGCGCGGCGCGGATCCGGTGTTCGGCATCGGCATTGCCCTGTGGCTCCTCTGGGGCGCATGGCACGCGGCAAGCGACGCGATCGGCCAGCTGATGGACCGTGAATGGCCGGAGGAAAAGCGCCGCGCCTTCATCGCCTGTGCCGCGTCGATCCCCGGCTTCGAAAGCCTGCACGACCTGCGCACCCGCACCAGCGGATCGCAGGATTTCGCCCAGTTCCACATCCATGTTCCTGCCACGATGAGCGTGGCGGAGGCGCATGATGTGGTCGAGGCGCTGGAACTGCGGCTCGAATCCGAATTTCCCGGCACCGAAATCCTGATCCATGTCGATCCGGAGGGGCAGGTCGACCGCCCCGGCGAACCGCTGCGCGAGGCGAATGAGCTGAAGGGTTAGAGTTGGATTCAGCTCCGCTGAATCGCGGCACCGGCCCGCTTCCCCACCCGGCCACCCAGCGGTAGTATGAAATGGGTGGCCGGGTGGGGAAGCGGGCCGGTGCCGCAACCGTTTCAGCTTTGCTGAAACAAACTCTAGCGCCCCGCCAGCGCCGCGCGCTCGGCCTCGGCGTCGAGCGGTTCGCCGGCCATCATCTCCTGTGCGTCGCGCATGATCGCAGCGCTTGCCGATCCGGCTTGGCGATAATCGGTCTGCGCCTGCGCGCTCCCGCCATAGAGCCGTTCGATCCGCCAGTTCTTGTCGGCCGCACAGGCGATGCCGCCGGAACCGGCGCGCTCGAAACTGCGGCACAGCGTGCCACCCTTGTCGCGAAAGCTCACCCCGATCCGCACCGGCCCGTCGCTCGCTTGGCTCGAGGCCAGCTGCGTATCGAGCGCGCGGGCAAGGTCGCCACGCGCAATCGCCTGGCCCTGTTCGAACGCGATGCCCGCCTCGCCGCCGCGCGGCATCAGCAGCGCGCCGCCGAACAGGCCGGCGACGAGGCTGGCCGCAACCGCGCCCATCCAGATCGGGCGCTCGCGGCGCGCGGTTGAAGGGCGAGCAAGCGGGACGACGCGCGCCGACTCCGCGAGCATCGCCACGACCGAGTGCGGCGGCGGCGCATCGGCGACGGGCGCGAAGGCCGTGCGCAGCGACGTGATGAGTGCGCGATGCGCCTCGACCTGCTGCGCCAGCGCGGGATCGGCGGCAATCGCGCGCTCGACGCGCTTTGCGGCGAGCGGGTCGAGTTCGCCATCGGCATAGGCCATCAGCATTTCGGGATCGATCGTCACGCCGCTTCTCCCAGCTTGGCCATCAGCGCCTCACGCCCGCGCACCAGCCGCGAGGTCAGGGTACCGATCGGGATCTCGAGGATCTCGGCGGCCTCGCGATAGGCAAAACCCTCGACGACGACCAGCGCCACCGCCTCGCGCTGTTCGGGCGGCAGCGTCCGCATCGCACGCCCGACATTGCCGAGCTCGACCATCGCCTCCTGCGACGCGCCAACGCCGACGCTCTCGCCGGCATCCGGCGGGACGAAGGTCTCGCCGCGCCGGGTCTGCGCGCGGACGGTATCGATCCAAAGATTTCGCATCAGTCGGGCCATCCAGCTATCCAGTCGTGTCCCAGGCTGCCATTGATCGCGCCGGAGCAGCGCGCGCTCGACCGATGCCTGCAACAGATCGTCAGCGTCGGCGGCGTCGCGCGCCAGTGCGTGCGCGAACCGTCGCAGACGTGGTAGCAGGTCGAGCAGCTGCTCCTCGAAACGCAAGTCTCTGGCTTCCTTTCGGTCGTTCGGGGATGAAACGGATGCCGCCATTCGTTTCATCCAGCATGACGCAGAAACTTTTCGAGTTCTAGTCACATGGCGATGATGCCCTGGCCCCTGATCCGTGCCGCTGCCGGGATTGGCCTGTTGGCGCTCGCCGCACCCGCGAGCGCGCAACTGATACCGCCGCTGCCGCCGCTCGGCGGGACGGTCGACCGCGTCACCGACGCATTGCCGCGCGTGGATCGCACGCTCGACGGCGCGCGCGCGCTGGCGCAAGCTCCGCTGGAGCGCGCCAGCGATCTTGCCCGCCGTCATCCCGACCGTGTCGCACTGGATGCCGATGGGAATGCGGTCCGCGCGGGTGAGCTGATCGTGATCGATGGTGACGATGCCGTCATTCGCGCTGCGCAGGCGAAGGGGTTTCGTCTGATCGAACGCGTCGCGCTCGACGATCTCGACCTCACCTATCTGCGCTTCGCGACGCCCGGCGGCTGGAACCTCAAGCGCGCGACGCGCCAGCTAGAGGCGCTGGCGCCGGGGCTCGAGGTGACCGCCGACGGCCTGCATTTCGCCAGCGGATCGCTCGGGGCGGTCGCGGTTGCGCCGTTTGTGCGGGCTGCCGCGAACAGCGCCTCGCGCGGACCACAGATCGGGATCATCGACGGCGGGGTTCCGGCGAACACGCCCGGCCTGATCCGCCAACAGGGCTTTGCGCGGGGCGGACCGGCGGCCAACGATCACGCCGTCGCGATCGCCTCGCTGCTTACCGGCGGTGCGGGCGTACGCGCGAGTGCGCCGGGGGCACGGCTTCACGTCGCCGATGTCTATGGCAATGATCCCGCGGGCGGGAACGCCGCCGCGATCGGTCAGGCGATCGCCTGGATGGCGCGCGGACGGGTGCCGGTGGTGGTGGTCAGCCTGGTCGGACCGCCCAATCCGCTGCTCGCGCGGATCGTCGCGGCGGCGCGTCGCCTCGGGACGGTCGTCGTCGCGGCGGTCGGCAATGACGGTCCCGCGTCGCGCCCGGCCTATCCCGCCTCCTATCCCGGCACGATCGCCGTCACCGGCGTGGATGGTCGCGGGCGCGCATTGATCGAGGCCGGGCGCGCCACGAAGCTCGATTATGCGGCGCCCGGTGCCGACATGATCGCCGCCGGGCGCGATGGTCGCGCCCGCACGGTGCGCGGAACGTCCTTCGCCGCCCCGTTCGTGGCGGCGCGTCTGGCGGCGCATCTCGATCGGGGCATCGACGGCGCGATCGCCGCGCTCGACCGCGAAGCGCGCGATCTGGGTAGGAAGGGCCCGGACAAGGCGTTCGGACGCGGACTGGTCTGCGCCGACTGCGCCACGCGACCGCGCTGAATTTTTTTGGATTAAAGCCGAAAGACCATCCGTTCTCCTCCCGGATGCGCCCGACAGGGGCGCGAAGTTGAAGAGGAGACCGACCATGAAGACCCTGTTCCTTTCGGCAGCCGCGATGGCGGCGATCACGCTCGCGACGCCCGCTTCGGCGCAGTTGCTGGGCGGCGGTGGCGGTGGCCTCGGCGGCCAGCTGGGCGGCAGCCTCGGCGGTCAGCTCGGCGGCACCCTGTCGCGCCCGAGCGACGGCCCGATCACCCGCACCATCGGCCGCGTCCGTGAGCGGACCAGCGAACCGGTTCGCACCACGACCCGCACCACCAAGTCGATCCAGGGAACGGCCGATGTCGACAAATCGGTCGACCGCCGCAGCGGCAAGGCGAGCGCCAATGGCAGCGCCAGCGGCGGTATCGCCGGAGCGGTCGATAACACGACCAGCGCCGCCGGTCGCAGCTTCGGCCTGTCGGGCAGCGGCAGTGGATCGGGCAGCGCGTCGGGCGGTGCATCGGCGGACCTGATCGGCACCGACGATGTGCGCGGCGCGGTCGGCCGGACCCGCGAGCGGGCGCGGGGCACTGTCGACACCGCGCGCGGTGCGGCGGGAGCCGCACATGGCGCGACCGGCAATCTCGGTGGCGTCACCGGGGCGCTGGCAGGCGGCGGATCGGCAAGCGGCTCTGCCGGTTCGGGCGGCGCATCGGGATCGGCTGGCGGCGCGGGCGGAGGCATGCTCGACATCGATAGCGGTGCGGCACCGTCGCTCGATCGCGGCATGCCGATCCAGGATGCGCGCGGCCGTGTCGTCGGCAAGCTGCGCAGCGTCAATCGCAACGCGCGCGGAGAGATCGAATCGCTCGGCGTCGCGGTGGGACGCAAGGTGGCGACCATCCCCGCCGACAATTTCAGCTTCAGCGGCAACGCGCTCGTCTCGGCGATGGGCAAGGGCGAGGTAAAGCAGGCGGCCGAGGGCAACGGTACCCCCGAATAAGCCGGCGTCAGGAATGCGGCGCGGCCGGGGCGATGCCCCGGTCGCGCTTGCTTTACGCGGGCACCATCTCCGCCCGCTCCGTCTCGCGGATCCAGCCGCCGCCCAATACGCGCTCGCCGGAATAGAGCACCGCCGCCTGACCCGGGGCGACGCCATATTCGGGGGCGTCGAACACCACCCGGTCGCCGTCGAGCCGCGCCGGGACCGGCCGGGCCATCGACCGCACCTTCGCGGTGAGCGGTGCGCTATGGCTGCCGCCGATCCAGTTCAGCCCCTCGATCCGCGCGGCGCTGACCGCGAGCGCCGACTTCGGACCCACCACCACATCGCGCGTCGTCGGGTCGAGTCGCAGGACATAGAGCGGCTCTGGGCTGCCGCCGATCTCAAGCCCGCGACGCTGGCCGACGGTGAAGTGGATCAGCCCCTTGTGCTCGCCCAGCCTATTGCCCGCCTCATCGACGATCGCTCCGGCGGTATCCGCTTCGGGGCGCAGTTTTCTGACCAGCGATGCATAGTCGCCGTCGGGGACGAAGCAGATGTCCTGGCTGTCGGGCTTGTCCGCGACGCCCAGACCGATCTCCGCCGCGATTTCGCGCACCCGGGCCTTGGGCAGGCCGCCCAAAGGAAAGCGCAGGAAGTCGAGCTGCGCGCTGGTCGTCGCGAACAGGAAGTAGCTCTGGTCGCGCGCCGGATCGGCGCCCTTGTGCAGTTCCGGCCCTTCCGGCCCCTCGACCCGCTGCACATAATGGCCGGTGGCGAGGCAATCGGCGCCCAGATCGCGGGCAAGCGCGAACAAATCCGTGAATTTCGGCCCCATATTGCATTTGACGCAGGGGATCGGCGTGCGGCCGGCAAGATAGGTGTCGGCGAAATCGTCGATCACGGTCTCGCGAAAGCTGCTTTCGTGATCGAATACATAATGCGCGATGCCGAGCCGGTCGCACACCGCGCGCGCGTCGCGGATGTCGCGGCCCGCGCAACAGCTGCCTGCACGTCCGACCGCTTCGCCATGATCATAGAGCTGAAGCGTGACGCCGATCGTCTCCGCGCCGGTGCGCGCGGCGAGCGCGGCCACGACCGAACTGTCGACGCCGCCCGACATGGCAACGACGATCCGCCGCTTTTCGAGCGGCCCGGCAAGCTGGAAATCTCCGGTGAACATCGCCGCGCACATAGTGATTTCACGGTGCCGATGCAAAAGCGCTGCATTTACCGGGCTTTTAGCCTTCGTCGCTAAACGGGGTCTAATGGATTCGACCGATGA
This sequence comes from Sphingomonas sp. J315, assembly GCF_024666595.1. NCBI lineage: Bacteria > Pseudomonadati > Pseudomonadota > Alphaproteobacteria > Sphingomonadales > Sphingomonadaceae > Sphingomonas > Sphingomonas sp. J315. The sequence continues at coordinate 1,629,325 of NZ_CP088296.1, read as the reverse complement.
CAGCAGGCTCCAGTGGATTTGAGCTTCCGATTCGACCGGGATGTGGCGGCGACGCCCATCGTCGCGCCGATCGCGGTGCTGCTGGCGACTGCGGCAGTGCGCCAGTCGGCGAGCCCGACTGCACGGCTGCAGATTCGGCTCGACCGGCGCACGCCCGCGCACGGATTGCTCGCCCCGCCGCACGGCGCGTTCAACCTGGCGGTCGAACGCACGCTAACCCGATGGCAACGGCAATGAACGCGCCGTTTACCGTGCCGTTTAGGCGAAGCGAAATCCGCAGACGTTATGACGGGCTTCAGATGCAGTTGGGGACCCCCCGCCCTGATCGAGGTAAGAATGATTGAGAACCAGAAGATCCGTCCAGCCAAGGTGATCGGTCCGCTCGGCGAGCCGCTGACGCTCGATTCGCTGCCGCCGCCCCAAACGACCCGCTGGGTCGTGCGGCGCAAGGCGGAAGTCGTCGCGGCGGTCAATGGTGGCCTGTTGAGCATCGACGAAGTGTGCGAACGCTATGGCCTGACGGTGGAGGAGTTCGCCGGCTGGCAACGCGCGATCGACCGGTCGGGCATGCCGGGCCTGCGCGTCACGCGCATCCAGCATTACAAGTCGCTGTACGAGCGCCAACAGAAATATTGAGAAGCGGGGGCTTCCCCGCGTCACATCGCCAACTCTCCCATCCGCCCGCGCCTCAAAACGCGGGCGGAACCATTTTCGGCCCCTGCGCGTCTTCGCCCCACATCGTCCGCACCGCTTGCGGACGTCACAGTGGAGGAAGACATGGATCTCGTGGGACTTATCGTCTGGCTCGTTGTCGGTGGCGTGGTCGGTTGGCTCGCCAGCATGGTGATGCGTACCGACGCGCAGCAGGGCATCCTGCTCAACATCGTCGTCGGCATCGTCGGCGCGTTCATCGGTGGCCTGTTGTTCGGCGGGTCGATCAACAGCGTGATCACCGTGATGACCTTCGTGTCGTCGCTGGTTGGCGCGATTATCCTGCTGGCGATCGTCAATCTGGTCCGTCGCGGTTCGGTGCGTTGACGATTTGATTCTGCTGCGCTGAATGCGGTGCACCAAAGATAACGAGGGGCCGTCCCAAGTGGGGCGGCCCCTTTTCGTTACTGCAGCAGAAAGCGGACCCGGACGTTGGCGCTGACCTGCTGTTCGCCGGGTGCGATCTGGGTCGAATCCTTGGCTTCGGCGCGGACCATCATCTGCGGCATCGGGCCGGGGACATCGCCGTCGCTGCCCTCGCTGACCACCACGATGCGGGCGACCCGCATGCCGAGTGTGCGGGCATAAAGCTCGGCACGGGCGCGGGCGCGCTTCACCGCATCGACCCTGGCCTCATCCATCGCGGCGTCGATGGCATCGATCGTCAGGTTCGGCCCGTCGATCTGGTTCGCACCCTGTTTGACCAGCGCGTCGAGGATCGTGCCGCTGCGCGCAATGTCGCGAAACCGAACCGATACGCTGTTGGTCGCCTGATAGCCGGTGATGGCGGGCGGCTGGTTCTCGGCATAGCGATATTGCGGGTTGAGCGAGATCGTCGCGGTCTGGACATCGCGGTCGGCGATTCCCGCTGCCTTCAGCGCGGTAAGGACCGACGCCATCTGGCGCGCATTGGCGGTCAGCGCCTCGGCGGCGGTCGCGCCCTGGCTGACCACTCCGGCGCGAATCAGCGCGACATCGGGCACCCGGTTGACCCGGCCCTCGGCCACCACGTCGAGCAATGTGCCCTCGACCGCAGTCGCGCTCGGGGCGACCTGCGCCGCAGCGGCGAGCGGAAACGTCGCGGCAAGGGCGGCGACGGTCATCAATCGGATCATGGATTCAGGGCCTTTCAGCAAAATGTTCCGCCGCTGTCTTGACGCGGGGCGGAACAACGGGGGCTGAACGGCCCATTGCGCTGCTGGCCCGATCCCCGACCCTTGCCACCCATCAACGATTGCGTGCGGGTGACCGGGAGGGGGAGCGGGCGGCACCGCTTTCAGTAAAACCGAATGCAGGCGCCAAATTCAACGTGCGCGGCGGGTCATTACCAGGCGGTACAGCGCCAGCAGCACGATCGCGCCCACAGTGGCGGCAATATAGCTGTTGAGCGTGCTGGTCAGATCGACCCCGATCGATGGCGCGACAAATCCGGCGAGCAGCGCACCGGCGATGCCGATCAGGATGGTGACGATGATGCCGCCAGGGTCCTTGCCCGGCATGATCAGCTTGCCAAGGACGCCGGCCACAAGGCCGATGAGAATCCAACCGAGAATTCCGTCGGGCATGTATTCCTCCTGTTGTGACCCCTCACCCCAATCAGCATCCCCCGATCAGGCTGGAGCGCCGGGGAGATTGCCCGATGATCGCGTCGCTGAATACCCCCATTTGCGTGCGACGGCCCTTGCGCCGATTCCCCAAAACGGGCATTTCGCGCGCACTGTAAAACTGCCCTTGAGGCAAGTGACTTATTCAGATAATACAGCGCGACGGGGAAGACCCGCGCCGGCGTTGCGTCGGGGGGTAAAAGAGGTCGCGCATGAATTACGAGGCTCGGATGTTCGGTGGGGAAGAACGGCTCGCTCTGGCGGGTGAGGGTGAAACGCGGTCGCGCCGCAAATGGTGGATCATCGCGGGGGTCATCGCACTCGTCGTGATCGTGGCCGCGTGGTTTGCCTTTGCGTCGGGCGGTGCGGGCGACAAGGCCGATCCCGCCAAGGCGGGCGCGGCGGGCACCGTCAAGGGCGCGCCGGGCGGGGCGCGTCAGCTGCCCACCGTGACCGTTGCGGTGCCGGGTCGTAACACGATCACCTCGGTCATCACGGGCACCGGTTCGCTCGCCGCACGGCGCGAAATGCCCGTCGGCGTCGCGGGCGAGGGCGGGATGGTGACCCGCGTGCTGGTCGAGCCGGGCGATTGGGTCAATGCGGGTCAGGTCCTCGCGACCGTAGATCGGTCGGTGCAGAGCCAGACCGCGCAATCGCAGGCGGCGAACATCCGCGTCGCGCAGGCCGACCTTGGCATCGCCCAGGCGGAACTGGATCGCGCCCAGCAGCTCTTGTCGCGCGGCTTCGTGTCCAAGGCGGATATCGATCGCAAGACCGCGACCCGCGACGCTGCCGCCGCGCGTGTCCGCGTCGCCCAGTCGCAGCTGTCGGAAACCCAGGCGCGCAACCGTCGCCTCGACATCCGTTCGCCGGCGGCCGGGCTCGTGCTCACGCGCGCGGTCGAACCGGGCCAGATCATCAGCTCGGGTTCGGGCACGCTGTTTCGCATCGCCCAGGGCGGCCAGATGGAGCTGCGTGCCCAGCTGAGCGAGGCGGATTTGCACCGCGTGCCTGTCGGCGCGCGCGCCGAGGTCAACCCGGTCGGGATGGAGCAAAGCTTCACCGGCGAAGTGTGGCAGGTGTCACCGATCATCGATCCCCAGACCCGTCAGGGCATCGCACGCATCGCGCTGAGCTTTGACAAGGCGCTGCGTCCGGGTGGTTTTGCCTCGGCCCGCATCACTGCGGGCGGCGCGGTCGCCCCGCTGCTGCCCCAGTCGGCGATCCAGAGCGACGCCAAGGGCAATTTCGTCTATATCCTGAATGCGAAGGACGAGGCGGAGCGACGCGCGGTGACCACGGGTGAAGTGTCCGACGCGGGCGTCGCGATCACCAGCGGCCTGGCGGGCAGCGAGCGGGTGGTGCTGACCGCCGGCGCGTTCCTCAACCCGGGTCAAAAGGTTATTCCCAACCTCACCACCCTGAAGCGGTAAAGGCACGGACATGCGCAACATCTCCGCCTGGTCGATCCGGAACCCGGTTCCGCCGATCGTCCTGTTCATCGCGCTGACCATCGCCGGCTTTGTCAGCTTCGCGCGGATGGACGTGAACAACGATCCGGACATCGACTTTCCGATCGCGATCGTCGTCATCAGCCAGCCGGGCGCCGCCCCTACCGAACTCGAGACGCAGGTCACCCAGCGCGTCGAATCGGCGGTGCGCGCGCTGCAGGGCATCGACCAGATCGAGTCGACGGTTCAGGAAGGCAGCTCGCAGACCGTCATCCAGCTCGACATCGGGACGCCGATCGATCGCGCCGTCCAGGACGTGCGCGAGGCGGTAAACCAGATCCGCAGCGATCTGCCCGACGGCATCCTCGAGCCGCAGGTGTTCCGCGCCAACACCACCGACAATGACATCGCCAGCTTTACCGCGATCACCACCGACATGACGCTGGAAGAGCTGAGCTGGTATGTCGATAATGCGGTGTCGAAAGAGCTGTTGTCGGTTCCCGGTCTGACCGCGGTCGAACGGATCGGGGGCGTCAACCGCGAAATTCGCGTGATCCTCGATCCGGCGAAGGTCCAGTCCTATGGTCTGACCGCGAGCCAGGTGAACCAGCAGCTGCGTCAGGTGAACCTGAACGCTGCGGGCGGTCGCGCCGAAATTGCGGGAACCGAACAGTCGGTGCGCGTGCTGGGTAACGCGGCCAATGCCTATCAGCTCGGCCAGACCCAGATCGCGATCGGCGGCGGGCGCACCGTGCGCCTCGCCGATATCGCCGATGTCCGCGACCGCTATGCGGAAATCCGCAGCTCGGCCGAATGGAACGGGCAACAGGTGCTCGCCTTCGACATCAAGCGCGGCAAGGGTGCGTCCGACGTGTCGGTCTTCGCCGAAGCGGAGCAGAAGCTAAAGGCGCTGCAGGAGCGCAACCCGAAGGTGAAGTTCGAGGTGTTGTTCAACAACACCAAATACGCGAAGGATCAGTATGAATCGGCGCTGTGGGCGCTGATCGAGGGTGCGGCGCTCGCCGTGGTCGTGGTGTTCCTGTTCCTGCGGGACTGGCGCGCGACGTTCATATCGGCGCTGGCAATTCCCCTGTCGGCGATCCCGACCTTCTTCTTCATGGAGCTGCTCGGCTTCAACCTCAATCAGATGACGTTGCTCGCGCTCAGTCTGGTGGCGGGCGTGCTGGTCGACGATGCCATCGTGGAGATCGAGAATATCGTCCGCCACATGCGGATGGGGAAAACCGCCTACCAGGCGTCGATCGACGCGGCGGACGAGATCGGCGTCGCGGTGGTTGCGACCACCATGTCGATCGTCGCGGTGTTCCTGCCCGTCGGCATGATGCCGGGCATTTCTGGCCAGTTCTTCAAGAATTTCGGCCTGACCGTCGTCGCCGCCGTGCTGATGAGCCTTGCCGTCGCGCGTCTGCTGACGCCGATGATCGCCGCCTATTTCCTGAAGGCGAAGGGCCACGCCACCCATGGCGAAGGGTGGATGATGGATCAGTATATGAAAATCCTTCACTGGACGCTGCGCCACCGCTGGTCGGCGGTGGTGGGCGGGCTGGCGTCCTTCGCCCTGACCATCTGGTGCTTCACCGCGCTGCCGATGACGTTCCAGCCGAACCAGGATCAGGACGCGGTTACGGCGACCATCGAAATGGTCCCCGGCACGACGCATGAGCAGACCAAATTGGTGGTCAATCGCGTCCGCGACCTGCTCGCGAAGCAGGAGGGTGTCGACAACACCTATTCGCGTGCCTTTGTCGCCAATGGCCGTGTCACCGCGATGCTGGCCGAGGAGCGGCCGTTCAAGAGCGACGAGTTCGAACGGCGACTGACCCCGGAACTGGCAAAGATCCCCGACGCCCGCGTGTCATTCCGCAACCAGCAGGGCTGGGGCGGATCGGGCCGTGCGTTGACGATCACGCTGGGCGGTGAGGATCCCGCGCTGCTCCAGGCGACGGCGCAGAAGATCGTGGAGGAGATGGAGAAGCTCAAGACGGTCGTCGCCCCCCGCGTCACCGGCGACCTCAAGCGGCCTGAAATCGTCATCCGTCCGCGCATGGACCTGGCTGCCGATATGGGCGTGACCACGGCCGCGTTGTCGAGCGCGATCCGCATCGCCACGCTGGGCGATATCGACCAGAACAGCGCGCGATTTTCGCTCTCCGACCGCCAGATCCCGATTCTGCGTGGCGCTTGACGAAGACGCCCGTGCCAAGCTTTCGACGATCCAGAACCTGCCGGTCGCGACCCAGTCGGGCGGTTCGGTGCCGCTCAGCCTGGTCGCCGATATCGGATTTGGCGCGGGTCCGACCCGGATCGACCGGATCAACAAGCAGCGCCGCATCATGATCGGTGCGGACCTCGCTCCCGGCGTGGTCAGCGGCGACGCGATGGCGCAGATCAATCAACTGCCCACGATGAAGAATCTTCCGCTCGGCGTCGGCAAGCTGACCGTCGGCCAGGCCAAGTGGCAGGCGGAGATGATCCAGAACTTCATCGTCGCGGTGGTCGCCGGCGTCTTCCTCGTCTTCGCGGTGCTGGTGCTGCTCTATCGCCGGTTCATGTCGCCACTGGTGAACATGGGCTCGCTCCTGCTCGCGCCGCTCGGCGGACTGCTCGCGCTGATGATCGCTGGCCAGCCGATCTCGATGCCGGTGTTCATCGGTCTCCTCATGCTGCTCGGCATCGTCGCCAAGAACTCGATCCTGCTGATCGATTTCGCGCTGGAAGAGATGGAGAAGGGCGTCGACAAGCTCACCGCCATCGCCGACGCCGGGCACAAGCGTGCCCAGCCGATCGTGATGACCACGGTGGCGATGGTCGCGGGCATGGTGCCGACGGCCATTTCGCTGACCGGGGACAGCTCGTGGCGCGCGCCGATGGGCATCACGGTGATCGGCGGACTGATCCTGTCGACCATCCTGACGCTGCTGATCGTACCGGCAAGCTTCAGTCTGGCGATCGGTGTGGAACGGTGGATGGGGCCACGTCTGCGCCGCCGTCTGCTCACCTACACTCCGGGCGATGAGGACAAGCCCTACGGCCCGGCGGCGATCGACCATCAGCCCGGCGGCCGGATCGGACATCGCGGAACCGAGGGTCCGGAGCCCGCCGAGTGAACCAAAACAGGGCACGCGGATTGTTACGGGTATGAACCCGACGATCCGCGTGCTTTCTGGTCCAGTGATTCGCGACCGTGACCCCGTCCCGCCCGGCCTGAGGCGGATGCGCATTCTCGCCACCGGACTGCTGGTGGCCATGGCGTTCGTTTATTTCGTCGCGCGCAGCTACGAGCCCGACTACACCGTGGCGGGTTTCATCCGCGCTTTTGCCGAGGCGGCGATGGTCGGCGGCCTTGCCGACTGGTTCGCGGTCACCGCGCTGTTCCGCCACCCGCTGGGCGTGCCGATCCCGCACACCGCGATCATTCCGCGCAACAAGGACCGGATCGCCACCACGCTGGCCAATTTCCTGCGCGACAATTTCCTGATCCCGCGCGTCGTCGCGCGGCGGATGCACAATATCGATGTCGCGGGAGCTGCCGGCCGCTGGCTTGCCCAGCCGCCGGAGAGTTCGGGCAGGCTGCGCCGCGGCGCATCGCGCATGGCGGCATCGATGCTCGAATCGCTGGACAAGGATCAACTCGGCGGTCTGATCAAGGGCGCGGTAGGCAATCGTCTGCGCCAGACGGACATTGCTCCGCTGCTCGGCCAGGCACTGGGCGCTGCGATCGCGGAGGGGCGGCATCTGCCGCTGATGGACGGGATGCTGCGCTGGCTGGCGAAGATCATCGATCAGAACGAGGCGCTGATCCGCAAGATGGTGCACGAGCGTGCGGGATCGATCATGCGCTGGACCGGGCTCGACGAGACGCTCGCCAATGCGATCATCGACGGGCTGTACAAGCTGGTGTCGGATGTCGCCGAGGATCCCGGTCACCCGCTGCGCGCCAAGGTGGAGGAGGGGCTCGAGAAGCTCGCCTTCGACCTTCAGTTCGACATCCCGACGCGAATGCGGGTCGAGGAATTCAAGGCTGAAATGCTCGACAATCCGGCGCTCGCCCGCTGGATCGACGGCATGTGGGAACAGGGCCGCGCGGCTTTGCTCCGCGTCGCGCGCGATCCCGATGCGGCGCTGACCGGCAAGCTGGGCGACGCGCTGCGCCAGCTTGGGCAGACGCTGCAGAGCGACCCGCGCCTCAGCCACATGATCAACCGCTTCGTCCGCCGCGCCGCTGTCGGTACCGCCGCCGACTATGGCGACGGCATCGTCCGACTGGTGTCGGACACGGTGCGCGGCTGGGACGCACGGACGATCACCGGGCGGCTCGAAAATGCGGTGGGCAAGGACCTGCAATATATCCGCATCAACGGGACGCTGGTGGGGGGCCTGGTCGGGCTGACGCTGCACACATTGCACATTGTGTTGTAAGGCACCCCAAACATCCCCCTGGCGGGAGAGAGTTTTGGGGCTACCCCTCCCAGTCCAGCACCGCCCATCCCTTCGCCGCCGCCAACTTTCGCAGCGGGCCATGCGCATTCACCGCGAACGGCTCGTCCGCCCATTCCAGAACCGGCGCGTCGGAGACATGGTCGCTGTAGAAGCGCACGCGAACGTCCTCCCGCGCGATCCCCTCGCGCGCCATCCACGCTTCGATCAGACGCAATTTGGCCGGGCCGTAGCAATTCTCGCCCTCAAGCCCCGCCAGCACATTACCGTCGGCATCGCGCCGCGCGGCCGTGGCAATCACCGTGCCGACGTGCAGCCGCGCGGCGATCGCCTCAGCGTAATAGCCATGGCTCGCGGTCGCCAGTACCGGCTCCCACCCCGCCGCGCGATCCGCCTCGACCCGGGCGCGGGCGTCGGCGAACAGATTGGTGCTCGCCATATCGTCGGCAAAGGTCTCCGCCACCGCCATCAGGTCCGCGGGCGGGATCGCGCGGCCGATCATCAGGCGGTGGGTGATCTCCTTCAGCCGTGCGCGGTCGATCGCCTTGGCCAGATAGGCAAGACTCGCCAGCCCGGCGAGCGGCAGCAGCGCCAGCCGCCACGGCGCGCGCGTTTTCGCCGCATGAATCAGGAACGGCGTCCAGGTCGCGCGCCGGGTGATCGTCTTGTCCATGTCGTAAATGGCGAGGCGGCGCATCGGAACCTTTCCTGACCGTCCGCAATTGGTTCGGTCCATATCTTATCCTCTACCTGCAGGTGCTTGCCGTTCCAGCCCGAATCAACGATGGATGGTTGCGATGAGCGCGCCAGCCGATTTCCAGCATGACACGGCCGAGGGAGCGCTGCGGTTCAGCGGCAACCTGTCGTTGCGCAGCATCGGCGATCTTCCGACCCGGCTCGGTGCGGTCGAAGGCGATGTGCGCACGCTCGACATGCGCGGGATCGAGCGGATCGATACGGTCGGCGCCTGGCTGATCCACCGCTTCGCGCGCGACCATGATGCGCAGGTGACCGGGCTCGACGCCAATCAGCAATTGCTGTTCGACCACGTCGCCCAGGCGGACCACCCGATCGAAGGCCCGCCCAAGCCGATGGGCGCATTCGCGCAGCTGCTCGCGGAGATCGGCGAGGCGGTCGTCCAGGCGTTCCAGACCATGTACGGCCTGCTGGGCTTCATGGGTGCGACTGCCGTCGCGGCGGGACGCGTGATCGCGAACCCGCGCCGCTTTCGCTATCACGCGACCGTCCACCGGTTCGAAGTGGTCGGCGTCTCCGCGCTCGGCATCATCGGGTTGATGAGCTTCCTGATCGGCATCGTCATCGCGCAACAGGGCGCGGTGCAGCTGCGCCAGTTCGGGGCCGAAGTGTTCACGATCAACCTGGTCGGCCGGATCACCCTGCGCGAACTCGGCATCTTGATGACCGCGATCATGGTCGCCGGCCGCTCGGGCTCGGCCTTTGCGGCGCAGCTCGGCACGATGAAGCTGACCGAAGAGATTGACGCGATGCGCACCATCGGGGTCAACCCGATGGAGGCGCTGGTGCTGCCGCGCGTGATCGCGGCGGTGCTGATGCTGCCATTGCTCGGCTTCTACGCCTCGCTGCTTGGCATGATCGGCGGCGGACTGCTGTGCTGGATCGCGCTCGACATTCCGCCGATCACCTTTGTTCAGCGGCTGCGCGAAGTGGTACCGATCACCGACCTTTATGTCGGCCTGGTCAAGGCGCCGGTGTTCGGTGCGATCATCGCCATCGCCGGCTGCTATCAGGGGATGCAGGTGGAAAGCGATGCCGAGCAGGTCGGCATGCGCACCACCACCGCCGTGGTTCAGGCGATCTTCCTCGTCATCGTGCTCGACGCCTTTTTCGCGGTGTTCTTCACCGAAGTGGGGTGGAACTGATGACCGCCCCGACATTCGACGATGAAGAGGCGATCATCCGCGTGCGCGGCCTGCGCAACAGCTTTGGCGAGCAAACTGTCCACGACAATCTCGACCTCGATGTGCGGCGCGGCGAGATTCTCGGGGTAGTCGGTGGGTCGGGTACCGGCAAATCGGTGCTGATGCGGTCGATCATCGGGCTGCAACAGCCAGACGCGGGCGAGGTCCATGTGTTTGGCGAATCGGTGCTCGATGCCGATGAACAGCAGGCGATCGAGATTCGCCGTCGCTGGGGCGTGCTGTTTCAGGGCGGCGCGCTGTTCTCGACGCTGACCGTGGCCGAGAATGTCCAGGTTCCGCTCAAGGAATTCTACCCCCAGCTCGACCAGCAGCTGCTCGCTGAAATTGCGGCGTACAAGGTGGTCATGACCGGACTGCCCCCAAATGCCGGCCCCAAATATCCCGCCGAACTTTCGGGCGGGATGAAGAAGCGCGCGGGCCTGTCGCGCAGCCTCGCGCTCGATCCCGAACTGCTGTTTCTCGACGAGCCGACCGCGGGGCTTGACCCGATTGGAGCGGCCGCATTCGACGAACTCACACGCTCGCTGCAGCAGACATTGGGCCTGACGGTGTTTCTCATCACCCATGACCTAGATACGCTCTACGCGATCTGTGACCGGGTCGCGGTGCTGGCCGACAAGCGGGTGATCGCGGTGGGAACGATCGACGAGCTGCTCGCTTTGGACCATCCGTGGATCCAGGAATATTTCAACGGACCGCGCGGACGCGCGGCGGTGGCGAGCGCAGAACGCGCCGGGGCCATGGGGACTTAGGATGGAAACACGCTCAAACCATGTGCTGGTCGGCGCGGTCGTGCTGATCCTGCTCGCCGTACTGGCCCTGTTCACCGTCTGGCTCGCCCGCGTCAACACGACCAGCGAGAAGGAATATGACATCTTCTTCAAGCAGGCGGTCGATGGGCTGAACAAGGGGTCGGAAGTCGCGTTTTCGGGCGTGCCGGCGGGACAGGTGCGGGAAATCGGGCTGTTCAAGCCAGACCCCAGCCTGGTGCGCGTCCGCATCGCGGTGAACAGCGACGTGCCGATCCTTCAGGGCACGACCGCAACGATCCAGGGCGTCGGATTCACCGGGGTTAGCCGGATCCAGCTCGATGGCGCGGTCAAGGATGCGCCGCCGATCGTCTGCCCCGATGCCAACCCGCGCAGCGTCTGTCCGCTCGGCGTGCCAGTGATCCCGACCAAACAGGGTGGTCTTGGCGCGCTGCTCAACTCCGCGCCGCGTCTGCTGGAGCGTCTGTCGACACTGACCGAGCGGCTGACCGAGCTGCTGTCCGACCGCAACCAGGCGTCGATCAGCGGCATCCTCGCCAATACCGAGCGGCTGACCGGCGAGCTGGCCAAGGGCGCCCCCGATATGCGCGCGACACTCGCCGAACTGCGCACCACGGTCGCCAAGGCGGGCGTGGCGGCCGAGCAGATCGGCAACCTTGCCGGGACCACCGACCGCGTGCTGGGTGACGAGGTGGGGCCGGCGATGAAGGATTTCCGCAAGGCGATCGAGTCGGCTGACAAGAGCATGAAGGCGCTGGAACGCACGTTGGGCAAGGCCGATGGCGGGATCGACGAGGTCACGACCAGAACGTTGCCCGAGATCAACCAGCTGATCCAGGATCTGCGCCAGATGACGGCGGCGCTGGCCTCGGTTGCCGAAAAGATCGACCGCGAGGGAGCCGGATCGCTGATCGGATCGCCCAAGCTGCCCGACTACGACCCCAAGAAGAAGTGAGCCCGATGATGCGCAAGCTCCTCCTCGCCCCCGTCCTGCTCGCCGCACTCCCGCTCGGCGGGTGCATCAAGTTCGGAGCCGAACCGCCGCCCTCGCTGCTCAAGCTGGAGGCGGACGCCACGATGCCGACCGGCCAGACGGTGAGTTCCGCGACGACGCGCTCGATCGCCGTCGCGGTCCCGTCGGTGCCGCAGGAGCTTGCGGTGACCCGCGTACCTGTGCGCAGCGGCGATACTGCGGTCGCCTATCTCAAGGATGCGCAATGGGTGGAGGCACCCAACCGCATGTTCGCGCGCATGCTCGGCGATACGATCTCGGTGCGAACCGGGCGCGTCGTGCTCGGCATGCGTCAATCGCTGTCGGACCCCGGCGCGCGGCTGGGCGGAGAGCTGCGCCAGTTCGGCATCGACGCGGATACGAACGAAGCGGTGGTGGTCTACGAGGCGACGTTGGTGCGCGACCGCCGGGCCGCAGCTGAGGGCACACGCCCCGCGCTGACGTTCGAAAAGCGCCGGTTCGAGGCACGGGTGCCGCTGGCGGAAATCGTCCCGGCTGCTGCGGGGGCTGCGCTCAATCAGGCGGCGAACCGCGTGGCGGGAGAGGTCGCCGACTGGGTCGGAAAATAGCTTCTACTCCGCCCGGCGCACCGGCGGCATGACGTTGCAGATATCCGCGCCGCCCGAGGGCAGGTTGAAAAAGGGCGGTTGACGGTTTTCGCGTGCCTTGACCCAGGCCACAAAGCGCGGGTTGTCGGCGGCGCGATACTGAAAGCGCGGGCGCTCGCTTTCGGGCAGGTCGCTGGCGAGTCGCCCGCGTATGAACGGCACATGCTGGCTCGCCTCCTTGTAGAGGCCGAGCCCGCCCTCGGTCCCGCGGGGCAGCGCCGACAAATGCTCGATCCCTTCCAGCACCCGTCCGACGATCGCGATATTGCGGTCGAGATGGCGGGGGCCATGCCCGATCACGGCGTAGAGGTCGCCCCCGCTGCCCGTGCTGGGGGCCAGGTCGCGCGCGACGCCGACCATGGCATAGCAATGCGGGATCCACGCGACCGTGCCGTTGGTCGCGAGCGGCCAGCCATCGGCGCTGTGCCCGGTGGCGGTCGAATAGGGATCGGTGCGGGTCAGTCGCGTCACCGCGTCGTAACGCGGCCAGTCATATTCGGCCGGCGGTTGGGCGATGACACCAGCAGGCAGCGGCTTCTTCTCGGTCGGATCGCCCCATTGCACGACATAATTGTCGTGGACGCGATAGACGCGCGCCGCGTCCCACCAGCCCGCCGTCGCCAGCTTGCGGATATTGGCGACATGGACCGGCGCGTAACGCGGGGCGAGGCGGATCACTACCTGCTTGCCGTCGCCCAACGTCATCACCAGCAGCTCATCCGCCGGAATGTCGCGCCAGTCCGCCGCGATCGGATCGGAGGGCATTGGAGCAGGGGCGGGTGCCGGGGTCTGAAGCGCGAGCGCGAGGATGAGGGTCAGCATTGCCCCAAGCTGTCACGCCAAGCGCGCCTGTGCAACGCGCTTGCGCAGCGACCGGCAAATCTCTAGGCAGCGCGCTTCCAGCGGTGCGGAGCGGTGGCCGAGTGGTCGAAGGCGCTCGCCTGGAAAGTGAGTATACGCCAAAAGCGTATCGAGGGTTCGAATCCCTCCCGCTCCGCCACTATTCTCGTGCAAAACCAATCACTTAGTTGAGATAGGATGTGCCGGGATTGGCGCGCTTAGCACCGGTATCCGTGAAAGTCACGTTAGCGGGACTGTCGGGATCGGACGCTCGAATTGGCGCGGTTCCGCCATTCGACGACTCGAGAATGTCCAGCCCGCCAACGAGATCGTTCGGCCGAAGGTGGACGTAGCGGTCCGCAGTGATCTTCGGGTCCGAGTGGCCGGCCCATTGCTGAAGCTGGAGCAGGCCCATCCCGCCCTGGGCGAGGCGCGTCAGGCACGTATGCCGCAGCGTGTGAAGCGTGACGTCGTCGATGCTGAACCCGGCGGCCTTCACGTCCTCCCGGATGTTGTCCCACATGTACCATGCGGTCCCCTCGGAGATCGGGAAGTAGCGCCAAGCACCCTTCCGCTGGGCGAGCTGTCGGCCGAGCTCGTCGAGCCCTTCGCTCACCGCCGCGGTCAGCGGGAGCGTGCGGGGCTTGTCATTCTTCGTCCTGTAGCGGGCGAAGGTGACGTAGCGGCGACCGTTGAGGTCCGTGATGTCGTCCGGGCCGATCCCGAGGGCTTCTCCGAGGCGCGCCCCGGTATCCAGCAGGAACCGGATGAGCCGCTCGAAGCGCCACCACTGGCGGCCGGGCTCCTCGGTCCGTCGCTTCTCGATGGCGAGGAACACAGCGAGCTCCTCATCGCGCTCGAGGATGCGGTCCTTCAGGTTAGCCACGCGGATCGCCGGCATGGTCGGCTTAGCGACCAGCAGCGGGCGGCCCTTGTCGTCGGTCCAGATGGTCGCCATCCGGAGCGCCTTGGAGACCATGTCCATCTTGCGCTTGATCGTGCCGGGAGCATAGCCCATCGCGCGAAGTTCCTCGACCAGCCGTTCCAGGCGGGAGTAGTTCATCGCGGAGACTACCTCGTGACCAATGAGGCGGCCTAGGATTTTCAGGTTAGACCGGATGGTCCCTTGGCTCTTGGCTTCGCCCGGCGCCCACACGGTCTTCTCAGCGCGGTCGAAAAGGTTCTGCATGGTAACCGTACCGTCCCCGGAACGTGACCGTTGAGTCGACGTCTGAGGAGCGATCCCGAGCACGATGTCCTTTCCCATCGCCCTCGCCTTGGCGAGGTCGCGGGTGTTCGTTGAGACCCGGCGGCGTGCGCCGGTCTCGTCGAGAAACTCCCAGTAATGGATGCCTGAAGGCTTAGTCTTGAGCTGAGGCGCTGCCATTGAGCATATCCTTGATTTGAGCGACCTCGCGCTCGGCAAGATCAATTAGGACTATATCGCTCTCTCCAGGGATCGCGACCTGGGTCGCGAGCTCAATGAGCCGCTCGACCACGTCCAGCGGAAGCGTTATCGCCACCTCACGCATTGGCCCGGTCGAGGGGCGCCATCGCCAGGAGCGCAGCGCGCACCACTTCCTCGCCTTTCGGCGTCAGGGTGAAGAGCTTCTCGCGCTCGTCATCCGGGTTGATCTCACGGGTCAGCCAACCGAGACCGTTGGGGTTCCGCGGCGAGGGCTCGAGGAACACCTTGTAGGTGTTCTTCACGCTTCTCGCGAGGGCATCCGAGCCGGCGCCTTCCATGATCTGGAAGAGCGTCAAGGGAACCCCGCGGATCGCGCCGGTCGCCGCCAGAAAGAAGAAGGCGGCTTGGCTGAGGCTGAGCCGGGCATTGCCGGCATCAGCTAGGTACATCAGGAAGGCCGAGGACCCGGCCAATTCGCCGACGTGTCTGTTCAGCGAGCTTCTTGAAGTCTTCATCGTGGCCCCTGTCGCTTGGCGCGCGGCCATTGCCGTTTCCGCCGTCATAGTGGGTCTCCTTATCGCGGTGATCCCGCCCCGTCATCATCATAGATAACTCCTACTCGCTGTCATTGCAACGTGACAACCCCTAGAGAAGGATAGTCACGCTACCGGGACAAGTCAACGACTCGCCCGTAGTGGAACAAGAGGAGAACTGACTAAGAAATTTCCTACATTGCAAGATCGCACCCCGCAACCGCTGAAAATTCTGCGGTCCTCCGTGGCTTTTATGCATCCATCAGAGAGACCGGATAGATGTCAGGTTCGGCGTCCTCGGTGTCGTCCAGCGTGAGGAGCTGGGTCTCAACGACGAAGGTCTCGGGTCCGACCGGAAGACTCCCGTGTATCATCGGATGGGTCGAAATCTCCTCGACAAAGGTCTCGGCGCCGGAGCGCGCGGCCTCCTCGCTGCCCGCCTCAATGCGGACCCGGAGGTAGGTGGGGACTTCAACGTCATAGATCGCCATGATAGGCTCCTTTCTGCAACTGATGGGCAAAGGGCCGCCCGGAGCGAGTGCTCAACAGACGGCTCGCTCCTGCCACGGAGAACTCAGGGCTCGAGCCAAATCCAGAGGAAGTTGGCGCCGACGGCGAGAGGGAGTTGGATACCCTCGGGGGCGAGCAAGGCGGCCAGAACGCAGCCCGTCACGGCGACCTTCACGCCCAGATAATGGCCATGCGTGGTCGGCCGATGGACACGGCACGCAGCCAGATAAGTTCGATCTGCGATCCTCATTTCTGCCTCCGCTTCATGGCGTGCATGGCGACCGCGATCCCGGCGAGCAGGATCAGGTAGCTGACAAAGACGACGAGCTCACCGCGCATTGGAGGCTCCCGTCGACTCGGCCGCGAGGCCGACCCCGAGGCACACTAGGGCGGCCCAGCCGTAGACCCCGTGTCCCTCGACAGCGACCGCCGCGAAATAGACGAGATGAATACGTCCGGCCCAGGCCTCGGAATGGTGATGGATGCGCTCCCGACAGACCGAGAGCGTGTGAAGGATGTTCGGCATTGAACCCTCCTGAGGTTTAGGCAGTCTCAAGCTTGGGCGTGTGGAGCGCCTGCCAGAGCCACTTGATCGACGTCGCGCCTTCACCGGCCGCGTTAGCGACTCGCTTGACGGACCCAGCCCGGACATCGCCGACCGCGTAGAGCCGCGGCATGGAGGTCTGGAAGAAATCGTCGGTCACGATGAACCCGTGGTCATCCACCTGGCAGAGCCCGTGGATGAAGCCGCAGTTGGGCGTTGCCCCGATCATCACGTAGATGTCACTGACCGGCAGGATCGTCCGATGGTCGGTCTTGCGGTTCCGGAAGGTGACCGTCTCGACCTGATCGGCGCCACCGATGATTTCCGTCTCGCATCCGTAGTGGACCGTGATGTTCGGCGTACGCTCGATGCGGTCGAGAAGGTAGACCGACATGGTCTCGCGAAGGCTATCCTTGCGGACGAGGAGGTGGACGTGCCGGGCCTTACCCGACAGGAACATGGCAGCCTGTCCGGCGGAGTTGCCCCCCGCCGATCACGACCACGTCATCGCACCGGCACTTGCGGCGGACCTCGCTCGGCGTGCAGGCATAGTGGACGCCCTTGCCCTCGAACCGAGCGAAATCGGTGGAGGGATCAAGCCGTCGGTACTGCGCGCCGGAGGCGACGATCACAGACCGCGCCCGGATGATCGACCCGGAAGCCGTCAGGATGTGGAAGCAGTCGTCGATGAAGTCGACCTCGACCACCCGACAGGTGATGAAGGTCGCCCCGAACTTGAGGGCCTGACGACGCGCGCGACCGGCGAGAGCCGGCCCGGAGATACCACCGGGGAACCCCATGTAGTTCTCGATGCGGCTCGAGGTTCCGGCCTGGCCGCCGATCTCGCTGACAAGGACGACGACCTCAAGGCCCTCGGCGGCAGCGCCGATGGCAGCGGACAGCCCAGCCGGGCCTCCGCCGATGATGGCGACATCAATGGGCATCTTCGCCTCCTCTGTCTTTGAGCAAGGTTAGGGCCGCAGCGTCCCGCTCCGACTTGGTAGAGTATTCCCGCCGAACCTCGGTCAATTCGTCTGTCCGGTCGAACAGCACAAATCGACGACCGTTGCTTCCGTCATAAACCCCCCCGCCTAAGGCCATATTTTTGGAGGTTCCGAGAGCTCAGAGCGTCCATCACACGGACTCCTCTTCAGGGTCGAGCACCACGGCGATCTCTTCGACCAGCCCCGGACCTTCCGGGTTGTCGCGCAGATGCTCGAACGCCCGGATCATGGAGTTGGCCAGCTCGGTCCGCGACTGACCGTTGCGGTCCGCCAGAGTGACCAGCATGTCGAACCCGACGATCATGTAGCAGCCCGGACAGAGCGGCTGAGTCGAGGCCTGGTGGAGAGTCCTCCCGCGCGCACCAACGCGCATGAGGTGATCGAGGTCGGTGGCTAGGGCCTTGCCGAGATCGGCGCGCTTACCGTCGGGGACGTGGATCAGGTTCGGATCGCCGCCATAGACGCGGCCCTCCGTGCCGTCCTGTGTAAGGCGCACGCCAAGGCGTTCCGCCAGAACGGTGGACATAGTGCTTCTCCTTGTGGCAGACTCCGCCCCATGCGGAGCATCTCTCAGACGTGGACGAGCGGTTTCGTCGCGCTCGTGACGCTGATCCTTTCAGCGGCCGCGGTCGGTGGCCTCGTGCTGTTCGTGACGGCGGCCGTAGTCGGCAGCGATGACGCGCCAATCTGGACGGCCTATGCGGCTCCGTTGTGGGTGCCGTTGAGTATCTGGATGGGCCTCAGCGGTGTCCGGAAGGCTCAGCCGTGAGGACCTGGGCAAGCGATAACGTCTCGCCCTCACGCAAAGGGCCGGAGTAGGACCGCAGCATTGCCCAGAGGTTTTCCTTGACGGCCTCCCTGTCGGACCCGACGGGATAGCTGGCCTCGACACCGGGACGGAACCAGCCGGGACGGCCGTAGATTTCCAGTCGGAACCGGATCATTGCCAGTCCGCCCCGGCCCCGCTGAGGGCGCTCTCAAGAGGCTCGAGGGTCTCCGGATCGAGAGGACGCTTCGGACCGACCGGAATGAACATGCGCTCAGCCTCCGACGTTCCCATTTCGACGGCCTTGGCCGGGACGTCATAGACCACCGGCCGGAACCCTGCGGCTACGTAGAGGCGACGATACCGAAGCGGAAACCACCGCTCGAAGCACTCGAGGTCTGGGGCTCCAAAGATCGGAGGGCGACCGAAATCGCGCTCGAGGCGCTCCCAGCGGCGGCTGGCTGAACCATATCGAAGGTCGTTCAACGTCTCCGCGATGGCTCTTGAAGAAGCGGTGATTTCCGCAACAAACTTGCGGAACTCCTCCCACCCCAGCACAGGCCAAGCCGTGCCGTAGAACGGCCCCCGACCAGCTTCATCCTCCATCCGATAGATGAGCATGACGTGTCTCCCTATGCGTGGATATATCCGGCCTCGAGGGCCGGCCCGAACTTTTCGAGCGTGAGCATGAACACGGGGAACGGCTGATCGGCGATCTTGTAACCGTTGTCGCTCCAGTCGACGGTATTCTCGTCTACGAGACGAGCGCCGAGCTCGCGCGCGATGGCAGTCGATCCGACCGGACGCTCAGCGGCGGGGATGAAGTCGGCGATGGCAGGGACGTCATCGACGAGGGCAGTGCCACCAAAGCACATAATTCTGTTCCTTGTTCTGATCCCGACACGACGTCGGCTAAAAGGGCGGACAGCGAGAACCGCCCGCCCTTCAGGTCGAGGTTGGTCAGATGATGCGGGTGAAGACGGCGGCGTCGCCGACCTCCTGGTCGCGCGTGGTGATCCAGACGCCAGCGGTATCCGGGGCGAGCGGGTCGCCGAGGAGGATATAGGCGACTTCATCCCGGTCGATCCCGACCGCGCGGATATCGTCAGCAAACAGCATGACCGAGTCCGCGACGGCGGCCGCATCAGGGGCGGGTGTCAGCTTGCCGGCCCAGACAAGGGGCTTCAGGTCCCGTGCTTGGCGCTTCGCGCCGACAGGTTCGTGACTGATCGGCAGCAGGTTCGCATCAGCCGCTTCACCGGTCGGCGTAACGGTGATGAGCGAGGCGTCGTGCTCACGAAGTTCGGTGTCGAGCATGATAATTCTCCTTGGCATTATCCGGCCCAGCGCCGGCTAGACGCGCGGATGCGAGACCCGCGCGTCAGGTCGAGGCTGGAGTAGGAGGGAGGCCGCAGCCTCGACAATCGGGATGGGAGGAACATCCCGTAAACGTGAACATTGGTTAGGCGGCGAGTGGGTACGACGCGACGACCTCCGCCTGGGTCGGATCAAAGACGACCTGAACGCCGCCCTTGAGAACGTGCTGATCCGGAACCTCGAACTCGAAGAGCTTGTAGGCCCGGTCATGGAGCGCCTGACGGGCGCGCTTCGGAAACCAGCGGATGACGTCGCGGATCGTAGCGCAGCCGCATGGACGCCCGCCGCCATTCAGTATTCCGTCCTCCCAAGGACAGGGCATGGCCTGATAGTGGCTCGGGCGTCCCAGCGCATATTCGAGGACCCGCTGGCCTTCTCCCTGGAACGGCCCCTGACCGCAGTCGCGCTGCACACGAAAGACACGCATCTCATATCCTCCCTGAAACGTGACTATCAGATGAAGTCGACCCGCACGGGTGACGTTGAGCGCATCACGGTGTCCTGCCGGTAGAGCGCCTTATAGACCCTAGCGACCGCCAAGAGCGCCTTGACGCTCTCCTCCGACCCGTCATGGGCGACCTCGATGATCGTCGCGGGTTCGTGAACGGGCTCGCCGGTCGCCTCATCGCGCCATGCGCCCTCGGCGTGGATCACAGTGTATCCCGCCGGAAACGCAGGGGCGACGTGACGAGCCTCGAAGCGCGCCCAGTCTAAGGCGTCCACGAAGGAGCCGTCAGGGACCTTGCGGCCGAACGTCAGGCGGTCAAGCGTGGTCAGCATGGTCAGCCCTCCGGATTGAAGTGGTTCCGTCGAGGTGGTCGAAGTGGACGTCGAGGCCACGCGCCCATCCAGCCCGAATGGCGACAGTGGTTGCGGCGGCCTCGGTAGGGTAATCGGCCAGCCACATTGGAAGGCCGTCGGTGTCAGCCTCGTAAAGCCCCCAAGCGGCAATACGGTCACCCGCAAACGCCCGCTCGAAAGAGCCGTCGACCGGCTTGACCGGACGGACTTGGAGATAGCTGTCATCCATCACTATCCCCCTCGTTGCTGTCCGGGTCCTCAGCGGCCTCCATGTCGTGCATCCGGAGAGCCGACAGGACGAAGGCCTCGACGTCCGCCACTCCGGCTTCCAACCGGGCGAGGTGGGTCAAGCCCGTGATGAGGTCCTTGATCCGGGTCGACAGAGGCTCAACGTCATCGACGGATCGACCGGAGCCGGGGAAGTAGACCTGAGCGTCGAAGGCGTCCTGAGCGATGCGCGCCCAGTCCGCACGGTCACGGTTGGTGACTTGGAACATGGCCGGCTCCTATCCGATGATGCTGTAGGGTTTCGCCTCGCCCATCCGGTAGAGCTCCGAACGGTAGCGACCGGGTTCCGCGAGGGAATACGGCGGTTTCCAGTGGTCCGCCTGATCGTTGATCGCCTCGTGGTCGGACTCAACCGCAAGGTAGCGATCCAGCCAGACCGTCCCGTCAGGCTCGCGGATGACAAGGCGATGCGTGGCGACCTTGCCGATGATGGCGGTCGCCTCACCGCGCTCGATTGCGCCCGTGACGTGGTGGCGGAGGGTTCCAAGCGGGCTCACTTCAGGTCGCCCTTGCTCTGCGCGACGTAGGCGTCAGCCAGCCGCGCCATGCGGAACAGCTCCGCTTCGGCGGCCTTGATGCCGTCGTAATTGCCGTTCTGGAGGATCATGGAGATGATCCCCGCCGTCTCTTCCCATGTGGGCGTCAGGTCGATGGTTCCGACCACTTTGACGTCACCGGCCTTCACAGCTTCACCCGCGCCGCGTCAGCCAGCGTGGCGACAGCGGTCCCCGGATAGTGCTCATCCAGAAGCGCGGTGCGCGCCGCATAGGATAGCCGTCCAACGACAGCTTCCGCAGCCGCGATAATCGCAACCGCTCCCTTGAACGTGAACATTGTTCGCCTCCTCAGATGAACAGGTCAGCAAAGAGGAACGAGATCAAAACCCCCGTGACGGCCCCGAGAATGAACATTGAAAGCGCGAGGCTTTCCTCATCTTCGCGGATGCTGCGGTTGGACATGACGGTCCCCTAAACGTGAGTATCGGGTGCAATCCGGGTGATCCGGACGGCTTCTTTTGGGGATGGCTGCGCAGCGTGTTAGGTTCGTCCGACTAGTCGGTGCACCGGGTCGAAGTCCCCTAACGCATCCCCAAAAGAAACCGGGGCGAGCGTGATCCGTCGCACTCGGCACTCGCCCTGTTTCCCTTTTCGTAAGCCTCTACGCCACACGGCGACCCCTTGCGGGACGGCTTGGCCCTGCCCTAGCAATGCATATCCCTCCGCAGGACGCATATCGCCGGTAACCAGACCTCTTGCGCGGACTGAACGCTGTAGCCTACTCAAGCCGCCCGCATGTTTTCCAGCTTGCAGCGCACAAGGCGCGGTCCCACTGTTAGCCCATCCGACGCTTGCGCGACTAGGAAGGGCCATGCGTGCCGCAAGATGGTTCTCCCATCGTCCGACAAGGCTAAGCCGCCAAACAGAGGCGGATCAATCGAGGGGGCTTAGCGGTCCCTCTAGCTTCCCCCGGACGGACCTAAGGGAAGGCTTATCTATCGCCGTTCGATCCTAACGCGTCGCGTTAGGCTCCACCGTGGCGGACCTTGGCGGGTTCCGATTGGAGCCGCTAGAGAACCGCGAGAACCGTCCGACTAGACGTAACGGGAGCCGCAGAACCCCTTGGCATCCAAGCCCGGCCATTACAGCACAAGGCAGGGGACCCTAGGTCCGCCGCCGGAGGTCTTTCGCCCCGCGTCCGGATCATCCGGCGACAACAGGAATATGGATTAATCCGGTGTCCGATACAATCCCCCTAACGTGATTTTCTCGACTTTTTTCGGTTTCCCTTGTGCATCAAGCACTTAGCGGGGCGTTTTTGGCGCTTCAGGGGTGCTTCAAGGCAGCCGGCAGGGTTCCGCTAAGGCCTCCGCGATGGTCCCCGGATCGAAAAAGGCAGGGGCTAACAGGCGCTCGCCTCGCTGTACGGATCAAGCCAGCCCCGTCCCCTGCCGTCCCTCGCCCCTCCAGCCCCTCCACCGTGCCCGTCTGGCGCACAATCCGCCATCCGATTGGCTGATTTGCGAGGGGTCCGCGTCAATTGTGCCAGCATGTTGCGCCAAGAGGACGGCGTGGCGCCTTGCGGACAGGGGAAGACGCGACGCGCGTAGCAAGAACCGTGCCACCCACCCCTATGGGGGAACCGCGGTGTCGAGCGCGCGTATATGGGGTCTCGGAATTGTGCGCCAAAAGTGATCGACTTATACGGTCCAGCGTATAGGTCCCCGACATGCGCAAAAGCGTATATGCTCTAATTTGCCCCAGGAGCCCCGTACAGAGCCTTCAGGCTCCTCACGCTACCCTGATAGCCCCCTTACCCATATCTGCGCTGTAGACCCTGTTTCACGGCGTTTCACGGGCCTATGGATGTCCGAAAGATGCCTACATGGTTCGGACAGTCCCCGGCCGGGTGTCCGACCAGGGTCCGCCACGGCGAGAGACCGGTCCCAGGGGAGGGGACCCCTTGAAAAGGAGACCGATCTTTCTACGTATATACCTTAAGGATACTATAAGGGTTCCGTGACGGTATCCCTTACGGTATCCCTTACGGTATCCCTTACGGTATCCCTTACGGTATCCCTTACGGTATCCAGTCTATGTTTCTCTTTCTGTCTTCTACCCTAAGGAGAACCTCAAGGACTCCTTCACGGCATCCTCAAGGCGTTCTCAAGTCTCACCACTCGTGATCCCGGCCGAACCCTATGGGTGGGGGGAGTGTGATAGATCGGGTCCCCGTCCGAGGTGACCAATCCGGTATCCACATGGTCCGGACCGTCCACCGTGAGGTGGGGGAGAAGAGGGTCGTCCTCCCAGGGACCCAGCGACCGGGGTCGGGGAGGGGCCACTCGGCGTCCCGTGATGTAGGCCATAAGGTCTCCTAACGGCGCCTGCCGCGTCCCCGGCCGGTCTTCCGGCGGGAGTGGACAGGGATCACCTGGGTCTGGAAGATCAGCCGCTCGAACTCTCGGTCCTGAGCCTCCTTCAGCTTCAGCTCCGCCTCGTGGGCGTCGGCGTTCATCCGACTGGACCAGTAAGCGAGAGCGTGGGCGAGGACGTCGAGGCGGTCGTCGTGCTTCAGAGCACCACGAGCCTCGGTCAGGTGCGTGAGCTGATAGAGCCCAGAGGTCTCCATCGAGGAGCCCCTATCGGAACCCTTGAGGAGCTGTGCGGCTCGCTTGGCGGACTGGAGGTCGTCCCGCACGACGGTCGTGTCGATCACGATGCGATGCTGCTGGAGCGCCGGCCGGATCAGGCCCATCATGCGGACCTCCTTCTGCCCAGAGACCTTGTGGTCTTCGGTGGCGACCGGGTAGCCGACCGCGCGGAGGTGAGGCTCGAGGAGCCGCAGGAACATGCCGTCGCCAAAGTTGCCCTCGGCCCGAACCAGGTTCACCTTCTCCTCCTTCGCGATCTCCGCAAGGCGCCGCAGGGTTGCCTCTGAGTGGCCGTCACGGAACCCGCCCCAGCGGCGGATGAAGACCACGCCGTTGAGGAACTTGGTCACGATGTAGGCGGTCTCGTCGCTACCGCGGCCCGAGGGGTCGATGTCCATGACGGACCCGCTGAAGGGCTGGAAGTCGGCGGAGGTGAAGATCGGCGCGTACAGCCGGTCGCCGTCGAAGCCGACGTTGTCGAGGTCCTTGTGGACCTTCTCCGGGGCAGCGCCCCAGGCGACACGAACTGGAGCGACCTCCGGAGGGACGTCCATCACGATCAGGTCGCGGGTCTTTAAGGGGAACCGCTCGGCGTCGCTGAGCGACGTGTCGAGCATGAATTGGAGCTGGAAGCCGGCCGCACCCCACTCCGCCTCACGTTCCATGAGGTCGGTCTCGTGGAACCGGTCAGGGTCCGTTGGGGCTCCGCCGAGGGTCGAGCCGGTCGCCTTCATCAGCGCTGGGTTGGCGTCGATGTCGGCCTTCAGCGGCGGCGCCAGGAGGTCGGCGTAGAGGTGGAGCTTCTCCGCCAGGGGGATACCGGGCGGGCCATAGCCGCATCCCGTAGCCCTTCTCCATGAGGTGCCGATAGATCGACTGCATGGACTGGAAGGTGCCGAGGTAGATCACCTCGCCGCCTGGCTTCAGGATCGCCGCGGCCTCCTCAGCCCGGCTCTCGATCTTCTCCCGCTGCGCCTCCGTCTCGGAGTTGCTGGGGACCTCGATGTCGTCGAACAGGATCAGATCAGCGCGGCCGCCGGTCATCTGCCCGGTGATCCCGACGGCGAACACCGAAGGGTCCTTTGAGGGCGATGAGGGGCCAACGTCGAACTCGAGGGTGGAGTTCTTCTGCTTCGGGCCGGCGCGGAGCTCGGCCCAGGGGACCTCCTCGCGCGTGATGCGGTCTTCAGCGTTGATGAGGGTGTGGACGAAGGCGGCGACCTTGGTCGCAAAGCGCTCGTTCGCGGACACCACCATGATCTTGAGATCGGGCTCGCGCCAGAGCCGCCAGACAATGTAGGCGGCCGTGAGGAACGTCTTGCCGACGCCGCGGAAGGCCGCGATGAACCGCTTGCGCGGCCCGTTGGCGATGTAGTCGGCGATGTCGAGCTGAACCCGCGTGGGCTTAGGAAGCCCCAGGATGCGGGTCCAGACATACCACAGGAAGACGATGAAGGAGCCTTTGAGCTTCTCTTCGGGGGTCACAGTGCTCCCTTGCGCGTCAGATATGCCGTGAAACGCCGTGGAACAGGGTCCTCAGCGTGAATATCACGTTTCGGGTACTAGGAGACCACTCGAGGCTCGAGGGCGCTGTACGGGCCTCCTAGAGGCTCACTGGAATGAGGCCATGTCGCCCACGTCGAGGTCCCTGAGGGCTTCCGCGAGGTTCGACACCGCCGATCCCCGAGCCGGGGAGTCGATGCCGTTGTCCTTGAGGAACTTCAGGACCTTGTCGATGAGCTGCGGGTTGAGCGCCTGGTAGGCGGGGTTCGGGATTTTCGCCTTCCCATCAGGGGATCGGATCGTCCGCGGTTCCCGCGCAGCGGCCGACGCCCGCTTCAGTTCGTCCGCCAGCGTGCGTGCCGCGAGGGCGTGCAGGGCGTCGAGCTCTGAGGCGGCAGCGCGGCTCACTTGCGCTTCCCGAAGAGGGACTTGAGGTGTTCCCAGAGGTCCTTAGGGGCTTGGCCAGCGACCTCAATGGCCGCCAAGCGGAACCGGCGTGCGCCCTCAAAGGCCGACATGCCGATCCCGAGCTTGACCGCGTCTTGTACGATGGTTGGCCAATCAGGAAACATTGCGACCAGCGCTCCTCCAACGTAGTGGCTCACGATGAGGCCAACGGTGAATTGAAGGATGCGTTGGGTCCACGGTAAGGCGCCCTGGAAGAAGACGCCGAGCGCCGCCCCGATCATCCCCGGCACGAGTCCGGAGATGAAGCCGAGGATGTCCCTCAGGAGAGTTGCGGGTTCGTTGTGGGTCAATTTAAGGGAGTCCTTGAGAGGCGGTGCGTCATGCAATCCACGGGCCTTCGACCGTCAGGTTGAACTGCGTCCCCGCGTCGATGTTTGTGGTCGACTCACCCGAACCGGCCGATCCGAACACTATCTTTGCCGAGTTTTCGGCCTGAATGAACGCGGTGAGCGTGACAGGCGCGGGCAGAGCCTCGAGCGGCACCGCCCGTACATCGTCGCCGGGTCGCCCGCCGTTCAGCGTGAAATTGAGCGAAGCATTCGCCGTCGGGGACACATAGACTGCGCTGCCCAGCGTCAGGGTGAACTTGATATGTCGCCCCGTCCGCCCATTGATCGACACGAGGTTGTCGTTGACCGACGCCCCCTCAGGCAACGCATCGTTCATCCGCGCATTGGTGACGAACGCATTCCCCCGGTCGGGACCGGCTCTGTCGTCTGCGGCTGTCCGTCATAGACGATCACCGCGCGCGCCGTTTCGGCAACGCCCGTCTGAACCGAGCAGTTCGTAGAGCCGCTTAGCTCCCCCTCCACGTCGTGCGACGTGATAAGCCCGATGGTCAGCCAGCAAGCTCGGTTAGGACCATCTGCCGCGAAATAGCTGATGCCGTAACTCTTGTTGTCGATGGCCCAGCCAATATACCCATCCTCGATCCGACGGATGTTCATCCTGATATTGTCGTTCCGGCCGAACACCCAGATTGACGAACCCAGATTGTCGGCCGGCTTCCCGCATCCGCTGATGAGGTCGAAGTCGAACGAACAGCCCGTCGATCCGAACGCAATCACGCCGCCATGTGATCCGCGAGACAGGCGAGCGCCTGTGACCGTGAACCGTTTTGCAATCGGCAGCGCCAGCGCGGCGAATTGCGCCCACCCCGACGTGCGATCATACGTCCCATCAATGTCGATATTGGTCAGTGACGTATCGACCATGCCGAAAAACCCGACCGAGTTGGTGAAACTACGCGCCAGCGTTTCGGCAATGGTGATCGTAGTTCCATCCTTTGAGACGACATTGTAGATGCCGCCAACCAGCGCCTTTACAACAGCATTGTCGGCGTGTGCTTCGGCAGCAGTCCCGAACATGCCCCGGCCCGTCATCGTGAACGATCCACCCGATGCAGACACCTCGACGATCTCGCTTCCGATCAGCAGATAGACGAGGTTACTCGTCCCGAGTGTCGTGCTGGCGGTCTCGTTGAAGGCGATTGCCCCGGTGCCAGTCCCTAACGCACCGTCAAGCGTGTGCTCGATATAGCTGTCTTCATCGTGCGCCAGGATCAGCAAGCGCGCACCGGGCTGGATGCCGCCCGCGAACTGTGCCGTCAGCGTCGACGCCCCCGCGGTGCCGGTGACATAGGTTTGCCAGACATGCGACTGAACGACGCCAATCGCGGGCGCCGTGTTTTCCGAAAGCGTGGTGATCTTGGCTGACGCGCGGATCGTTACCCGCTGCGCCTCGATGGACAGGTTCGACGGGAGCTTGATTGGCCCGCCGCCAGTGACGTTGGTGTTAACGTCCTTCGTTATCACAACCGATCCAAGCCGAAGTTTGGCCCGGCATCGGTAGAGATCGGCAAATGGGTTTACCGACCAGTGCCAGGTTCCGCGAACCATAGTCGCGTCGATTTCAGCACCAGGACGGTTGGCTTCTACCCATTCAAGCAGGGCTTTGAACTTTGCGGTGATGTCTATGGAGTTCGTTCCAGACATCACGTCGGCCCGCTCGGCTGGTGTGAGCACGTCAAGGAGGCTAATTTGTTCCGCAACCTTGTGGTTGAGATCGATAATCTGGGAACCCGTCGCCGCCTGTTGGAACGTGACCGACTGCGCCCCCTGACGTACCCATGCGCCCCCACTCAATGGCTCGTTGTCGCTTTCGATGATGTTGATGTCGTCATCGTCTCCGGTGAAATCACCGGGGGTCCAATTGAAGGTCGCCCCGTCATAGATCATCGTGACGTTGGCAATCGCCGCCGCCTTGAGCTGGGTCAGATCGGCGGCGACGTTGCCTGCTGCGCCGGGCTCGCCCTTAAAGAGAGTCCGCGCGGCCGCCACGCTAAGCGCAGAGGGGTTCCCGTCAGTGTCATACGACGCTAGACTATCAGCCCGTGTTGAGGCGCTTGGCAGTGCGGCAATCGACTCACCTTCCGGAGTCCTGACCGCCCGAGCAGTGATCGCCGCCGCGTCGTCAGCAATCTCCTGAACCTTGCGAAAAACTTGATCGCTGTCGACGTTCAGATCGGACGCGCCGAGAACGGCGGTATCGGCGAATTCGACCTCACGATCTTCGAACGGGGTGGAGCGGAAGATTTTGATACGCGCTCCGGTGTCAGGAGCGGCTGCGAACCTAAGGGTCGAGGGGTTGTCGAGGGAGAACTCGGTCGCTTCGCCGTCGACCGTCGCGTTCAGATCGGTGGTGCTCGACTTATAGTCGAACGGGATCGAGTAGGTGACGGTCGAGCCGTCACCCACGTAGACCACTTGGGTCGCCATTGGGTTCCTTCAGAAGTAGGGGGTGAGGCCGGGAACTCGCCCGGCCTCGGAAGCGATCAGCGGCGGCTGACCTTGAGGTCGACTTCGACGGCCGCCGAGGCGGCGATGTCGGCACCGCCAACCAAGAGTTCGATGATGTCGCCGCTGGCCAGGTCGAAGGGGACGGTCGTCTGCGCGGCGCCGGTAACCTTGCTGGCTCCGCCGGCCGTCGTGGCCGCCGTAAGGACCGTTCGGGTTCCGCCGCGGTTCGCGCGGAGCTGGACCGTGCAGCTTGCGCCGAGGGTCCCGCCGACCTTCAGCGAGGCGTCGAAGAGGCGGAAGTTCTCACCTACAGGAACCGTGAAGATTTCGATGGTGTCGGCGTTGTCCGCCGCGTCGGCGGCGAGGGTGACGCTCTTGCTGATGACACTGAGGCCACGGCTGAGCTGAGGGATGGTGTCGTTGCGGTAGGAAGTGACGTTTGCCATGTTCTATGGTTCTTTCGTTACTCGCTCGGTTGGAGACCAAGCTGTTGGGCAAGGCGCTGGGCCTCGCTCTCGTTCTGTTCACGGGTTGCCCCGCGGAGCTCGCCGGCCTCAAAGACCTCCTGCCGGAGGGCCTTGTAGGCGAACCCCTTATCCTCCTGGAGGAGGGCGTCTGTGGCCAAGCGGCTGAAGCCCTCCATCTCCTTCCGGATCGCTTCGACGCGCGCGGCGTCAGCCATCTCGGCATACTCAGGGAGTTCAATCAGGGTCTGGAGGGTTTCCTCCAGCGTCAGTCCGGTCCGCGCGTTGCGAACGACCTGACCTTTCAGCTCGAGGAGCCGGCTGTATTGAGCCGCTGTGAGCTTCACTCCCTCGACGGTCCGCCGAGAGCCGGGGACCTTGAAGGAGAGGCGCTCGAGTTC
This sequence comes from Sphingomonas sp. J315, assembly GCF_024666595.1. NCBI lineage: Bacteria > Pseudomonadati > Pseudomonadota > Alphaproteobacteria > Sphingomonadales > Sphingomonadaceae > Sphingomonas > Sphingomonas sp. J315. The sequence goes on along the minus strand of NZ_CP088296.1, from coordinate 1,599,894 downwards.
GGCCGCCAACGGATCGGCGTCCTCGTTGGACCCGACCCCAGCGCGGAGCCCGACCAGTCGGTCGAGGCCCTCGAGGGGGACCGGGCGGCCCAGGAGCGGGTCCCGGCGGACCGGCAGCGTCGAGGCGCCGAGCGAGGCCTTCATCAACTGATCGTTGAAGGTCATCGCCTGACGCATCGCCTCGTCGCCCCACTTCTCCGCCTGGCGCTGAACGCCGGACGCGGGAACGAAGCGGGTCGCGAAGCCTTGGATGAAGCGATCCACACGAGACGAGAAGTCCTCGTCCGAGGTGGCCCCTGCGAGGTCCGTGAGGTTCCGCAGCGAGGTCAGCCAGGTCTTCGACAGCATGTTCGCCGTCAGGGACCACAAGGTGGCCTCGATGAGCTGCCCCATCATCTCGGGGGCATCGGGGTCCCCTTCGATGGTCCGGAAGTAGTCTCGGAGATCCGCGCCGATCCCCAGCAAGGTGCCGAGAGGATCGATGCGGCTGAACTCGTAGACGTCGTCGCCGACCCGCAGCGAGTAGCTGGGGCGGCCCGTCCGGGCGGAGCTCGTGTAGCCGCCGTCGTTGCCCACGATGGTCCGGTCGTCCGCCAGAGCGAACGCCGTCGACATCGCGATCAGGCCCATCGAGATGCGCGCGAGCGCCTCATCCCGTTCTGGCCCGCCGGCCACGATGGCCTTCCTGATGCGGTCCTTGAGGAGGCCCAGGGGGTGTAGTCGATGGCGGTCCGCTCCAAGATGCGGAGCGGGGTCTTGATGAACGGCACCACAAGGTGGAGCAGCGGGGTCGCCCCCAACCCGTCGTTCATCTTCTGCGTGATGATGAGCTCCAGCTCGTCCTGGAACAGGACTTCCCGAGCTTCAGCTTCGCCGGCCGCGCCGACCGCTTCCCGAACTCCGGCCTCGAAGCCATCGTCCGACCAACCGGCTGAGTGATCGGCGAGCTGGATCGTTCGGGCCTTGAGGTACTGGCTCAGGCTTGGCCCCTCCAGGCCCAGCTCCGCCGCCTCGCTCGCCGCGGTTCGCACCGCGTGGCTGTAGGCGCCGGCACGGGCCGCAAGGGTCCCGATGAACTGGTCAGGGAGGTTGATGAACAGGATCGTCCCGAGACGCGACAGCGAACCGACCACGTTGGTCGACCCGGCGATCACCCGCGCGAACGCGGCAAGGCCTTCTTGGAGGAACTCTGGGCCCGGCATTTCGCGGGCCATCTGCTGCATCGCGCGCCACTCCGAGGGGAGGATCGCGAGGTTGCGATAGCTCTTCACGTCGGCGCGCTCGAAGGAGCCGTCGATGATCTCACCGGCCGCCCGGTTGGAGCGGTCAGCGGCCTTCATGGCGAGCTTGTGGAGACCCAGCGTGTCCAGGTTGAGGGACAGCTCGGAGCCGCCCTCCTTCTCCAGGACGCGGATCGTGTTCGCGAAGGCCTCGCCGAAGCTGGAAACCAGCCCGTGGGAATAGGCCCACGCATCCATTACTGCCAGCCGAGCCTGGGCGCCGGCCGCCTTCCCGCCCAGAGGGGCGAGGGCCAGTCGGGCCATCATCGACATCGTCCGTTCCAGGATGCGCGATCCCAGCATGGTAGCGCCGGAGGCGACGTTGTAGATCGCCGTGGCGGACGAGAAGAGGTTCCCGACGGTTTCCTTAAGGGCTCCGTCAAGCCTCCTCAGGACGCTCATGTTCTCCCGACGGACGTGCCGCGAGAGCTCCCCGACGTCGCCGCCGAGGGAAGTGAGGCGTGCCAGGGCTTCCAGCTTTTCGGCATCCGTCACGAGCCGCTCAGCGAACTCGGAGGCCCCTTGGACGACGCGGTTCTCGGACACAGCGCGGCCGGTACTGACTGCCTCTGTCTCCAGGGCATCAGTGACCGTCTTGGCCGCCTTCGGCTTGCTGACCTTGGCGAGCGTCTGAAGGGAGCGCAGCGCCCGACCGACCTCCGACCCGGCACCGCGCAGGGCGCCCAGGTAATAGGCGTGCCGGTGGAAGGCTTCGAGGAACTCGGCCCACTTGGCCCCGGCGCCGCCACTCACGATCTCAGTCGCGGCCTCGTCGGCCAGCGCGAGCAGCTTGTGAGCGTGTGCGCCGACGAACATCCGGGCACCCATCAGCTCCTCAGCGAGGTTCGACGTGGAGCCGTGGACGGACTTCAGGACATCCGCGGTGGAGGCCAGAGAGCGCGCTGCGGAGGCCGTTGCGGCTTCCGTGATGCGGAGGTTCGAGCGGCCCAGCTTGGAGGCGTAAGTCTCGTACAGCTCCGCCATCCCCTTCTGGAGACGGCCGAGCATGTCGGGATCGTCGAACTTGGAGAAGTCGAGCTTCGCCGGATCAATGCCGATCTTGGCGAGGGCGTTCTCGGGGTCGCCGAACAGGAGGTTCTCAGCGAACCGTGCGGCAGTCGCTTCGTCGACCTCGAGGTCACCCGACTTCCGCTTCAGGTAGTCGAGCACGTCCTCGAAGTCGGTGACGTTCGGGGCCGCCTTGGCGTCCTTGGAGGGATCGTAGGCGCCCTTGGGGATGTCCGAGAACTCGGCATCCGCAGCGCCGGCTGCGTTGTCGTTCGCACCGCGCGAGACGTTGTCGTTGGCGACGGTGGGAAGGTTGCGCGCCTTCGGGTCGAGCTTGACATCCTTCTTCAGAGCGGCGACCGTGGCGGCCGCTTCATCAGCCGTACCCTTCCAGGCGCGGTAGGCGCGGATCGCCTTGGAGCCGACCTCGAAGGCCGCATCGCCGAGGAGGCCGATAGGGGCGCCCACGGCGGCCGCGCGGAAGCGCGTCTCGAGGGCGTCGTCATCGTCTTCCGCTGCGAGCGCGTCTAGGACGTCCGACTTCAGCCCGAAGCCGTCGCGGAGCGCGTTGGCGATGTTGCCGGAGACCGGATCGGACTGGGTGAAATCGACAGCGGCGCCGGCAAGCATACCTCGGCCCGCCCGGCCGAGCCAGGTGGCCCCACGAGCGATCCCGACGGCCTTGGCGTAGCCGGTGAAGGGGATGGCGTAAGAGGTCAGGCCGCGGAGGACGCGCTCGGCGACCCCGGCGTTTTCCTCGCCTTCGAGCGTCGGCAGCGTGGTAGCCTTGCGGCCGGCCGAACCGGGGGCGAAGGTGGAGCTGACGGCGCCCGCGATGGCGCCTCCGGGCCGCGTGCGCTTGACGAGGTCCAGGGCGGAGCCCACGACCCCGCCGCCGGGGAGACCGGTCAGCGGGTTCTGCGAGAACTGCCCGAGCTGGACGTCACGGCGCGCGGTGTAGCCGGCAAGGTCCCCTACGGTATCGATGAGACCCTGTGCGGCGTCTCGGAGACCACCGACGGTGACGCGGTAGATCGAGAAGGGGCGGGGCTTTGGAGGCCGCGTAGGCCGCGCGGCGGCGGCCTTATCGAGATGCTTCCCGCCCTGCTCCTTGTCGTCCTCGTCCCGAAGCTCCCGCTCCAGGCGGCGCAGCTCGTCGAGTTCAGCCTTTGTGAGGGACATTCAGTCTCCTTGAGGGGGGTCTTAGCGGCCTCCCTGGCGAGCCCTGAGCTCCTGGAGGCGGCGCTGCTGAGCCTTCTTCCGACGTTCGTCGTTGGGGCCGTGCTTCGCGATTGCTGCGATGTACGCGGACTGAGGGTCCTCGCCGCTCTTGATGAGCTTCTTGTATTCCGCGAGCATTGCCGGCCGGGGATCGACGGGGTCCGGACCGGCTCCTTGAAGAGCCCGCTGGACGCTCGTCCCCTTGAGGGTCGGCGGCTTGTAGTAGTGGTCGATATACTCGGCGTGCTTGGCGACTTCAGGGTCCGAGAGGCGGGCCTGCTCGCCCTGACGGGCGGCAGCACGCAGCATCTTGAACCGAGCCACAGCTCGCCGGCCGGAGCCTAACTCGCCGCGCTCGAAGCGCCGGACGTCGTCCTCATGGGTCGCGCCGCGGAGAACGCCAGTGCGCCGCATGTCGGCCTCAGCGCCCGCCTCGAAGTCGAGGTCGGCATCTGCCGAGCGTTCGGCCTCACGGGCTTCAGCGGTTGCCATGCGGGCTTCCTGACGGGCGTCGGACTCGATGCTGTCGACCAGCGCAGAAGCGAAGCGGCCCGAGATATCGTCACGGGTTTCCCATTCGCGGATCGTGGCGATGCTGGGCGTCCGCCCTTGCGCCATCTCCGACATCAGGATTTCTTCGTTCGCCTCGTAGCGCTCCGTTCGGATGCGCCGCGCCTCGACCCGCATGTTCTCCTTGATCCGGTCACGCTCCCCGCGGATCGTGGCGATCTCTTCAGGGGAGAATGAGGGCGAGCCATCCTTGCGGGTGGAGCGCCCGAGTGCGTCCAACCACTCGGGGCGCTTCTTCTCTTCGGCTCCTGAGAGGAACGCTGAGAGGAGGGCCTTCTTGGCCACACCGCGAGGGACAGTGTCCGGAACGCGGGCCATCGCCGCCTCGAAGTCGAGGGGCGCGGGAGCGGCAGCGACTTCAGCGTTCGCCTGCGCGGGCTGGAGGTTCGGATCGGCCGTCGCTTCGGTGGCTGTCTCGGGAAAGCGGAAGCTCTCCGGATCGACAGCTTTCCCGTCGACGCGAACCACATAGTGGAGGTTCGGCCCGGTTGCGGTGCCGGTTTTGCCGACCTTCGCGAAACTCGAGCCGGCCTCGACCGTGTCGCCCTTCTTGACCCCTACGGAACTCAGGTGACTGTAGGAGGTCTGCACCCCGCCGGGGTGCTCGATGACGACGAAGTTGCCAGAGTTCTTGTCTTTGCCAACACGGATGACCTTGCCGGACGCCGGGGCCTCGACGGAGGCCCCTATCGGAGCCGCGATGTCGATGCCGTTGTGGTTCGTGGAGGCACCAGCGGTTGGTGCGCGTCGGCTCCCGAAGCCGCTGGTGAGCCGCCCTTGGACCGGTAAGCGGCCAGTAGGCGCCTTCACCGGGGACACAGCGGCCGCCTTGGGGGTAAGGTTCGCAAGTGTTGGCGGAGCTCCAGGAATGGCCGCAATCGGCCCCTGCTCGAGCTCCTGAAGGACGTTGAAGGCCACTCGGCCGACCGCCTCGGAGTTCGTCCGTTCGCGGATCGCTTCGTAGGCAGCACCCATCAGCCGAGTTCGCGTGGCGTTGAGCTGCTGGGCCACCGCCAAGGAGGCTTTGGGGTTCCCGAAGTCTCGAGGCTTTCCCTCGTCATCGGTCGCGAAGGACCCGAAGGCGTTGTCGATGATGCCCTGAATGTCGTCCAGCGTGGCCGGATCGTCCTCGTCCGCCAGCCGATCTTCGATCAGCTTCGTCACGTCGAGATCGAGTTGGAATGCGCCTCGCTTGGCTCCCTCCAGTTGGAAGGCCTCACGGTACGCATTCGACTTGGCGAAGAGGGCCTCATCGGGAGCCCCGCGGGCTCCATCTAGAGTACCCATGCCGGCGCGCTTGGCGGCCGTCTTCTCCATCGCGTTCTCGCCGATGGCGGCGGCAACATCAGTGGCCAGCCCTAGCGTGCGGGCGAGGATTTCAGCGCTCTCGGCCGGGCCTGAGGGACGGACGATGGGGGCGTTGATCTCCAGTCGAGGCGCATCGGTGTCGCGCCGCGACGGGAGGGTATAGTCGCGATTTGAGGTTCCTCGGCGCCGAGCTTCAGTCGGCGTCCGGGTCTTCGCCAAGTCTGCCATCAGGGCTCCTTGAGGTTAGGTCTTCTTCGAGGCGCCCGCGTAGGCGCTGCCGCCCGAGAGGGCGATTTGGAGCCCCGCGCCTAAAGCGGTCGGTCGCGATGACATCCGCGCTTGCGCTTCAGTCCGTGCGGCGTCCTTCCGGCTTTCCCGGTTCGCCAAGGAGCGGGAGTTTGACAAGCCAGCTTGCTGCGCGCTGTCGATAAGGAGAGCCTCGATCCCGCCACTCTCAAGGTTTAGGCCGGCTTCTCCGGCTGCAACCATGATACGGCCCTGCTCTCGGCGGGCCTCGCGGAGACGGTCATTGATCTCGGCCGTGGCGGCCCGGTCAATTTCCTTCTCGCGCACGGCTAGTTGGGAATTAATGGCACCGGCTTGGGCATTGGCTGCCTGAATTTGACCTACGGTCGAGACCGCGGTGCCGGCGACGGCGATGGCCGCAAGAGCGATAGGGTTACACACTAGACGGTCCTCGCAAACTCAAAGAAGAGCCGGCGCTCCGCGCCATAGGCCGCGTCTGCGTCGATTAGGTGGAAGCCCGAGCGAAGGAGCCATTGAAGGCTTAGCTCGTTTCGGGCGTCGATGAAGTTCCAGAGGACCGGGAAGTCCTCATGCATGTATTCGAGATGGCGGCGTGTCTGCCGCGCGACGGCGATCCACTCCCGCTCGATCCCCGAGGTCCCGAGGAGCCACACTATGCCGACACCCGGCGTAGGAGCCGGGGCGACACCGAAGGCGCCGATAGGGAGGCCGGTGCGGTCGAGGATCAACCAGGACCGATCCGAGGCCGCCCAGCTCGCCTTCAGGGTCTCCACAGGGTCACCCTCGGTGGACGCCTTGACCTCGTCGAGGTCCTCCTTTCGGAGGTTCTCACCGATGTAGGTCAAGGCGTCCATGAGAGTGTCGTAGGGGATCGTTGAAGTCTCTACTGTCCGGGCCCTCAACCGAAGGCTCGCGAGAAGAAGAGGCCTTCCCACTCAGCCGCGACCCAGATCGAGGCGTAGGGACTCGAGTTGGTCAGTGCGACGTAGACCAGCGAGGCATCGCCGGCCACCGGGAAGGTGAACGAGGCGGTCCGGTAGGGCAGACTGCCTAGTCGGTACGTGTTCGAGCCGATCACTCGGCCATTAAACACGACAGTCTGGGTCAGGTCCCCGGCGGCGACCGCGTCCCGCCCGTAGGGCTGGATTTTGGCCTCGAAGTAGGCGGTGTCAGAGTGGAAGACCGTGAAGGTGTGGAGCTGGAGACGACCGGTCGTCAATGGACGCCCCTGGTAGTCCAGAGGGAACTGACGGCTGAAGACCAAGCGGGTCTCATAGACCTCACCGACGGTGGCGGTGTGGCTACTTTCGTTGCCCGGCACGGTGACCGTCAGGCCATCGAAAGTGTATCCGCCGACCGGGATCAAGGACTCCGGATGAGTAGCCCCGGCCCCTCGAACGAGCCTGAAGGTATCCGGATTGGGCTCATACGGCAGGGTGAACGTGGTTGTTCCTTCCTCAGCGTCGTATTCCCCCTCAATCGACAGTTGTCGGTCGAGATAGATGAGATGCTGCTGGTCCGGCGTCTTCGCCTCCGGACGGAGGTCGATCTTCTCGAGGAAGAAAGAGCCGTCACGCTTAATCAGGAGGTGAAGCTCGCCGTCGAGGAAGACCCCGGAGACGACCTCGCCGTTCCCGAAGTCCCACGGCCGCCAAGCGGACAGGATTTTACGCTCGCCGTCCCAGAAGAACTGGTAGACGAAGGCCTTGTTGCTGTCCTCCGCGTTCGCCCGCAGAACCACCACCGCGTTGAGGTCGGGTATCGGGATCAGGCGTGACACGCCGGTCTTGATGAGGCCCGTTACGTGCGCCGTGATGTCCGCTGCGTCGGTCGCGTCGGACCCGTCGAGGCGGCTGTATTCCTGGACCGCGACGTAGCCGCCGGAGTCCGATGCGAAATACACTTGGTTCCCGAGGGGGACCGGCCGGACACCCGGAGAAGTCACGAACGAGGTCACCGGGTTAATCTCGATGCTCGCGGCTGACAGCCCGGACTCGCCATTCGATAGGGAGAACTGGCGCTGAGCGCTGAAGAGCATGATCCCGTCGTTGAAAGGGACCGCATAGTCGAGCAAGGCCACGTCGGTGGTCGTTGCGGAAACCGACAGGGGGTCGCTCTCGATATAATCGAGAACCGTCCGGCGCCAGAAGTCACCATAGTCGCCCGCTACCGAGAATACGACGCTCTCGTCGACCAGGAAGCCCAGCCGGTTCTTATAGAAGAACACGTCGCGCAGGCGGCGGTTCACGAACGGAGGGGCTGGGTTGGTCACGAGATCGCCCACGCGGCGCGGCTTCCAGGAGAAGGGCGCGAACACGAAGCTCCCGTCCGACTGCCTCACAAGGGCGTGAGGCATCGTCGCAGCGGAGATCGCGTTGGGAAGTCCAGGGGATACAGTTTCGTCCCAGACGCTCCCGTTACGGACCACGTAGTATGAGACAAAGCCAGTCTCCGCGGAGCCGGCAATCCTGTAGATTTCGCCATCGGCGGGGCTCTCAGGGAGGTCCTCGAACTTCTGCACGGTTCCCGTCAGGGCACCTGCGGTCGGGTTCGGGCCATACTGGTACGCCCCACCACCGATAGGCGCCTGTGACGGGTCACCAAGGAATACGCCGTAGTCCCGCGGCGAGTTACCGCCCGGCCAGACGTAGTAGTCCGGCTGCGGGGTCTGATCGGCTTCAACCTCATCTAAGGCGCAGACGACGTCCGCGTTCACGATGAAGGTGTAGTCCGCCACGGTGATCGCGCGGTACGAGGAGCCGGGGGAGCTGAGGTAATCAAGCCCGCCTGGGGCTGTCACAGTCTGCTCCTCGCCCGTCTCGTGGTCGAAGACCTTGATGAGGTCTTGGTTCACGATCACGAGATAGCGCTCATTCACGTCACGATTGATATGGTGGATGAAGGCACCGTCGAGGTCCGCCGATACGATCTCCGCGACTAGGCGGGTAGGGGGGGCGGCGGGCGACGCCACTAGCGATCTCGCCCCAGGTATTGAGCTCATCCTCGGTTTGATCGGGAGAGCGGAGAATGGCCGGCTGGCGGGAGACGCCATTGTTGATCGCCGGCAGAGTGCGCGTGGTGAGCGCCAACTATGCCTCCAGTCTGGAGGTCAGAACCTCCGACGGCTGTAGAAACGGCGAACTCCAGCGTTCGCGCGGAAGACGTTCGTGTCTCGCGTCCGGCGCTCGCCGCGCTGGAGCAGAAACCAGGCCCGCTCTTCGTCAGTCTCATTGTATCGGTCGAGGACCGTCGAGGAGACCACGCGAGCCTGGAAGCGCCGCGCTGCGGCCGTCGAGATGTACGTGCGGGCAATCTGCGGGAGATCGTTGAAGGCGATGCCCCAGATGATCTTACAGTCCACCGGGGAAGTGAACGTGAAGGTCCGGTTGTCGAGGTCCCAGAGGCACATGGAGCCGTTCTGGGGATTGCGACGTTGCGCGACGTTGACCGTAGGGTCCGCTGCGTCCACGTCGAGGACGCCGTTGGGGATCAGGATGTACCCATTGGCGTCCGGAGAAAGGGGATAGGCGTCGTCCGTGTTCCAGCTCCAGCCGGCCGTCTGGACGTCGCGCGAGGTTTCCTCAAGGTCCTGTCGGGCCTTGTTGACGTCACCGATACCGGTGACCTCGAGGGTGTTCACGGGGGCCTGACCGATGCTCTTAAGCATCCGGTTGACCGCCTCGAGTTCACTCATGGGAGCGAGCAGCGCCATCAGCGAGTACCTTCCAGATATTTGATGGCCTCTCGAAGGAGGTCCGGGCTGTCTCGAAACTTGCCGAGACCGGTGTTGCATTTCTGACAGAGAAGGCCGCGCACTTCCCCCGTCGAGTGGTCGTGATCGACAGCCAAAGATCGGCCGTCTTTAACCTGCTCTGGTTCGCTACAAATCGCGCAGACGCCGCCTTGAGCTTCTAGCAAGTCGTGGAAATCCGTCAGACTTAGGCCGTAGCGGTTTCGGAGATCGCTCTCTTTCGCGCGTGTCGGGTGTCGCGCCCGATAGCGGCGGGTCGCGTCTCGGTAATACGCCCGCCGGCAATGGTCGGGCCACGAATGGATAGGCCCTTCAACGTCTTGACAATCCAAAATTCGGCCTACGTAATGACGAAAAAAGGGGCCGAGCCCAAAGGCCCGACCCCTTTAGGTGTGCGAGTTAAGCGATCTTCAGTTCGACCGCGCACTTGTTGCGCAGAGCGCGCGTGCCGCGCATCTGGCGACCGATCATCAGGATGCCCTGCTTCTCGGGCTGATCGACCATCTGGAAGCCGAGGTCCTGCACGACTGCCGAAGCCGCCGCGAACTCGGTCCACACGATGCCACGAGTGTTCGTGAAGTCAGCGCGATAGTACGAGGGGATCGCGGTGTTCGAGCTGTCGTTGACGCCGAAGACGCGCGAGGCGACGTTCGACTTCAGGATTTCGATGTCGTCGATGGTGCTCAGCGTGTGCTTCTGGATCGAAGCCGCGCCGCCGTTGTAGTCACGGTTGAGGTTCCGGTCCGACCGGGCGAGCAGATACCACTGCGCCGGGAGCAGGAGGCCGTAGACCTTCTGCGTGTCCACCGGGACGCGCTTGGTATCCATCGCCTCCTTCGCCTGGCTGAAGCCGTCGAAGAGGGTCGTTGCGGTGGTCGCGAAGCCGGCCGAGGTCAGGCTCGAGCCGCCGCTGTCGCCCGTGAAGAGAGCGCCGCCGCGCGAGGCCAGGATGACCGCACGCATGATGTTCGCGTCCGAGTGTTCGGCCAGTTCGCGGCCGATGGCCTCAGTGTAGGGCGACCGGACGTTGACGTCGAAGAGCTCCTCATCCACGTCCGACACGAAGACCGAGGAGATCAGCTTGTCGTCGGGCGTGACGGTCACGTCCTGCGAGGCGATCTGGCCGCCAGTGATCTCCACGCCGGGGACGTGGTATTCTGCGCTTGCGTTCCAGAAGGCGGGGAACTTGACCGACTTGGCGCCGGAGAGCTGCTGCGTCTTGTGACGCGAGTCCATGACCGTGGTAGCGTTGTAGGCCGTCAGGACCTCGCCGCCGCGGACATCGAGCATCAGCTCGGTAACGTCGCTACCGCCCTGGCGAAGGGCCGGACGCGACGGATTGCTATTTGCCATGTTACTTTCGTGCTTTGTTGAGGTTGGGTTTCTTGGGTCCCGTTGTTCCTCAAGGTCCGCGCGTGAGTGGGGTTGTCGGCCGCAGCCGGCCCCCGCTTCGGATTATCTTTTGGCAGCTTGGGTATAATCCGGAGAGACAGCGGCCTTCCGAGGAGCGTCCTCTGCGCTTTCGCGCTCGACCACTATCCGCTCTGCTGTTTGGCCCCGTCAGGGGCGTCTCTCCGGGCAGGAATAGCCCGAGTTCCACGGGCGTCCCCCTGAGCGCGTCCGCTTGAGGGTTGTTGGGCGAGTGAGGGGCGGGCCAACTGTCCCCGTCCCGATCAGTGCGCTGCGGTATCTATCCGCGCGCCGACCAGGACCATCGCGTCATCGGCGGAAGGGGCCGGACCGCGGAGTGATCTCCTTGACGGTGCCGGCCTTCTTCGACCGTTCGAGCTTCTGCACGGCCTTGATGCGGGCGGCCTTGTCACCAGCCGCGTCAGCCGCGGCGAGGTCCTTCAAGAACTCGCTCTTGTCCGTGTAGACTTCCCCGGTGACGGGGCCGTTATTGATGTTCGTGAGCCTGCCTTCGCCCGGATTGGCCTCCTTGAAGGAAGCCATGAGGCCCTTCACGGTGGTCTTCACGAGCGCCGGATTACCGACCGAGGCGTTGAACGCGGCGATCTCCTCCGGAGACCAGTTCTCGGCCGCCCACGCGGTCGCCTCAGCGAACGCTTCAGGACTCCCGGCGGCTTCGTGAGCGGAGGCTTCAAGAGCCCGCTCCGTCGCCTTGACGCCCGCGATGTAGGTCTCGAGGGCCTCGGCAGGGATGCCGGCCGCGACCAGCGCGTCCTTGTGCTCCTGCGGAAGGTCGCCGCCTGCGGTGGCGTAGGCCTCCTGAGCGGCCGCGATGGCCGACGTCAGGGCCTCGTTGGGCGGGTCCTGCTTCTCGCCGGTATCGGCGTCCGGATCACCGTCCGGATCACCGTCGGGGTCCACCGCGTTGGCGTCGTCAGCGGGAGGATCGCCCTCGGGCTTGCCTCGGCCCTTCTCGAGCTCGAGGTAGCTCTTGAGGAGCGCCTCCTGGTTCACCTCGCCCTTCTCGGCGTCCCAGAACTTCTCCGGGACGTTGTCGGGGCGGGTAGGCTTGTCGGTTTCCGGAGCGGTGTCCGGCGTGGTGCCGTTACGGCCGAGTTCGGCGAGACGCTGGGTCTCTTCCGACAGCTCGATCTGATCCTCTTTGCCCTCCATGGCGATCAATACCGAACCGTGTGTACGATCCCGCCGTCAAGCTTGAAGCTCTCTTCGCGGTCAGCCTTGGGGGCCTCCGCGGGCGGGAGATCGGTGTTGTCGATGAGCTTGATGTTCGTGTCGACCGACACTTCCGGCTCGACCGCCTCGATGGCCGTCTCGACCTCGATCTTCGGCTGCTCCGGCTCGGTCACGACCGGCTCTACGACCGGCTCAGGCTGAGGGGCCGTCGAAGCGGCCCGATTTGGTTTCGACATTCAGTCTCCTATTGAGCGGCCATTGCGTCCATCGCCCCCTTCGCCACTTGCGGGGCGACGGCGGTGGCGATGTCCCCAGCGGCGGCGTTCGTCTGATCCGCCTCCATGGCCTCGGGGGATTTGATGAGGGTCTCGACGGCTTGCACGCCTCTGCCGGTGCCAAGACGCTTGGCGATCTCAGGCTTGTCGAGGAAGTCCAGCGCGGCCTCTCCGGGAGAGTCTCCCGGAGATCGCGCAGCCAGTCGCGTAGAGCCGCCGTCTCGTGGTTCTGCCCGAGGGCGTTGAACCCGGTGACGATAACCGGCGTGACGCTCGGCGGGAGCTTCGGGGCCTTCTTCTGGCGGCTCAGGATGTAGAGGAGCCGCTGGGCGTATGGCCGCTGCACTTCCGACGAGAGGACGGTATAGGTTCCTCCCAGCGCGTCTTCGAGTTCCGAGGCGATGGCCCGGATTTCCTCAGCCGTTACGCGCTCCGCATCGCGGATGGCGTTCGTCGTCAGGAGGAAGGCCTGGCTCAGCCGCCGCTCGATGGACTGGGCGATACTCCAGAGCACGTCGAAATCCATCGACTTGTCGAGCTGGAGCGTCTTGATCCGATCCGCGAACCCGGTGAGCACGTCGCCGGACTCGGCCGTCGCAAGCTCCTCTACGTCGATGCCCGAGTTCGGATCGACGATGCGGAGGATGCGGGCGGCTTCGGCTCCGAACTTCAGGATAGCCTGCGAGGCGTCCTCGAGGGTCAGGAGGTCGCCTGCGTACTCGGTCACATAGGACCGACCGTAGTCGGAGCCGGGGACGGCCTGCCACCGAAGGGCTTGCCAGCCAGCGTCGTCGACTTTGACGGACCCGCGCGAGCCGGGTACCTCGATGTCGTTGATCTCCTCCCAGTGCTCCACCTGATCCTTGACCCGGCGGATGTACGTGTAGAGGGGGACCTTCCTCTCTTCCTTCGCGGATGCCTTCGAGGGGTCTTCGTCTTCCTCAATTTCGATCTCGACGGCGGCCCGAATGGCCTCCTCAAGCTCGGAGGGGTAGACTTCCTCGCGGATCACCGCCTCGATCATGTCGCCCTGGGCGTTGCGGCGGACCACGTACTGGTCCAGACGCCACATACGCATCCGGGTCCCGTCGTCGGGGTGATAGACGAGGACGTTCCCGGCCACCACAAGGTGCCGGAAGACCTCCATCCAGATAGTGCGGGAGCGGGAAAGCTCCGCTAGGACCATCGCCTTTCGGGAGATGCCGGCGAGCGCCGCCTGGACGTCCCCGATCTTGGAACCCATCTCTTCCGCCGTGTCTTGATCGACGTCGAGGCGGAAGAAGGTGCGCTCCGGAGGGAACATGGTGACCAAGAGCTTGGCCGAGATATTATTCACGCCGCGTGCGCCGACGGAGGTGTAGGGCTGCTCCGTGACGTCGTGCGGGTCCGAACTGCCCTCTTCAGGGATCAGTCCGGGGATGGTGACGCGCGCCGCTTCTCGAGACGATGTCAGGACCGTGTTGCGGGCCTTGCTGAGGCGGTTGTACGTCTGCGCTGCGGTCGCCAAGGGCTACCTCAGTTTCCCATGATCGGGATGCGGATGCCTGACCGGGTGTTCGTCTCGTCGCCGCCGCGGTCGATCCTCAGTGAGGAGCGGCCCATGCGGGTCGAGCGGATGGACTGGTCGAGGCCGTCCAGAAGGGGGTTCCGTAGCACCGGCAGCGGCTTGTTGCTGTCGGTCGGCGTTTGGATTTTAGGGGTCTTCACGACGCACACGGCGGCCGGCTCCTCGTCGGGCGCTCGGCGGCTCCTCGTAGGGCCGCGCTCGCCATTGCTTCAGGAATTGCACGACGGACCGTTGACCGGCGCCGTACTTGATTTGGTCCATCGTTGTGTCAGGCCCGATGGCGGGCTCGGGGAAACGTCGATCCAGCTCGTCAAGGAGATCGTCGACGGAGTTCGGGAAAGCGGTCACTCGGCCTCTCAAGGAAAAAAGCCCCCGCCCCACGCAAGTTGACCCCGCGCTTCACCGTACAGACGGCTGCTACTGGGTGTTGCTGGGCGAGGGCGAGGAGGGCTTGCCAATAGGAGGCTATGAGGAGCTTCTACGTCTCCTCTAGGCGTCCCCTAATTAACGTCTTCGGGATCGTAGGCGGGCGGAAGCCAGAGGAGCGGGCTCCGGCCGTCATAGTCCCGGTATTGGAGGATGCGCGCGAGGCGGGCCTGACGGATCGCAGCGTCTTCGTCGCGGCCGACATGGGCGAAGGCCATCAGGACCTCCTCCCAGGCCTCCTCCTCGGTCTCCGCCTCGAGCACGTCCTGAGCGTAGGGGCTCAGCTTGCCGACGCCGGGTGCGCCAGGATAGCCGTCGGTCGTGTCGCCGACGATGGTCTGCCAGAAGTGGAACCGGATCGCCTCGATCTCGGAAATGTCCAGGATGCGCGGCTTCTTCAGCGGGCGCCCCTTCTCGTCGACCTGGCCCTGTGGGCGGTAGAGCAAGCCGGGGACCGTCATCATGTCCTTGTCGGCCGACACGATGATCCTCTCATCGGTCCGCGAAGGGTCCGTTGCGATGATCCCCATGACGTCGTCCGCCTCGAGCGCGGTGCGCTCCTCGACGATGTATTCCGACCGGAGCCAGTCCTTGACGTCGTAGAGGTAGACCGGGCGCTCGGTGGACGCGCGGGCGGACTTGTAGGTCCGGTCGATGCGGTCCTTCCGGAACGACGTCAGGTCGTCCGATAGGCACACGATCATCTCGTCAGGCTGGAGCCGGTCGATGAGCCGGTTGAGCTCGTCCTCAGCGTAGCGCTTGGCGGCCTCGAAGTCCGCCGAGACCGACACCGTCTCGCCGTCCCACTTGTATCCCTTCTGCGTTGCCGCGGAGGATCGGTAGGACAGGAGATCGGCGTCAACCAGGAGCGTTCGGGTCACGCCGACGGCTCCTCCCAGGTAACCCCGAGTTGCGCCAGGCGGCCTTCGTGAAACGCGAGAAGCGTGTGGACGACGAGGTCCTGCTCCTCCGCGGTCAGGCGCAGGAACAACCGGCCCGTGTCCTTCACGGGACCTTCCGGGTCTGTCCCGGATAGCGTCAGGTAAACCGGCCGGCTCGGGTCTGGACTCCACGACCCGATCTCGTCGACTCGGGTCAGCGAGTGGTAGGCACGACGGAGTTGGTCAGGCTGCAAGGTGTCGCTCCTCAGTGAGTTCGTGGAAGCGGTCCAGGAACCACTTCTTCGCCTTCGGCTGCGCGACGGCGGCGATCCGGAGACCAGGAGCGGGCTCACCGGGGACCAGCCCCGGCATGGGCGGCGGCTTCAGGAGGTCTCGCTGCTCCGCCAGCAAGACGGCGTTGTCGGCCAGCTTGATGGACGGATGGAGCTCGATAGGGAGTTGAAACCGACGCGCGATGGCGCCCCAGACGCGATCCTCGATCTCTCGATAGTTCGTCAGGGCGGGCTTCACGGGTCTCGGAACGTCCACCACGTAGGCCTCTGAGGCGTCGTGGAGGAGAGCCTGGAGGGCATGCTCCGGTGGCACGAACCGGGAGACATAAACACTATGCTCCGCGATGCTGTACCAGTGATCGGCGTGGCCGGCGAAGCGCCCCTGCATTGAGAGCGAATGGGCGATGTCCTCGATGTCGACCTCTTCGGGGCGCGGATCGAGAGGCCAGAAGGCCTTGCCCGTGTAGGTCTGCATCCAGTTTCCGACGCGGTCAGTTCCGACGGGCCGATTGTCGTAGGTTTGGTTATCGTAACTCATTCGCCGATCCCCTGCTCCTCGACAGCTCGGAGAGCGACGGCTCGGGGGCTCCGCCAATACTCGCCGAGGTGGAGGTCGAAGCAAGCGGCGCAGGACCCCCAGTTCACGACGTGCTCACCGTCGGAGATCGGGGCTCCGCACTCGGCACACCACGCGATCTCGACCGCGAGGGCGCGGCTCATTAGAAGACCCCCAGGAAGCGCTTGCGCTCGAGCTTCTTCTTTGCTTCAGCTTCGCGAGCATCACACGCGCGCCCGATACCAACGAGGCCGTCAGCGCGGGCGTTAGCTTCGTCGACTTGACCGCTCTCTCTGTTAGCGAAATCGACCCAATCCCCAGCGCGGTCAGTCCTGGGGAGGGGAGCGTGAGGGGTCTTCTTGGTCAGCCCCGACGCCTCCGCCATCTGGGTGAAGCACGGTTGCGCATACAGCGTCGTCGACGCCGTCACGCAGGCAGAGAGCCCGAAGGCCAGCGGCATGAAGAGCAGGGTCAATGCGGTCCGCCGCACCCGGCGCAGAAAGGATGTCACGAGATGAGGTCTCCGTGATCGTGCGGATTTCCCGGACTCGGTCCTGGGTCTGCACGGTGATCTTGAGGGAGTCCGTTCCGGCCGCAGCTTGGCTCTCGGCCACGACCTGATTGCCGCGCGCTTGGGCGGCGTCAGTCGCAAGGGAAACAGGGCGGATGAAGAAGTACCAGCCCGCAAGGGCGGCGAGGAGAAGGGTTCCGATGAGGGCTCCGATCTGGAACCCTCGGGACCACTTGAGGGGGCTCACGCTGGCTCTTCGATACGCACAGGAACGACTTCACAGCGTCCCATGTACGCGGCTGTCTTGTGGTTGCCGGCTCTGACGTGCTCTTCAGACCACGCTCGACGCTCTTCCTGATATCGCGCCTCTTTCGCGGCGGACTTAGGGTTCCTCCAAAACTGAGCCTCTTCAAAAGGCGCGCCGCCTGAGTAGCTCTCACCAAATGAACGCCATTTGGTCGGGTCCTCGACAGACCTGACGGCGTAGAGGGTAATGAAGCCCGGCATCAGAGATCGACCCGGCCGCCGTCGCGGAACGCCTTGAAGACGATCCGATAGGCGTCCTTGAAGAAGTCGAAGAAGGCCGGCAGTTCATCCTTGTAGAACTCGTAGCTCCCCAACACGAAGCTCGCGGCAGCGGCGTAGGGCAGGAACACAAAGGCGACGAACAGGGCAATCAGGCGGTTCTTGAAAGCGGTCATGGGTTTCCTTTCGGAGACGCTCCAGTCACCCTGACGCCCCTCTGGAAGGTGGCGTAGAAGCTCGCGATGGCGCGGAGCTCTTCGATGCTGGCGTCTGATTTGAGACGGTTGGCTCGGTTCGAGATCACGACGATGTTGCCCGGCACGTAGCCAAGCTCCGGCTCGATCCGGTCGAGGGACGGCGAGTTCGGCCCGCCGCCCTTCTTCCCGGTGATCTGGAACAGAGGAAGCCCGAGGATCGGGCAGTGTGTGGGGACCACGATGTCGCTGGCTTTGAGCAGGAACGGCACCCCCCGCGGCTTTTGCGCGGGCGCGGGCGTTCTGGATCATCACCGTGCGGACGTCAGTGGGTTGCCGACCAGCGGTCCCCGATGTCGCAGCTCCCCGCGAGGGGGCAGCGGAGCCCGAACGCTTCACCCGCTTTGCGGATGGCGTCAGCGGCAATCGACCCGATCTCCTTCGCAAGGTTCTCGTCGGCCTCTATTTGGAACTCATCATGGACGTTTACGACGAAGGCGTACTCGCGGCCGAAGGACCAGCCACGAGCCTCGAACTCCTCGTAGGCGAGGACCAAGGCCAGCTTCATCATGATGGCGCCGCCGCCCTGGAGCAGGGTGTTGAGCGCCGAGTGGAGACCGCGGACGTGCAGTTTCCGACCGTCGAGGCCTCGGAGTGACCCGCTTCGAGCGGTCTCCTTCACCTTCTCCTGGAGCTTCCCAAGAGCAGGCAGGCCTCCTTCGATCTTCCGCCGGCCGCGCAAGCCGAGACGGCTGAGGGCGCCTTCACGCTCTTCGCCTGCCGGGTGCTTCGACGCGAACGAGGCTCGGGAGTTGTCCCCGAGGTCTTCGTAGGCGATGAAGCCGAGCTTCCAGTTCCCGGCGCCGTACAGGTAGGCGTAAATCCAGGTCTTGGCGTTGTCGCGGGAGTTGAGCCCGACAACGTCCCGGTTGACGCTGTGTGCGTCGGAGGCGTCCGCCTTGTTGCCGTCGACCACGTTGTGGACGTAGGCGCCGCCGTCGTAGCGGGCCATGTAGTGGGCCAGCATCCGGAGCTCGAGCCCCTCAGCGTCAACGCCGACGAGCTTCTTACCCTTCGGCACGATGAACAGCGAGCGGAGCTCGTAGCCATAGCCGCCGGCCAGCCCGAGGATCGGGTTACCGTCGTGGTCGACCTTCACCTTTGGCACCTGAGCCAGGTTCGGGCTGAAGTGGGTCATGCGGCCCGTGACGGCGCCGTTGGAGTTGACGCGGCCGTGGATGCGGCCGTCAGGCCCAACCATCTTGAGGAGGGCCTTGTCACCAGTGGCGAGGAAGCCCAGCCGCTTGGCTAGGGTCAGGTAGTCCTTGAGGAGCGCAGCCTCGGGATACTCCAGCCCGTCGAGGGTCGTTTCGTCGACCTTCGGCTTGCCACCCTCGGTGAACTCCTGCGGCCGCCAGCCGAAGAGCGTGGTCAGTCGGTTGGCGATCTTGTCGCGGGAGTTCGGCTCGAAGCTGACCAGCTTGAGCTTCTCGTAGGTCTCGCCCTTGGCGAACTCGACGAAATACTCGGAGCCGTCCTCGCGCCACCGTCGGACCTTCGTTCGGCGCTTGGCAGTGACGACCACTGGCTGGCCCTTGTAGCGGACCGGCTCGACCCACGGCGGAAACGCGACGCGCAGCTTGTCCTCGAGCTCGGCCATCACGCCGGTCATCTCGATGGCGAGCTTCTCAGCCGCCTCAACGTCGAACAGGATGCCGTGCTTCTCTTGGAGGTCGATGATCTTGGCGACCTTGGTCTCGATCTCGAGTGAGGTCGGCGAGTAGCCTTCCCCTTCGATCTTCTCGACCAACTTGCATGTCACTCCGACGTCTTGGTCGCAGTATTCGTCCATCTCGACCGTGAAGGCGTCCCAGGGACCTTTGAAGTCCCCCTTGTATTCGCCCAGACGGAAGCCCCAGGCCTCCAGCGAGTGCTTGCCGATGAGCTTGAGCTCCTCGAACTCGCGAGGCCGGCGGCGACGCTTGATAGCGCGGAGGTCGATGTCTCGGATTTGGGTCCAGATGACCCGAGCGTAGATCAGGGTATCGTGGATGCGGCCCTTGGGGCGGAACCATGGGAAGATTTTTTTGGATCGCGGGGATGTCGTGGCCGATGATGTTGTGGCCAGCGATGTCTTCCGCCTCCATCAAGCGGCGAGCTCCGTCTTCCAGGGAGCCGTCCCGCGGGGCAGGGGTGCCATCCGCGTAGAAGCCCTCATTGTATCGCTCCCGCCGGCCGGTTGCCCGGTCGACGAGATTGATGCAGTGGAGCTTTGTCATATCCGCGAGAAAGCCGTCCCCTTCGGTATCGAAGACGAGCATCGGCCTCCTTTGGATTAGAGCTTCAGGATGCTCCCGATGCGGTCACGGACCGCGATGGCAGCGCGCTCTTCCGCCGAGTGTTCGGCGTGGCGGGTGGCGAGGACATCGATGGCGCGCTCGACGGTTACCTTGCGGAGCTGTGCTCCTTCGGCGACCGCCTGAGCTTCGATCTGAAGGACCTCGAGTTTGGCTTCGAGGTCAGCCGCGGAGGGAGCTCTCAGGGCGCGGAAAAGGGACAGGGACATAGGGGGTTCCTTGTTCTTGGATCAGACCGCGGCGGCTTCTTCAGCGGCCATCAGGTCGTCGACGAGCTTCGCGTAGCCGACCATGTCGTGCCAGTTGTCGCGGTAGGCCGGGTCGCCGGTCAGCGCCCGGCTCATCTTGAAGAGGATCATCTCGATCCCCTCGCGCTGGTAGTCCGTCATGTGGGGCCACGAGGGGGCCGACGAGATCAGCGCTTTGAGCCTCTGGGCGAACCGCGCGTTGTCCGCGAAGGAGCCGTAACGGGACCCGCGCTCGGCGAGGGTGGCGGTAATCCCGACGCTAGGGGTTTCGGAGGGGGCCGTAGAGCGGTTTCGGATGAAGTAGTAGGCGTTCCGATCCCCGCTGTTCCAGGTCCCATCCGCCTCATACCACCACGAGTCGCGGAAGCCATAAGGCGGGTCGCCCCGGCGATAGGTCGCGTCAGGGGGAATTTCGACCAAGTAATGGTTGTGCCGGTTTGGACCCTCCAACAGCAGGACCGGGGTTCCATCGTCCAGCTCAATGGGGGCCGACCAGTCGATCTCAGAAGTCTTGGCCTTGCGTTTCGTCACGGAACTTTACCTCTTCCTCCAGGTCGACCTCAAAGAGCCGCCCGGTGTCTCGGTCGTACTGGAGGCCAAACGTCACGCCCGTTGCGTCGCCCGTCTCGCGATCCTTGAGGATGCGGAACGTGGTCGGATCGTCGGGGCGTTGCTTGTCGCGTTCCAGCGCGAACATGTTGTGGGACCAGCGGGCGATGGCTCGGCCGCCAGTGAATTGCTTTTCGAGGACCCGTCCGCCCTCCTCGTGCGCCTTCCCGTCCGGTGTGGTTAGGTGGCTGATGAGGTAGAGCGTGAAGTCATGCTGCTCGACGAGGCTGGCGAGGTCCGCCATGATGACGTCAAGAGCCTTCCGGTCGTCCTCAGCGAACGCCAAGAGGGCCGTGAGGTGATCCAGGAAGACATCCTTGATCCCCAGGCCGAGGACCATGTAACGGATGACGTTCTTGATCCCGTCCCAGTCCTTCGCGCCGAAGTGGTCGTAGGGGAACAGGAGACCGTCCATCTCCTCCATCGCGGCCTCGAGCTCCGCCGGATCGAACTCGACGCCGGGGACGTGGACGCGCTTGCCGATACGCATACCGGCGAGGGTCTTCAGGGTCTTGTCAGGGGCCTCTTCGAGGAGGATCGCGCCGACCTTGCGCGGGGTCTGCCAGTCGGGCGGAAGGTCCATCCCCTCGTGGTCCTCAGCGACCATCGCCGGGAACATCGCGGACAACATGAGCTGTTTGAACAGCGTCGTCTTGCCCGACCCGACGCCGGCGCCAATGGTGTAGAGCTCCCGCCGACGGATGCCGTAGGTGCGCTCCGTGAGGGTCCGGAAGGGGAACGGGAGGCCGAAGGTTGGAGGCGCAAGCGCCTTTGCCTTCAGCTCACCGACCGACCGGATGCCGTCCGGCCGATACGCGCGGGCCTGCCAAGCGGCGTCGACCAGCTCCTTGGAGCGGCCGGCCTTGACCATCTCGTTGGCGTCCTTGAGGGGGAGCTCAGCGATGTAGGCCTTGCCCGGCGTGAGGACTGCCGCGGCTTCGACCGAGGCGGCCCGGCCGGGATCGTCCATGTCGAACATGAAGACGACGCGGTCGAAACCCTCGAGCCACGCTGCGGCTTTCGCTATGGCCTTGGCCGCTGACGGGGCGCCGTCCGGAATGGAGACCGCTGGCCACGTCCCGCCCATCGCCTGGGCCACGGACATGGCGTCGATCTCGCCTTCCGTCACGACGACCATGCGTCCCCCGGACTTCCACTTGGCTTGTCCGAAGAGTGGGAGAGCGGCCTTCTTGTCGCCAACCCAGCTCATGCGGTTCTTGTCGCGGGGGCGGACCTTCTGCGCGACCACGCGCCCGGAGGCGTCGTGATAGGGGGCCAGTTGGACCGTCTCGCCGCGCTGTTTGCCGACCCGGTAGTCGAACTTCTCGATGATCTTGAGATCGAGCCGCCGGGATGCGAGCGGGGCCTGCTCGCCGGGGATCAGGTCGGGGCTGAGAGGCTCCGAGCTGGAGCCCTCACGGGACGCGCCGTGCGTCACTCCACAGGAGAAGCAATGCGTGTGGCCGTCGTCGTAGAGGGCGCAAGCGTCAGAGCTTCCGCAGTCCGAGCAAGGCCCCTTGGAGACCAGCTCGGAGTCGCTCACTCGCCCAGCAACGCCCGCAGACGAGCGCGCTTTTCACGAAGCTCTTTCTTCAGGATCGAGCGGATGGTCTCCATTGGAACGTAGACCGTGAAGCTGGGGTTGTAACCGAGGACCGCCGAAGCCCGTGAATTGGACCCTTTGGTCTGCTCAAGCTGCCGCTCTAGGACGGAGATGCGGTCGGAAATTGCGACGACCTCGCGGGCGGTTTCTACCGCGCTCACGCTGTTCGCGTCCCCTTCCAGGTCGCCGTCCGCGCCAGCCCGTTCATGTGGTTCAGCGCGGCGCCGTAGACGACATCTTCGGGAACCCCGATGGCCAGCATGGCGTCCTCGAAGGCCAACCGCATGGCGGTCTTGTAGCGGAGCGGACGGATGCGCTCAGGCGCGGGCGCGCTCGACGCGCCTCCGTGCGGACGCCGACGATTTCGAGACGAGGTGGTATTCGCCATAGGGCGCTCCTTTGGTGTCGACTTTGTGGACGGTCACGATCTCCATCCCTTCCGGGAGGAGGTCGGACCGTTCGTTCCGCAGTCGGTGGATGACGTCGGCCAGTCGGAACCGGCCGTATTCGATGAGAGCCGAGCCCTCAGAAATGTGACCGCGCTGCGCCAAATGGCGGGCGACGGTGTCGATGCGCGACTTCATAGGATGAAGACCTCTTTGACGCTGTCACCGCGGCCGAAAGCCCGTGCCAGGCCTTCGGCCGCGATGAAGCTTGGGCCGGACTTTGCGGCCGAGACGCTTATTCAGGCTCCCAGGCGCGGAAGGGAGGGCGGGTTCATCAGCATCGTCGTCCCATGCGACCCATCCGATGCTTCTCACAGCTTCGCATACTCCGACTTGGCGTCGAAGCTCGGGCAGGCCTTCATGTATTCATGCGGCTCGACCTTGCCGTCCTTGTCGAGGTCCGGCGAGAAGTCGCGGTGGCCCTGGACGATGGCGTTCGGGAAGCGCCGCTTGAGGGACTTCAGGAGGTCCGTCAGGGCGACCTTCTGGGCAGCCGTTCGGGTGTCCTTGGGGGTCTTGCCATCCTTTGCCAGGCCGCCGGCATAGACGATGCCGATGGTGTTCGCGTTGTGGCCCGCGACGTGCGCGCCAGGCTGCTCTAACGGGCGGCCACTCTCTACGGTGCCGTCCAGACGGACCACGTAGTGGTAGCCGATCCTGGCAAAGCCGCGCTGCCGGTGCCAGCCATCGATCTCCTTTGCGGAGACGTCACGGCCTTCAGGCGTGGCCGAGCAGTGCACCACAAGGTGCGTGATTTTCCTCATTCCGTGTTCTCCAGGAACTCGATCTGGACGAGGTATCCGGGGGTCTCGCCGGGCCTCGTCCAGCGCTTCCGGAAGGGACCCTCGACGATCTGATCGTCGTCCTTCCACCAGCCGCCAGACTGCGTGATGGCGTCGAAGACGCCCTTCTCGAAGTTGTCGCGGTCGCCGGAAGGGCGGCGCTTCTTGGTCGTCTTCGGCTTCTCGACGATCACCTCCACGCCGACCGAGACGTCCCCCTCGAAGGGGGAGTCAGGGAATGGCGCCTCGAGCTCTTTGATGAGCTCGACCGCTCGGTCCTTCCATTCCCGATACTTCGGGTCGGTGTAGACCGTAGCGAAGCGGCCCCGACATGTGCATCGGGACCGCTGGCTGGGGTTGGGGGGATCGCGAGAAAGAACTGGCGCTTCACGTTAGAAGTCGCCGTCATCTCCGCTCTCGTCCGAGAAGCCGCCGGCCGAGGTCGGCTCGTCGCCGTCTTCGATGTCGTCGCCGTCTTCAGCGGTGAAGCCGTAGAAGTCCGCGGTGCGTTCGCCGCCCTGGATCAGCTTCAGAATTTGCGCGCCCTCGAGCTCGAAGCGCACGCCGATGGTCTTGTCCTTGGCCATCCAGTAGTCCATCGGGACCACGCCGAGCTTCAGCACGGAACCGCCGCCGATCTTCGGGGGTTCTTGAGGGACTTGCCCTTCGCGTTGAAGATGTCGGGCTTCTTGTCGAAGCTCTGGCCAGCGCGTGGGCCGTTCTTGATGTCGACGCGGGCGTTCATCGAGGCGCGGAAGATGTAGAACCCGGTCTCGTCGCCGGTCTCGGGGTCGATCTCGGGCTTGATGATGGCCTCAGCCTTGTTCAGCTCCTTCAGGAGCGCGCCCTTCTTCTCGCGGGTCAGCTCGGCCTTCTTGGCCTCGAAGGCCTCGTCGAGGATCGCCTGGGCGGCGTCAACGACCGGCTGCCAATTCGGGAGATCGTCGGCGGCGATACGGAGACGGGCGTGATACTCGCCGGTATCTTTTTTGAACTTGTAGTCAGGCTCGTTCAGCGCGGGCCAGATCGACGGGGCGGCCGGCGTGATGAGGCGGGGGTAATCTTTACGTTCACGAAGCACGGATGCTTGTCTCCTTCAGCGGTCGGCGAGGATGCGCTCGACGTCGCGGGTGAGGTTGCGGAGGAGGTAGCCCTCAGCGGAGAGCTCGGACTGGATGGCGACGTCGACGACGCCATCATCCAGATATTGTTCGACGGCCTGCTCCAGGAGGAACTGGATGCGGCCCTGTTGCGCGTTCACTGGCGAAGTTCTCCCTTCGCGTATTCGGAGATGGCCGACGCGGCGGACTCGACCGCCTCGATGTCGGGGACCTGACGCTTCGCCCGAGCAATGAGCTCGTGGGCGTCCACACCCAGCGCGCGGGACAGGATCACGGCAGCCGCGAAGACCGCCTCGATCTGCCGAGGCGCAGGGAGGTGCTGGAGCGCGTCGATCACCTTGAAGGCGGGGTCACGGACCGCATCGGCCGATACGGAGGCCGCCAAGGCGAACCGGATGTTCGCCGGGACGGTTCCCCATGACGGATGCATCAAACGAGCTCGACCCGCTTGAGGACGTCGCCTTCGGAGGTGAGCTTGATGACGCCGATATGGCGCGAGGAACCGCCGACACGGCGGTCAGCGTCGGCTTCCGTCTTGTAGAACATTCCGACGGATGGGCCACTGTGCCTCGCCGAGCGGTAGACGTTAGCATAGCGCTCGATGCGCTCCGGCACGTTGACCAAGTCGGCGTCATTCGGAACCCCTCCGGACCCGCTCAGACTGCCGTCAGGATACCGATAGACGATGACCTCCTCGTCGCCGACGTCGATAGCCGCGAGGATCGGGCGAGAAGCGTCGCGACCCCTGAGGTCGGTCGCGAGGATACGAACCGGGAGACCGCTACGGGTCCGGGCCGGCTTGGTGGGATCGAAACTCATGTGATATCTCCTTGGGCCGGGCAGGCCGGCTTCTGTCTCCTAGAGGTGGAACCTAATAACGTTTGCGGGATAGTCCCTTAAACGTGAGTATCAGGCAAAGACGTAGGGGCTCCTCTCGATGTCATCGAGATCGAGCGTTCCTTTGGGCGGCAGCGGAGGGATTTGTTCCGCAAGGTCAGGTGGAAGCTGCTCAACGATCTCGTCGCGCAGGCGGGCGAGAACGTCAGGCCTGTATTGGTCGACGAAGGTCTCCCGAAGGATCGTGACGAGCTCGTCGGTCCGCGCGGCGTGCGTCCCGAAGCTGTCATGGATCACCGCAAGGTAGTCGATGCCCCGCGCCTTGGCCCCGCGCGCGACGGCCCGAAGATGGGCGGCGTCGAGCGAGTGGACGAAGTTTGGGGCGATGCCGTTGATCTGGCCACGGGAGTTGATCCCGGAGCCCTCGACGGCGAGCGTGACCTTGATCTGACGGCCCATCCAGTGGGCCTTCACGCGGCGCCCGTAGAGCTCCCGGTACGATTGCTCGACCGGCAGACCGTCAGGGGTCGTCCAGCGGATCGGCTCGTTCGCCGCAACGGCGACCCTCGCGACATCGCGCAGCCACCCCATCGCGCCACTCGCGGCGGACACGACCTCGGAGATCGCCTCATACATGACGTGGCTCAGGTAGAGCGCAGCGGCATAGTTGTCGGCTCCTTCGAGATGCGGCAGCTTGCCGGCCTCCGCGTTCGCGCGGTCTAGGTCCCGCAATGCCGACAGGATCATGTCCTGCATCCCGAAGCGGGTCGCCGAGTAGACGAACGTCATCGTCGGCCGCTTGGAGATCGCGCGGATTACCTTCCCGTTCCGCCACGGGTCCGCTTCTGGCGCCGGGTCGGCGTCCACGACGGCTTGAGCCCGTCGGCCGACCTCCATGTAGACGTCCTGGGGCTCCGCGGCGGGCAGGAGGTTGACCGCGGCGGCGCCGACAGGATCGCGCAGCATGGCGCTGAAGTGCTGAAGACCGGAGTTCGACCCGTCGAGCGGGATCGGCAGGCGCGAGACGTGCGCTTCCCCGTGCTCGAGGAAGTCGGCGAAGTCGAAGGCGGCCGCGAGGGCCATCCACGGGGAGTCCGCGGTGGTCCAGAAACGGTTACCGTCGAGCGGGTTCAAGGCGCTGTCGATGAGCTCTGCGGAGTGCGCGTAGGTCCAGTCGACGCGGTCTTTGAAGGAGACCTTATCGACCCCGAACAGGTTAGCGATATGGACCGCCAGCCAGAACCCGCCGGTCGGCCCGACGGGCAGCCCGTGGGCAAACTCGAGGAGCGCCTTGCCGGGGTCGTCGGCTTGTGGATGCACGCCCATCGCCGGCATCGGGTAGACGCGTCCGCGGAAGTCCATTGAGTGCGGGAAGTAGATTTCCGGCTCGTCGACGAACTTCTCCCCGAGCCAGAGCGTCGTCTGCACCCGGAGGCGCCGGGCACGGGCCTCGGCGTTCGCCTCGTGGATCATTGCGGCTTCGCGGTTCCAAGCCTTCCGCACGTCGTCGTCGACGTCGGCCGCCTCGGGTCGCTCAGGGATCGTCTCGTCTTCGCGAGGCGGAAGGCCGGCGAGCGTGCCGCCTCCATCCCAGACCTCGCGCATCACCTCAAGGACCCGGCGATTGATCCGCCAAGGGGTCTCTTGGATATGGTTCACGGCCTCGTAGACGAGAGGCATTGAGGTTTCCGCGAGGAGACTTTGGTGGGTCTTGGAGCTCGACTTCACGATCCGGTGCGAGGACAGGCCGGTATCTTGACGACCAGCATGGGCCACCCGACGGGAGCCCAAGTAACCGCCAACCTTCGGCGTCCGCCAGCGCTTCGGCCGAACGATCATGGGCAAGAGCATCGGGCTCAGGAGCTCGCATCGCGCGTGCTGCCGCTCGAGCCAATCTTCAACCAGCTCGGTGGGTCGTATTACATAAGCGCGATCTCGCGGTCGAATATGCGTGAGGTCGACCTCGAACAGGCCCGTGGCCTCGATCAGCGTCTCCAAGACCATCGTACCAAGGTGGATTTTCTCCGTCACCGTGATCTCCGCCCGAGCGTCCTCGTTCTTGAGGACGTTGCGGACAGCGGATGCGCGCTTCTTCGAGCCTCGTGTCTTGCCCTTCTGGCTCCCGACGAGGCCCCGGTAGCCCGGAGCGTTCTTCTTCCGCAGGCTTTCCATCTCGACGTGGTGGATGATCGCCTCGCCGAGGTTGCGAGTGGTCGTCTGAAAGGAGGCGCGCGCCATAGCGGCACCCAGCGCGACTCGAGCGGCGAGATAGGCCACAACCTCAGGCTTAGCGCTCTCCAGCCACTTGAGGGCAGAGAAGCGCCGGCCAGCTTTTCCCGACGCCGCCGCAGCCAGCTTCTCTCGGAGGAGCGCGGCCGTAGGCTCGACCGCCAAGCGAATGAGCTGTTGGCCAGGGGGAGGTTGGCTTCTTCGTCGAGCGGAACGCGCTCACCCTCTTCAGGGCGAGGACGGGAGTTCCGATAGCGGATCGCGCCCAGCGTCAGACCCTCTTGTTCGAGGTCGAGCTGACGCCGGACGTCTTCACGTAGGATCATTGAGGTTTCCTTATGGTTCCTTAAGGGTGTCGCCCTTCGGGCTCCCCTAGAAGTGGAACTTAATTGCTCCCGTTAGCGTGAGTAACGGCGCTCATATCTCTCCCCGCCAGGCTGACCTGACGACCATCACGGTGAAGCCCAGGCATAGAAGAACCATGCCAATCGCGCCGATCTTAAGCGGGGCCGGCGAGTCCATCTCGAAAGCCATCAACGGCCCCGCCAGCATGGCAAGCGAGAAACCTCCCGCAAGAGAGCCCGCAAAGATAGCTTTGAGCAGTCGGAGAATTGCCACACTGCGCATCTAAATACTCCCTTAAACGTGACTAGTGTGCCAAACCGTGGCGGCGCCGCGCGGATCGCGCAGCGTTCCATTGGCACAGTCGAAAAATGAGCTGAAAAGTGGCGGAAAACGGCCATCGGGATGCCGCCCGCTCCGCCAGAACCCCGATCCATGGCGAACCAATGCGAACCAGCGCGAGCTGCTAAGCTTTTGCTTTTATATCGACTTTTCTGAAATCCAAATCGCCCTCTTGTTCGCCATGGGTCGTAGTTGTGGGCTTTAGACCGCCGCCAGAGTTATGGCCAAACTTATGACTTGATAGCGATCTTAGATTTCATTTATCGCTTGGCGCGGCGAATGTGATGCGAATCAGAAACAAGTTAAATGTGAAGCAGCTGGCTGGGCTCAGGTCACCCGGTGTCTACTCCGACGGCGGCGGGCTGTACCTGCGCGTTCGGAGCAGCGGCTCGCGGTCTTGGCTTTATATTTACTCTCTGCACAGCCAGCGTCGCGAAATGGGCCTCGGCTCGGATTTGGACGTCACACTGGCAAACGCGCGTGAGAAGGCAGCTGCTGCACGCGAACTGGTACTGGCCGGGATTGATCCGCAAAGGGCACGGATTACGGCCAAAGCTTCAGCGCCTGAAAAGTCGCCGATGACGTTTGGCGAGTTCGCGACCGATCTGATCGACAGCATCGAGGACGGCTTCAAAAACCCAAAACACCGGCAGCAATGGCGCAATACGCTGACGACCTACGCCGCCTCGCTCTTCCCCGTGCCGATCGCCGACGTGTCGACGACCCATGTGCTCGAAGCGCTGAAGCCGATCTGGTTGAGCAAGGCCGAGACGGCCTCGCGCGTTCGTCAAAGGATCGAGCGCGTCCTGGATGCTGCGAAAGTCAAAGGACTACGTTCCGGTGAGAACCCGGCGCGAGGTCGCGGTCACCTCGATCTGCTACTGCCCAAGCGCCCGAAGGCCGATGTAAAGCATCATGCCGCCCTGCCCTTCAATCAGGTCGCTGGGTTCGTGAAGGAACTTCGGCAAAAGGCGGGAATGGCCGCGCGTGCTCTCGAGTTCACCATTCTGACTGCCGCACGATCGGGCGAAATTCGCGGCATGACCTGGAGGGAGATTGATCTCGAAGGCAAGTTGTGGACCGTGCCAGCGAGCAGGATGAAGGCCGGTGCCAGTCATGAGGTCCCCCCTGAGCGATGCGGCAATCGCGATCCTCAAAGCTGTCCGCCCAGAAACGCTTCGGCCCGAGACGATCGTATTTCCCGGTGCCCGCGGCGTTATGTCCGACATGACGCTTTCGAAGGTGCTGAAGCGTATGAACCGGGATGACATCACCGTTCACGGATTCCGATCGACGTTTCGGGACTGGGCTGGCGAGACAACCCAATTCGGGCGCGAAGAGATTGAAATGGCGCTGGCGCACACGATCGAATCTGCGACCGAGCGCGCATACAGAAGAGGCCGCGCCCTCGACAAAAGACGCGACCTCATGGCCCAGTGGGCCGATTATTGCCTAACAGCCAACAGCTCCATCGACGCCAACTCGCCTCACACCGGTCACGGCAGTGACCAGAACCCCATTGACGCGAACGTCTAACTGCCTGCCAGGCTGGTTCGGCATTCCGTCATAGGTGCGTCCTTGGAGCAAGCGTCCGGTTAGCTTCTTTTTCGGCCCGCCCCATTGCTTGAAAAAGAATGCGACGTCGTGACGGCGGCACATCCGATATATCTCGCGCACCCAGGCCTCCGGCATGGGCCGAGCACCCGGACCACTTTCGCTGCCCAAGATCGCCCAATGGAAAGGCTGGGGGGCGCACGCCCCCAGCGGTTTAACGGGTCTTGATGATGGGCAGGTTCCAGCGTTTGGCGCGGATGTACGGCATCAGATCGACCCAGAAGCTGGCGATGGCGTCGGGATGCAGCACCGCCTTGCCGCCGTGCGCCTCCCGCAAGGCAAGCGCCCGTACGAAGGCAGTGATCCTGCTGCGAACGCCCACGCCGCCACCACCGGCAAACATGGCGTCCTCGAACGGAACCATGGTGCGAAGCTGCGCCAGGCGAAGGTAGCGGACATACCGATCCCCCTTCTCGCTGCCGTTCATCTGTCCCCGCTTGCCATCCTTCCCTGGATTCCAGTTCATGCACTTGTATGGCTGTTTGAACAGATATGCTGATACGCGCATTAAGTTGATCGGTGTCGCCTCAACCTTCTTGACGTTGATGGCGGGTGCACCAGAGATGTTGGATGCGTAGCGAGCGGCATGCTTCACGGCGACTTGATTTGCCTTGGCCAGCGTTCCCGGCGGTCCAGCGATGATGGCGTGCCCATGGGGTTGGAGAACCCGACCCCCGTGCGGATGACGGTGGCTGTTGAACAGTGCCAGCTCGTAAACGCCAAAGAAGAAACCCGGCGCCATAGCCCGAAGCGTACTCACCATGCGTTTCCGTGACGTATTCGGGTCGAGCTCGGCGACGAAGTGTGAGGTTGCATCTTCCCCCGAGATGAGGGTGACCAAACCAAACTCGATCTCAGAATCGGCCTGGGCCATCTCAGCGAGCGAAACACCGAGAATCTTGTAGGCTTCCAGGCACACGAGCTCGCTGGTGAGCAGCGGAACGGATACTGCCCCAGGGTGGTTCAAAAGCGCCTCCACAATGGCGCGCTTATTGGGTGGCACCTTTTCGCAAAGCGCCCTCAACGCCTTCTTGCGATGGGTGGCAGCCCATTTGGAGATGTGCGCATCGATCTCCTGATCCGTCCGGCATGCCCACAGGCCTTTGTACGTCCCATCCCTCGGTTCAGGTGTATTGGTACCGTTGAGTAAGGCTGGATCAACGAGCGAAATGTGCGGCTTTGGCCGCGTACGCTTCTTCCATGTTGAATGCTTTCGACTTGAGTTGCCGACTTTACGCCTCGAATTGAAAAAATGTTTCAAAGTGCGGTTCGAACCGTTGTTGCGCTTTGCCATAAAAAATAAATTTCTTTCGACTGAATCGGGCGCAAACAGCCGTGTTCAGACGTGTAGGACGCCTAAACTTGATATGTTTGCAATGTACGGATTGGTTGAATGAATACTACGAAGCTTGCCGGTATGATGCGTCTCTCACCACGCACCATTCGGCTGCTCGTAAATTTAAATTATTCTGTAATTTTCTAGATTGACGGGCAGCTTTGTCAGACAGGCGTAGCGATTGGCTAAAGTCCTGCCGCTCGATGGATGCTAGCCAGCGTGATACGCGTTGCACGCCCGAGCTTAACGCGATCCAGCACCCCCGAGTTGATCAGCTGATATGCCTTTGTCTTTCCACAGCTTAAACGCTTGCAGGCATCCTTCATCGTTACCAACAGCGGTTCTACACCACGACAGTTCGTGATCATCCCCGCGTCTAGTGTCGCAGACTCGTTCTTTTTAGCCATGGTCAGGTCCTTTCCGTGGGAGATACTTGCTATCTCCACGCTCTCAAATCCGCATGCCATCTGCGGACAAGAGCGTTCAAACACGGATGATGGCGTGACACAGAGCGGCTAGGATAATGGATTTGGCTATTTGGCCGGGCTGCCAAGTGGCACAAGCTATGCGCCGCTCCGGTGCCACAGGTCCATGATGGCTTTAGCCTTCAGTTTTGTTGTCGACTCCGGTGGTTCTTCACCTGTTTCCCTTACTATGCGCTCTCGAATGAAACTCACGATCCTCGCCTGCGCACCATAGTCATCTGAGCTGCCAAATTGAGACATGTCACCGTGTTCGACTCGAGACTCGAGCTCGGCGAGAGCCGTGGCCCATGGCCACTTCTTTTTCTAGGCTTGGCCCGTGCACTGCCTCGCTTCTCGTCGACGTGGCGCGCTAGCTTGTCCAGGTAGTCGGACGCTTTCTGCGCATTGAATTGAACATCGAACGCCACCCATCGCTTCGGCACTTCGACGAACCATCGGTCGTCACCTTCCCATTGCACCAGGCCTCCCTGTGCAGAAGCGGCATGCGCAAATATGCCCTGCTGCCAATTCCATAATCTGCCTGGCACGATCGAGCGGCCCCCTCGCCAGAACGCCGGCAAAATAAGGACAGGCTGTTCGTTAAGCGCGAAGCGCTCATAGCAAAATGGACCAAACTCTCTTGGTGCTGATATAGGAACCTCCCCATAGTCAGGTCCTACGATCCCCACTGCTGCCCGGGCGTGCCAAGCGTTATTGACCAGTGCTTCATCTAGCGCCTTTTCGGCTAGTTCTGCGTTGCCCAAAATTTGAATCGTCCGATGAAAGATATCTGAGCTATCTATCCAATCACTTGCTACAGGCGGTTGTTTATCAATCAAAAACATATTGCATCACTCAATGTTCCCGACTTGTTCTAAATAAATTTATGTGCTAACGTAAGCGTAGCAGCAACAGTTAAGCTCGTTACACGAGGGTGATCTGAACAGACGTTTGCATTCAGTAAAAGTTAAAAGCCGCCGTGCCAAACTCATCCCCATCCCAGACCAGAAACGCTTCGTCGAGCGCGTGGCAACGAAGCGTCATGGCACGCGAAATATGGTAATCGCGTTGCTCAGCCTCAAAGCCGGACTTCGTGCGTGCGAAATAGCCGGACTTGATTGGTCGATGGTTTGCGACACGAGCGGTCACGTCGCCGACAGTCTTGAGATCGACCGATCGATCGCAAAGAAGGGCAGCGGTCGTCGCATTCCGATGCACCCTGAACTTCGTGCCGCGCTCATTCGCCTGCACACTGAATTGAATGGCCCACGATCAGGGCCCGTGTGTCTGTCGGAACGGGGGCACGCAATGACTGCGAAAGTCGTGGTGAATTGGTTTTCCCAGCACTATCGGGCGCTGGGTTTAGCGGGGTGCTCCAGCCACAGCGGTCGTCGAACCATGATAACGATGGCCGCGCGAGCGCTCGCACAAGTCGGCGGCAGTCTGCGTGACGTTCAGGAACTTGCTGGGCATCGCAACCTCGCCACGACTGAGGGATACATCGAAGGCGATCGAGAGGCGCAACGTCGCTTGATCGAGCTTGTATAGCGGTGGGCGGAAGTGCACACGCTGCGCTCCGCCCTCCACCCCAACCATCCTTCAAAACCTCTCACGCCGTCGAGTTAGCGGCACGCCGTGAATTGGCGCCTTTCCTTCAAGGGCAACTCGCTTCGCTATGCAGCGTCTACTCGATCATTCATACGCTAGAGTTAGCGTTAGCCAACGCTCAGACGCCGTCCGATGCTCGGTGTCGACAGCTGTTTCGGCTCAGCGTCGAATATCTCGATCGGCGACGATGGCTGGCCGAAGCCTTAGTTGACGGCCTCGAGCCTGGGCGCCGCAACGCGCTTGCTCGCCACTTGGCCAAAGCGGTCACCACGACTGACGTTGAGATTGCCTTTGAAAGGCCGGATCATCGCGGCTGGTCGATCGAACACGTATTCACTTGGATCGAGCAGAGCCTGGCCCGTGGTCAGCCCGTGTTGATCACGCTCACCGGTGCCCTCGAGCACCACACGGTGGTTGCGGGGATCACCGCTAAGCGCCTCCAACTGTTTGACAGCAGCGGGCACCAGTTCGTCCGTAGGTCCAGCTGCGGCATCCGCAGCGGTCGCTACCGGCTTCCGCTCAACGCACTGCTTCGCGTCGCGATCACGCGACCGACCTAGCCCCACGATTTCCACCACCGACGATGAAGGAGACTGGCAATGGATGGCCACGATGGGATGACCCGCGCCCAGCGCATAGCGGCGCTGAATGACCGGCTACGAACGACAGGGCAGGGGGGCCGCATGTTCGTGACGCAAGCGGTCGCTGCCTTGCCGTCGCATGTCAGTGATCAACTGCTAACCCGGTTGCGCAGCTTCGCCGAATTTACGCCGCACAATGATCCGCATGGCGAGCAGGACTTTGGCATTATCACGATCGAGGGCACCGATTTCGCGTGGAAGATAGATTATTACGATGTGAACCTGGAATACGGCTCGCCGGACCCAGCCGACGAGACCATCACCTGCAGAGTACTCACGCTGATGACGGCGGAGGATCTCTGATGGCCCACCGCACTCTTGAACTTTGCCGTTTCCCCCAGCATAGCGATGTCACCTGCGGTCAGTCCCGCGGGGGAGGCGTAGGAACCTCAGATAGCATACGCCGGTCGAGATCTTTCGGCCGGGTGGCCGTCACGCATGTCCAGGGTCCGCCTAAAGGTGGCGGCGCCTTGGGTATGCTCAGGGTTCCTAACACCCGGCTCTCGCCGGTGCCTCCACGATTGGGGGTGCTGATGCCGCGTGACCTGACCATTCACCTTTTTCAGCGCTGAGATTTGCGCCGGCCACGCCTCCTAATCAGGGGAGGGCGGAGCGATGAAGAGGCTCGATCATCGCGGGCCCCACGATGGCCGCTCGGACGACATCATTGATGCCGAGTTCACGGAGGTTCCTAGAGGTCTGGGAGCAGCGTCTAACGATGGGCAGACCATTGGTCAGTGGCTGCGCAGTGTTTGTTTGTACGGTTTGAAAGTCGTGGGAATTGTAGTCTCCCTCGGCATCATTGCGACCTTGGCGATCGCCATGTTGGCCCCGCTTTTCGAGACGGATCAGGCTAACGCGATTGACCATGAGCCGCTCGATGTGAATGCGACCGAGCCAAGCCCTGACTTTGTCGCGTACATTTACAACGACCCAACTAGTGCTGGCGGTATCGCCATGATCGACGAGCTTCCCGACAGCGCCGCCCCCGTGTGCGACGGGAAGCTGATCTGGACCTTCAACGGCAACGACGACACATTCACGCTGACAGGGCCGGATACTAGCAGCTCAGGCCGCTACGCATTCGACGGCGCTCGGCTCAAGCTGACGAACGTCGAGGAGCAAGATGCTGACGGGAATGCAATTGGCGCGGCTAGGTCGTTCACGCATGAGGTTTCACGAGGGGCTGGAGGCCGAGTTGTAATCGGCAGCAGATCCTATCGACAGTGCGCGGCGACGGGCGCTGGCGGAAACGATCGCCAATCGCAAGCTGAGCGAGAGCGAGCGGCTTCCAGTACCCCGGCGCAAGCTGCTACGTCGGAAGTGCCAGCGCTTACCTGCCACGCCATTGAGCAAACAGCCGCCCAAATTATTTCCGGCCGGACCGGCCGAAAGATTATCGAAATCAACATTTCGAGCGAGACGGTGGAAGACGGCCAACTGAGTTGCAGGGGTACTGCGATGACCGATACTGGTGGGGGGCACGATCAGCTTTGGTACATCGACAACTCCTCAGGGACGTCGATTGGTGGTAGCTTACTTCATACCAGTAAGCTTCTGATCCTTCCGTGCCTGGCGCTAACCTCGGCAGAGTGGCGGCTTTGCGTCCTACTTTTGGTCATTCCGCTTGATCGACGGATAGCCCAAAATCTGCCACCAGCATGATCTCCTGCAACGCCGGCAATCGGGTGGAAAGCCGCCCGATGTCTTTCGATCACTTGGATGGCAAGAACCGACGCTTGTTCACGAAGCTCGGCGATGACACCTTAGTTTCTCTGCTGCGTTAGCGGCGCCGCGCGCGAGAGATGGGGGGAGAGGGGCCAGGAGTGGGTAAGATCGGAAGAAACCAGCCTTGTCCGTGTGGGAGCGGCAGAAAATATAAGAAGTGTCACGGTCAACTCGGTGCGACCGTTAGTCCTGCAGCAACGATCGTGGCAGGGGCACGGCTGCGTGCGCGCGAGGCATCTGAGATCATCCGCCAACGAGCGGAGGGGCACGGTAGGCCCATCATATCGACGGAATTCAAAGACTATCGGTTCGTCGCGATTGGCAGGCGAATGGCTTATGGCAAATGGCGCTTCTTCACCGACTTCTTGATCGACTTTGCCAAGGATACACTGGGGCGGGACTGGGGTCGCTCTCTGCAGGGACGGAAGCAAGCCCACCCCTTTCTGGAGTGGCTTCGCCTCTTGCAGGCCCACAAGACGGAGGCCACCCTCCAGGCAGATGGGACGGTGTTCGCCACGGGGGCCGCCTACGCACTTGCGGTTTTCCGTTTCGCATACGCGCTCTATCTGATCGAGCATCATAGCAAGCTTCCCAAGCTACTGTTGAAGCGGCTCCGAAATCCTCACACGTTCAGGCCTGCCGCTTTGGAGACGTTGGTCGTCGCGGCATTCGCTCTTGCCGGATTCAAGGTCGAGATGGGCGAGACTCAGCGCGGCGTCAGTCCGGAAGGCGAGTTCACTGCCATCGGAGAAAGCGGCATCGCTTACAGTGTTGAGGCCAAGCGCAAGGATCACTGGACGGCCGGCACGGGAGACGTCCAAGCTGAAGCTTTCAAGGATGAGCTCCGTCAGTGGGTGCGACAGAAGCTCTACGCAGCAGCACGAAAGAAACTGCCAAAGCCGATTTACTGGTTCGAGCTTTCCATTCCGGACTTGGATAATCGTGAGAAAGCCCTGTCAGTCCAAGCGACCGTTCGCGAAGCTCTACGCTTGGCGGAGCGCGAACTGCGGGTCGGCGGCGAAGTGCCAGGCCCCGCCTACGTCTTCGTGACGAGCCACTGCTATCTGGCGGACGATCGTGCCGCCGGCGAGCATTGTACCATGTTGGAGGGGTTCCACATCCACATGCATGTCACCGGGGACGTGGTCGACATTGAGGCGGCCTTAGATGAGCGCGACCGCGATCGCGAGATGGTATGGCTGCTCAAGTGCCTAGAGCGAGTGCAGCAGGTTCCCCACCACTTCGACGGGACCCCAGATGCGCTTGTCGGCCCTAACAAGAAGCCGTTTCCTCGTCTCCAGGTGGGCGAAGTCACAACAATTGAAATGCCTGATGGCGCAACATTCGTCGGCTTGGTCCTCGACGTCGTTTCAACGGGCGACAAGGCGCATGTTGTGTTGATGGACGAAGCAACGGGCGCTCAGCGGATGCTTGAGGTCCCTCTGTCGGCAGAGGAGCAAGCGGCTGCGGCTACCTTAGGAGACGTCGTGTTCGGGAACCCGAACGCTACCGAGCGCATTCCCG
This sequence comes from Sphingomonas sp. J315, assembly GCF_024666595.1. Lineage (NCBI taxonomy): Bacteria > Pseudomonadati > Pseudomonadota > Alphaproteobacteria > Sphingomonadales > Sphingomonadaceae > Sphingomonas > Sphingomonas sp. J315. The sequence continues at coordinate 1,562,826 of NZ_CP088296.1, read as the reverse complement.
ACGAAGATCCCCTCGCAATCTACGACTTCTTTTTAAATACGTATTCTAGAACCCCACGGGATAAACTGTTGTCGTTCATTGCGGAACATCCTCACGCGCGCGAGCTTAGCAAGCTGGAAACTCCCGATCTGTGTCGGCGAGTATGTCGCGAATGGGCCAAGTCCGTCATTGCCGACCATCAGCGGCGAAACCCAGGCCCTCACCCCATCAACCGGCCTGTCTCGGTGATGGCGCCGGACAACACCGACCAGCAGGTTGACGAAGGCAGCCAAAGTAAAAACCCGGTTGGCATGCGGCAGGCCGATAAAACCACCTGACAAACTTCAGGTCTAGGAGGAATCCTTTTAAGCGCAAGGCGTGCGCATTTAGGCCGAAGCTGCATTTGATCACTCGGACACCAGCAAGGTCAGCTAGGCGCCAATTGGGCATCGGATCTGTCTAATGCAACAAGCTGTTGCGGTGATACGGTTCAGCCGAATGCACGGCCACAGGCCCTGAGCAAAATCACTAGTGGAATTCATCAGTGTCCGGGTGATCCGAGAACCATTCGCATGATAGGATCAGCAGCCACCGGCCGATGGCTTCTGCGCTTCCCCTAAGCTGGGTCCAATCATGGGCAAAATCATCGCTGGAACCATGGATAAGCCTGCTCCGACCCGCATCGTAAATTTGAGCAATCAGGGCCTTGGTCGTGCGGCCATCGGTCATCAGCGGATCATCGGGCTTATGACCCAAGCGAGCACCGATCAGGGCGATAATGCCCCGAGCCTTTTTCCCGCCCGCCAATGCATCCATGCTGGCAGCGAATTTGGTGGTCGCGATCTGATCCTGTGCTTCACGGCAGGCCTCGTGATACCACCAGAGGCTAAGGAACAGCGCGTTCATAACCTTCGGGCGTCTCGCTGGCCGGACCGGTTGTATGTAAGCGAAAAGTGCCTTCCCAACTTGATCAAACAGCCATTGATAGGACCGGATATTCTCCAGCAGTTCCGGTTCTGAATAGCGGCCGGAAGGCATCTCCGGGCGCTCGGAGTTCGACCCCACGTTGGCGCCATTGCCAAACAGCACGGTGTGCCGACGATCCCGTCGCCGATCATACAGCAAGTTCATCCAGCGAATACCTTCGGATGGCTGATGCCAAGACAGAGAGATCGCCGTCATGGCCAGCCGAGCCGCGAGCAGACCTTTCTGCTGAACGTACTTTCCTGAGAGGCCCTCGGTGGCGACACTGCATACGATCGGGCACTCGCCGATCGCGTCAAAAATCGATTCCTCAGCGGCAGAATCGAAGCTGCGCTTGCGCTTTCTGAGCGGTTTCCCGTTCCAGTGAGCCAGCAGGCGGCGCGCCGTCGTCGCGGATAGTTTGCCTGCTTCCAGCATGCGCTGCCGCCAAGCTTCCCGTGTCTCGAATTGGACCGGTCCGATCTGGATGGGGTATGGCTCGTCGCCCTCGATCAGGTGGCATCCAACGGTCAGGTGGATAGGCCGAATGCTTTGTTCGACCTGTTCGGCCAGTATAGCCGTCACCCGGCCGCTGACGGTGGGATGTAATTGTTGATCGGATAGATCGAGGTCGATCTCCCCCAGTGCCGTCGCAACGGCCTGATGGACCAGCCGTTCAAGTTCATCGATCTTAAAGCGGGGTCGCAATCTTGGGTCATTATCCCAACATATCCGCGCGTAGGCCACGATGGCCTTCAACAACCCTTCGGTCGCGCGGAACGACCGACCATCGCCTGGCCACAGGGTGGGCGGAAAGCTGATCTGTCTAACAGGACCAGATTGCGGACGTTGCCATTTCTCGGTCTGCGCCTTTCGGATTTCCCGCAACATCTCGGCAATCAGTTCGGATTTGGTCGTCATAAATGGTTGGCATCACTTCCGTGTTGGACAAGACCGTAGGTCGAGAACTTTCACCATCAGGCGTATATCACCGCGGAAGAACCGACGGCAGCTGACGACGCCTCGGCCCGGAACCGCGAATGTCAGCCCCGTCGGCGCAAATGATCAAGGGTTCAAAGCGCGTGGAATGTCCGGCTGTGGCGTAAACGGGACATAACTGATGCCGGATCGGAACGGCTGGAGCTGGTCGCAAGCCGAGGTTCGCTAATATAACGCGACAATGGCAGCTATCGCGTTTCCTAATTTCGAAAGCGGACTAACCATTTAGGGCCCATCAGCAGCCTGCCTGCTTTCGTCACAACCAGCCCGTCGGCAACGCGCCCTAATGTCGGTCGTTCCGGCAGGCCTCAAGAACTCCTGAAACCTGCCGTTCGATCAGACGCCGTTACGTCCGGACCGGGCGAACCGACTCAGCCTGCGCCCGCTTTCGGTCGCGGACTTCCGGCGCAAACTTGTTCGTCGCTTTGCTCATACACGCTCCACCTTCTCAGGAGTTGGAGCCTCCGGCAAACCCGGGGCGGTTCACGAAGTCCGCAGAATCGGTCGGGAGCTCACCGGTGAGTTTTCCGAGGCGGGTGTGGGTAGCAACCTCCCCTTTGGTATATTCCCAGAGGTTGGCGCGCATGTCGCCGACCTTCGGCTTCGTGAGTGCTGTAAAAGGACCGCGCGCAAAGGGCAGCTGACGTTAACCCGATCCTGCCGACCATGACCTGACCAGATTGTGATAGCATCCAGTCAGCGCGATCAGTGCGGCGTCCGCGTCGCCGACACGCGCTCTCAGCGATTGAATGGCGATGTCCATGTCGAACAGGATGTCACGACGCCCCGCATCAGCGACCAAGCTCTCGACCCAGAAAAACGATGCCACCCGTGTCCCGCGCATGACGGGCGACACGCTGTGGAGCGTAGTCGCCGGATATAGAAACAGGTGCCCGGCCGGGAGCTTCACCCGTTTGCCATCATGTCCGTCCTCGATCACCAGTTCGCCGCCATCATATTCGTCCGGGTCGGACAGGAAGAGGGTAGCGGACAAATCGGTCCTGATCGTCGCCCCGCTGCTGCTGGGACGCCAGGCATTATCGACGTGCGAGCCGAAGCCTTGGCCGATGCCGTAGCGATTGAACATCGGTGGAAAGATGGAACGCGGCAGCGCGACCGACCGAAATACGAGACTCTGTTCCAGCGCCGCCAGGATGATGGCACCCGCTTCACGGGTTTCGGCGCAGTCTTCGGGAAGCTGCGCGTTGCTCTTGGCGAGCGCCGACTGATACCCGGCCGTAGCCTTGCCGTCCGCCCATGGCGCGTGTTCAAGAATGAGGCGGATGCGGCGAACCGCATCCGCGTTCAGTAGGTTTTCGAGCTCGATCATCATGCCCGAGCCTTCAAAGATCAGTATTTGAACGTCAAGGTAAGCGTTGCCGATCGACCCGCCGCCGGAATGGACTGGCCGCTGGCGAAGGAATAGAAATAGCTTTCGTCGCCGATATTATAGACATTTGCGCGCAGTCCGATCCGATCGGTGATGTCATATTCGGCAAAGGCATCGAAGACCGTGTAGGAGGGCGTGACGATCACGAAATCCGATGTCGCGGTCGGACGGATGTTGCTTGTCCGGCTGGACACGTGTTGAGCGCCGCCGCCAATGACAAACCCCGTCGCCAGTGCATAGCTGGTCCAGATCGAGGCGGAATGCTCCGGCGTTCCGTCGAGCCGCTGGCCTACCTCAAAAGGACGGTTGGATCGGGTCACTTTTCCATCGAGATAGCTGTACCCTGCGAACAGGTTCCACTTCGACGTGACGCGACCGACGGCCTGGAGTTCAAATCCACTGACGCGCTGCTCGCCATCCAGCACGACCGCTGGATCGCCCGGGTTGATGCCCGGGGTCCGCGCATTGTCGCGGGTTATCTGGAACACCGCACCCGAAAGCTGCAGAGTGTCCTGCATCAGGTCGATCTTGGCACCTGCTTCCCACGCCCGGCTCGTTTCCGGATCGACGAAGAAGTTGGCTGCGGTGACGGGAGCATTGTTGTTACCGCCCGCCAGCTGAACGACCTCCGCCCCGCTGCCCGGTTCGAACGCGGTGCCATAGGCGACATAGATGCTCGAATTGCTGCTCGGCTTGAACACCAGCGCGGCATTGCCGCTCCATTCGCTGTCGCTGCGGGTGAAATCGACCACAAATCCCGGCGCGGTGCCGGAATCATCGATGCCCCGCGCGCGGGTCTTGACCCAGTCATGCCGCACTCCGGCAACGATGTTCCATTGTTCGCCGAGTTCGATCGTGTCGAATATGTAGAGCGACTGTGTGGTCACATCGGTCCGTGCACGTGTGCCGTTGTACGCGATCGGCGCTGCCGCCTGGAGCACCGGGTCGAACAGGTTCGTCACAGGGCCATTGGCATCGAGCCGCCGCCGGTTCTCGTTCGATTCGTCGACCAGTTCGCCGCCGATCACCAGCGTATGGTCGATTCCGCCGGTCGCGAACTTCGCCGTCAGGCTGGTCTGGTTGATGAACAGCCGGTCGACCTGATCGCGCGGCTTGCGATTGCCGACGGCCTGGGTGGCAGGTCCCAGCGTCGTGACACTGCCGACAAAGCGAGGCGATGAGATCAGCTGGTCGTTATGGACCCTAGCGAAGCGGGTCGTATTGCGGATGGTCACGCTGTCGCTGAAACGATGTTCGAACCGCCCGGTGACGCTGTCCGTGGCCACCGTGCGATAATCGGTCGAATAGCCATAGAAGTTGGTGCGGTGGACGGGCGCTACGCGACCTTCGAAGCCGGATCCCGCCAGACTGGGATTGCGACCATTGGGCAAGCCGGCATCGGGACGGTCGTTCTGCTCCAGATGTAGATAATTGACGATGAAGCTGGTGTCGCCGTCAAGGCCGAAGCCGATCGAAGGCGCTACCGCCCAGCGGCGGTTGAACACATGATCGCGGCCCGGCTCATCCGCACTGTGTCCCATCGCGGTCAGGCGAACGGCAATGCCGGCCGCTTCGTCGACCACCTGGTTCACGTCGAACGTACCACGGAAGAAGTTGTCGGTGCCGACACCCAGTTCGCCGGAAATCCGACCTGCTAACACGGGTTGGCGGGTCACGATGTTGACGGTCCCGCCGACATTGCCGCGGCCGGCAAATGCCGAAGCCGGGCCCTTGGTGACTTCGATCCGCTCGGCATAGAACGGATCGCGGAAATAGTTGCCGGGATCGCGAATCCCGTCAACGAACACATCGTCCCGCGCGGAAAAGCCGCGCACATTGAAGGCGTCCGATCCGCCTGGCGGATTACCCTCGCCGGCCTGAAAGCTGATGCCGGTGATGTTGCGCATCGCATCGCGCAAGGTGCGGCGGCCCTGCTCGGCCATGAGGTCGTCCTCAACGACGGTGATGGTTTGCGGCGTATCGACCAGGGGCTGGGTATGCTGCGGTGTCGACAGGCGGTCGGCCAGATACTTCCCCGTTACCACGACCTCATTCTCGACAGGGTCCGACCCCTGCGCAGAGGCCGGGGTCCCTGCAAGTGACGCGCCGGAAACCAGCGCGCCGATCAGCGTATTGCGAATCACTAACCACTCTCCCGCGAATATCGCGAGCCGAATAATCGTAATGCGAATTAGTTGCAACTTTGAGTTTGGCTTGAGGCGCTCGCGCCCGTCGGGCTTTGAATGCTGGCGAGTGCGCTGATGATTGCTGTCGGAGGCTTGATTAGCACCGGGGAATGACCGTCGCGGCAGGGCTAATCAGTGCGAAGTCGCTCGGGCGGATCGAACGAAAGTGCCCCGAACGATGCGAAACAGCGGTGCGCCTTGCCTCCGCAGAAAGGTCGCCGACCTGCGTAGGCTCAGCGAAAGATGCGCGCCCGCTTCGGATCGACCGCAATCCCAACCTGCTGCCCGGATTGCGGGGCGTCGCCCCGTACCGAGAGCGTGAAGCGGGTCTCGGCGATCCGTACCGTCACATCGGTTGCGTCCCCGGAAAACCGGGTGTCGATCACCTCGGCGCGAATGGGGGACTTCTCGCGCAGGGCAAGGGCGTCGGGGCGCACCATCAGCTCGGCGGGGCCGTCGGCCTGCGCCCCCCGCGTCGAACGTCCCGATGACGCACTGGGTGACCCCGGCCCGAATTTGCGCGGGAAAGACGAGCGCATCTCCCAGCAATCGTGCGGCCCCCACCGACACCGGGGCACGGTAACAATCCTGCGGCGACCCCGTCTGTAATATCTGTCCGTGCGACATCAGGATCAGGTGATCGGCCACCTGCATCGCTTCGCGCGGGTCGTGGGTGACGATCAGCACGCTCGTTCCGGTTGCGCGCAGATCGGCCAGCACCGCCGCCCGCACCTCGGCGCGCAGCTGGCCGTCCAGGCCGGAAAAGGGTTCGTCGAGGAGCACCAGGGCTGGGTCGCGGGCCAGCGCGCGGGCGATTGCCACCCGCTGCTGCTCCCCGCCGGACAGGGTGTGCGGCCAGGCATGCGCCAGATGCTCGATATGAAAGCGCGCGAGCATCGCTGCAACCCGCTCTGCCCGCGCCGCGCTCGGACGCCCGCGCAGGCCAAAGCCGATATTGTCGGTGACGTTGAGGTGCGGAAACAGCGCGAAGTCCTGAAACACCAGCCCGACGCCGCGATCCTCCGGTGCGATCGCCCGCCCGGGCTGCGAAGCGATCGTGCCGCCCAGGTGGATTTCGCCGCCATCGACCGGCTCCAGCCCAGCGATCATCCGCAGCAGCGTGCTCTTGCCGCAGCCAGACGGGCCGAGCAGACAGGCGACGCCCCCCGCCGTCAGGGTAAAGCTTGCGTCGGTCACTGCCGGCCTGTCGCCATAGCGGCGCGAGACAGTCCGGACGTCGAGCACAGGATGGGTCATCCGCTTGCGCCTAGGTGCCGGGCCGCGCCCGCGCAATCCGGCGCGTGAGCCATGCGACCGCAGGCAGCGACAGCGCGACGATCAGGATCGAGGGCAGCCCGGCCTGGCCCAGCCGCTCGTCGAGCGCATAGTTGCTGGCGATCACCGCCAGCGTGTCGAAGTCGAACGGGCGCAGGATCAGCGTTGCGGGCAGTTCCTTGAGCACGTCGATGAACACGATCAGTGCGGCGGTCAGCATTGCGCCGCGCGCCACCGGAAGCTCGACGGCGAAGGCGGCGCCGCTCTCGCTGCGCCCGAGCGTCCGGGCCGCCTGGATCATCGACGGGGTGACCCGCGTCAGGCCCGCGTCGATCGGCTCAAGCGCGGCCGCCATCAGTCGCGCGGCATAGGCATAGACGAGCAGGACGATGCCCACCGCCATGCCCGATCCCGGCACCAGCCCCCAGATGACCCCGGCCGGCGCGAGCAGCCCGATCGCCATCACCGCGCCGGGCGTAGCATAGCCAAGGCTTGCCAGCCGTCCGGCAAGCGGCAGCCGTCGGGTTCCGAGCGCGAGCATGGTTGCGAGAGTCACGGTGACGATCGCACCGGCGATGCCGAGCGACAGGCTGTGTCCCGCCGCGCGGGTCAGGCGCGGCCAGTCCGGGGTGACCCCGGCGACATTCCATGCGAGCCAGCCGACCGGAAGCACCAGGCCCGCGAGCAGCAGCACCGCGCAATATCCGGTTGCCGCCCAGGCCGAAGGTCCGGCGAGCGGTCGGACCGGCATGTCGCGCCAGCGCCCGCGGCCCGATTCATGCGTGCTGCCCCGGCGACCCTGCCGTTCGATCCACAGCAACAGCGCTGCGGCTGCCAGCAGCGGGAGCGCGAAGCGTGCGGCGCTGACCGTCGATCCATAGACCGACCAGGCGCGCACGACGCCGGTGGTAAGGGTCTGGACGCTCAGAAACTGGACCGCGCCATAATCGGCGAGCGTCTCCATGACTGCGAGCGCGACGCCTGCGGCGAGCGCCGGTCGTGCCATCGGGAGCGCCACCCGCCACAGCGCCTGCGATCCGCTGCAGCCGAGCATCCGCGCGGCTTCGAGGATGTTGACCGACTGGTTCACGAACGCGGCGCGCATCGCGAGGTAGACATAAGGATAGAATGCGCAGGACAGCACGAATGCCGCCCCGCCGCTGGTGCGGATCCCGAATGGCAGGTCAAAGCCAAGGTCGGCGCGCATCCAGCTGCGCAACGGCCCTGCGACATCGAGCAGATCGGCATAGCCATAGGCCAGCGCAAAGGCGGGGACGGCGAGCGGCAGCGCGAGCGCCCAGGCGAACAGGTCGCGCCCGGGGAAACGGTGCATCACCACCAGCCAGGCCGCGACCGTGCCGGTGACCGCAGTGGCGATGCCGACGAGCAGCGCCAGCCAGGCGGAGGTGGCGGCATAGCGCACGACGTCGCGCCCGGCGATGTCCGCGGTCTCGCTGCCCAGCGCTGCGAACACCACACCGATCAGCGGCAACGCAACGGCAATTCCGGCCGCCCCTGCAAGGGCGGCCGGGATCGAGATGCGTGGAAGAACGCCTTGGCGCAGCGCCGTCAGCGCCAACCCGCCGCGCTCATCATCGATTGGGCCTCGGGCTGGCGCGCAGCGAAGGCGGCGACGCTCATCGGGTTGGCGGTGAAGGTCGCATAGGCATCCACCGGCGGCGGTGCGGGCACATCGGGCGACGCGGGGTACTCGTTATTGTTCTTCGAGATATGCGCCTGGCTGTCGGCAGAGGCGAAGAATTCGAGCAGCTTGAGTGCATTCGCCTTGTTCGGGGCGTTGGCCGCGACGCCGCCACCGGAGATGTTGATATGCGCGCCCTTGCCGTCGAGGCTGGGGAATCCGAGCTTCACCTTCTGCGTGATGGCGCGATCCGCTGCGTCTTCACCGGTGGCCATCCGCACATAATAATAGCTGTTGGTCAGCGCGACTTCACATACGCCAGCGCCGACCGCGCAAATCTGGTCGCGGTCGCCACCCTCCGGAGGGCGGGCCATGTTGGCGACGATGCTCTTGACCCACTGGTCCGTGCGTGCCGGCCCCCCAGGCCTCGATCAGGGCACCGACGAGCGAGAGGTTATAGACGCTGTCGGACGAGCGGACGCAGATCTTGCCCTTGAAACGCGGGTCGGCAAGCTTGGCGTAATCGTCAATCTCTTCGGGCTGAACCTTGGCCGCGTCATAGGCGACGACGCGCGCGCGGCGCATGAAGCCGTACCAGTTTCCGCCGGGTTCGCGCAGATTGTCGGGGATGCGCGCGGTCAGCGTTTCGGACTGAACCGGCTGGAACAGGCCCGCCTGCTGCGCGCGCCACAACGCGCCGGCATCGGCGGTGATGAACAGGTCGGCAGGGCTGTTTGCACCCTCGCTCTTCATCCGGGCGATGAGTTCGTCGGGCCGCCCCTCGATCCGGTTGATCTTGATCCCGGTTTCGCGCGTGAACCGCTCATACAATGCATTGTCGCTGTCATAATGGCGCGCGGTGTAGAGGTTGACGACCTGTTCACCCGCGGCTGCGCCGCTGTCCTTGGCGCCGTCCGAACAGGCGGTGGTCAGCGCGAGCGTAAAGGTTGCGGCGACGGCAAGAAATCTCGACACATCAACTCCAGTCGTTCGTAAATGACCCCGCCGATCTAGACCAGTTGCAACCGGTTCTCAACAACCCCGTGGCGGGATCAGCAGCGCGTCATTCGATTCGCTAGCGACCAGCCAAACCGCGCGCAACGCGATCCGACGCTCAAAGCCGCTGAGAAAAGTTGAGATGTTCGAGATGCACCGCGCGCCGGATGATGCCGCTGATCACCCGCCGATCATCGACCCGCGCCACACCGCGCACGTTGTCCGGCAGCGGACGCAGCCGTTCGAACTGGGCTTCACTCAACCAAAACTCGCTCTAATTCCCGAAAGCGGTCGTCGTTATCATGCTCTTGCGGTTCGCTTGGAGATGAGACGCAGGCCGCCTAGAAGAACGGCAGTGAGCGGCATATGTCACCCGAACGCGGTGGGCCGTCCTTCGCGGTCGACTGCAACCATCGTAAAGCGCGCCGACCCGGCCAGGCGGCGTTCGCCCGTCAAAAGGCCTTCTGCCCACAGGTCCACAGCGATTTGCACCGACGTGCGGCCGGTACCAACCGGTCTGGCTGCGAGTTCGACCAACTCACCTTCACGGATGGGAGACTCGAATTCAATCTTGTCCGACGCCGCCACGACCATCACCGCGCGCGCGCGCCGGGTCGCGGCGATAAACGCCGCCTTGCCCATCATCTTGAGCGCGTCGCCGCCGTAGAGCGTACCATAATGGTTGGTCTGCGGTGGGAATACGATCTCGACCATCCGCAAGAGATCGTCGTTTGGCGCAGAAGCAGTCAGGTCGAGCGGCGGGAGCGGCAGGACCGTTTCGGCCGTCTTTACCGCGACCATCGCAAAGCGCCCGCTCGCGCAGGTGCGTCGCTCACCAGTAACCAGGGCTTCGGCAACGAGTTCGACCTCCACATCGAGCGAACTGTTGCCGACACGAACCACGCGACCGGTGGCCTCGACCATCTCGCCGATGCGTCCCGGTGCCCTGAAATCGATCTTGTCCGATGCTGCGGTAACGAACGGTGCGCGGCCATGACGTGTGGCGGCAAGAAACGCCACCTTGTCCATATGTGCGAGCGCCACGCCGCCGAACAGCGTGCCGTGATGGTTGGCATCGCCGGGGAAGATCATATCGATCAACTGGACGGTACCGGGCGCAACGGCGGCGAGGTCGCTGCTCATCGATCTGCGCACGCTGCCGAGGCAGCGGCTCCGACCTTGAGCCCTGAAGATGGCAATGAACAGTGCATCTGATCGACGGGCGCAAGAGTGTGGAAGTCGCTGGAGTGGAAGACGAGAGGCATGACCGCGTTGGCCACCGATGCGCGATGAAGGCGAAACAGGACGATGTCGTGGTCTCCGGCAGGTATCTCCCGCTCGAGTGCGCATTCGAGCCAGGCTGTCGCACCGGCGAGGAACAGCCCGCCGTTGGTGGTCACGTCATAATCCAGCCCCTCAAACCGGTCGTCGCTGCGCTGCGATAGCTGACGCGCGACTGCGGCGTGCCCGTGGCCCAGAAATGAGATTCCGATCCGGTCGCACCCGCGCAATTGCTGCCAGGTCCACGACCCGTGCTTGATGCACACCGAGACCAATGCGGGCTTGAGCGAGATCGCCACGAAGGCGCTTGCGGTCATGCCGATCGGCTGGTCCCCATTCATCGCGCACAATGCCGTGACGCCGGTCGGGAACCGGCCGAACAGCTGGCGCAGATCGCTGTCGTCGTCGATATCGCGGAGGATGGTCATAGGGTTTGATCCTTGACTGACGGCTGGATGAATCGGGGTCATGCCGCGGCTGTGACCATCGGCACGGCTTGTTCGGGGCGCAGGCTGTAGCGCCGGGCGAGCGCGGCGCAGATCATCAGCTGCATCTGGTGGTACAGCATCAGCGGCAGGACGATCAGGCCAACAGTGCTGGCCGGAAAGAGGATGTTCGCCATCGGCAGTCCGCTCGCCATGCTCTTTTGCGATCCACAGAACGCGATCGTGACTTCATCCTCGACCGGCAGGCGCGACAGGCGAGCGGCCGCAGTCGTGAAGACGAGGGCGATCGACAGCAGCAGCAGATCGAGCAGGATGACCAGCGCAATGCTCTGCGGCGTCACCTTGCTCCAGATGCCCGCGACCACGCCCGCGCTGAACGCCGCATAGACGACCAGCAGGATCGATCCGCGATCGACCAGCATCGTCAGCGTCTTCTGGCGGGTGAACCAGTCGCCGACCAGCGGGCGCGCCAACTGGCCGATGATGAAGGGCAGCAGGATCTGCAGCGCGATCTCGCGCACCGCGTCGAGCGAAATGCCGCCGCTATTGGTGGTCAGCAGCAGTGCCGCGAGCACAGGCGTGATCACCACCCCGGCTAGGTTCGACAGCGACGCGCAGCACAGCGCCGCCGGGACATTGCCGCGCGCGATTGAGGTCAGCGCGATCGACGATTGCACCGTGGAGGGCAACAGGCACAGGAACATCAGGCCGGTGACCAGCCCGCTATCCAGAACGCCCCCCGCCAGAGCGATCAACGCGAACCCGATCACCGGGAAGGCGAGGAAGGTGGTGGCAAAGACCAGACCCTGCAGGCGCCAATGGGCGATGCCCTGCCAGATCGCCTGCCGCGAAATCTTCGCGCCATAGATGAAGAACAGCAGCGCGATCGCGGCGTGCACGACATGATCAAGCACCTCTTTCCCGACGCCCCGCGCGGGAATGATCGCGGCCACCGCGACCATCGCCATGATCGCGAAGATATAGGGATCGAGCCGCGGGCGGCGCAGAAGAGCGTTCATCGAATATTCCTGAATCGAGCACGCGACCGCGCCCGGATACGCCGTCCGGCGATGCCGTGTGGGCATCGCCGGACCCGATTTTTGCTTACGCCGCCAGTTCCTTGCGGACGATCTCCGCACCCGCACCCAGCGCCCTCAGCTTGCCGTTCGCAACCGCACGCGACAGCGGCGCCATGCCGCAGTTGGTGGCGGGGATGAGCTTGTCGGCATCGACGAAGCGCAACGCGTTGCGCAGCGTCGCCGCGACCTCTTCGGGCGTCTCGACCGTGTCGGTCGCCACGTCGATCGCGCCGACCATCACCTTCTTGCCGCGAATGAGCTCGATCAGGTCCATCGGTACGCGCGAACACTGGCATTCGAGGCTGACGATATCGATCGTCGACTTCTGCAAATTGGGGAAGATTTCCTCATATTGCCGCCATTCGGAGCCGAGCGTCTTCTTCCAGTCGGTGTTAGCCTTGATGCCATAGCCATAGCAGATGTGGACCGCGGTCTCACACTTCAGCCCCTCGGCGGCGCGCTCCAGAGTCTTGATGCCCCAGTCGTTCGCCTCGTCGAAAAAGACGTTGAACGCCGGTTCGTCGAACTGGACAATATCGACGCCTGCGGCTTCCAGCTCCTTCGCCTCTTCGTTGAGGATGCAGGCGAATTCCCAGGCGAGCTTCTCACGGCTCTTATAGTGATCGTCGTACAACGTATCGATCATCGTCATCGGACCGGGCAGCGTCCATTTGATCGGCCCGTCGGTCTGCGCGCGCAGGTACTTGGCATCCTCGACGAACACCGACCTGGGCCGCGACACCGCGCCCACCACCGACGGCACGCTGGCGTCGTAGCGGTTGCGGATGCGCATGACCTGCTTCTTTTCCCAATCGACGCCTTCCAGATGCTCGATGAAGGTGGTGACAAAATGCTGGCGCGTCTGTTCGCCATCGCCGACGATGTCGATACCCGCCTTTTTCTGATCATCGACCGCAAGGCGCAGCGCGTCCTGCTTGGCGGCGACAAGTTCTTCGCCTTCATGCTTCCACGCGGCCCACAGCTTCTCGGGCTCAGCGAGCCAGGAGGGCTTGGGCAGACTGCCCGCGGTCGTCGTGGGCAACAACATCGTCATGTTCGAAAATACCTTTGAATTCAGGGGAGATCAGGCGGCGAAACTGGCCGACCATTGTTCAAGCGCTGCGCGATAGGGCTTGATGAACCGCTCTTCGGCGAACTTGCCCTGTTCAAACGCGAGCCGGCTACGCTCCTCGCGGTCATAGACGATGCGGGTCAGCGAATAGTCCTGGTATTTCAGGCTAGGCCGATACTGTTCCGCCGCTACCGAATTGGCGTTGTAGATCTCGGGGCGATAGATGCGCTGGAACGTGTCCATCGTCGCAATCGTGCTGACCAGCTCGAGGTTGGTATAGTCGCCCAGCAGGTCGCCGATATGGTAGAAGGCGAAGGGCGCGGCGCTGTTGCGCGGCATGAAGTAGCGGACCTTCATCCCCATCTTCGCGAAATAGTCGTCGGTCGCCGAGAACTCGTCATTCTCATATTCAAAGCCCAGGATCGGGTGCTCGTTGCCGGTACGCTGATAGGTCTTGTTGCTCGACACGCTGAGACAGATCACAGGCGGCTTGCTGAACGTTGCGCGATACGCTTCCGACTTCAGGAAATGCTTGAACAGATTGCCGTGAAGGTCGCCGAACCCTTCTGGCGTGCCCGAGTTGGGATGCGCCTTGCTATGTTCGGGCAGCACGACGCTGAAGTCGTAATCGCGGATGTAGGAGGAAAAATTGTTCCCGACGATGCCGTCCATCCGCGCTCTGGTCTTCTTGTCGATGATCGTGGTCCTGAGGATCTCGATCAGCGGGAACGCATCCTGAGCGCCGTTGGCGGCGACATGCATCTCGGCGGTGATGATGGTGAGCTCGAGCGCGTAGCGATCGCCCGCCGGATTGTCCCAGTGCACCAGTGAATTGAAGCGGTTGTCGATCATGCGCAGCGTGTTGCGCAGATTTTCCTCACGGCGCTCACCCCGCGCCAGATTGGCGAAGTTGGTCGTGATCCGCGTATTGTCGGCCGGCCGATACTCTTCGTCGAACGGAATGCTCTTGAGCGTGAAGGTGAAGGCGCTGTCGGTCATGGTCGGTACCCCAAACTGCATGTGCGGGCAGGAGGGCCGAAGGAAGAACGCGCACGATGGACAGGCGACGGCGGACAGCCGCAAGCCCTGCGTCAAGCGCGATCCACCGGAGACACCCCCGTCCGAGGAACGTTATCGCGTCGGAGGCAGGTCTCCTGGCTCACGGGTCGTCGCGGTGGTTCCGGCCTTCCCGAGCGTCTTGCGGACGCTCAGTGGCACAAAATGGAACCGCCACTCGCCGCTTACAGTTGCGGGGGCAGCGCCGGAATCTGCCCAGAAGGACATCACCGGCTTCCCGTCTTAGCCCCGCCGTCGTGCCTGAGGCGGGGAACCTCGACGCGCCCTTTCAACACAATCGAAACTACGCTGTCAATCCTGATATAAAGATATCTTTATATCGTTATGAGATTGTGCTGCGCGGCGATTGTCATGCGGGAATTGATGATTGACATATCGACGGGTGCGGCCGGTCGAGAGCGTGACGCACAAGGGTCGACCAACGACATGGTCCGCAATCGGGGCGAGATCGAGAGCCATGCTCTCGGACCGCAGACCCACTGCGAGGTGATGATCGAGCGGAAGACGGCAGTGTTCAGAAACGGAGTTCTGGCGCAATCGGCTTACGTGCGTCGGCTTTGCCCACTGCCGTACCCGAAAATAGACAGGCTGCTGACGGCCTAATTCGAGTTGTACGCGCACCACCCGCTACGATGTCTGCTTATGCCGCTCCGGCGGCCACAAGCCGCCAGTCCGGTTGCGGCCCATTTTCGGCCATCGCCCGGCAGGGGTAGCGAACGGCGGGATGTGGGCCGTAAGCGGTCTGGCGGCTTTTGGCAGGACGAACCACGAAAGCAGCCATCGCGTGACTTGCGCGGACAGTGGGTAGATCCCCGCCAAGAGGCTAGTGGATTTCTGCGTTTCAATCCGCTCAACTGCTAGAGGTTATCTCCGACCATCGGTCGCTAGAGGTCAGGTGGATTCGGGGTGGCGACCAAGGCTTATGCGCTTGCTCAATATACATTGCCTCGAACCGGTAAGCTGGATTCGCTAATCTGGCATCGCGAGGTCATGAAGTAGCCGCCTTAAAGCCGGACCCCGAATCGTCCCAGCACAACCGTCATCCCCGCATAGAGCAGCACCGTCAGCACGCATCCGGCTGCGAGCGACGGCAAGAAACCGACGCCACGCTTGAGTAACAGTGGGATCACCAAGAACATCGGCAGGCTGGGAAGCACATACCAGAAGGTCGCGAGTGCGTGATCGGCCATCAGCGTTATGTCGGGTTTGTCGCGCCAGAGCCAGATCATGCCGAGGACAGAGACCAGCGGCAGCGACGCGACCAGCGCGCCGAAGCCGGGGGAGCGGCGGGCGATCTCCGAGACGAGCGCGATGAGCACGCCGGAAATCGCCGCCTTGATTGCTAGGTAGAGCATCAGACCTCCTGAACCGCGCTATGCGCATGCGCCACCATCTTCAGCCCTGCACCTATAACCTTCAGAACCAGGCACGGACCCCCAGGACGAGACTGGTCGCATGCGTATCCTCGCCGGACGCACGCGCGAAGGATGCGGTTCGTCCAAACTTTCGCTCATGCACGATGCCTACATAGGGCGCGAACTCGCGCGCGATCTCGTAGCGCAGACGGAGCCCCGCCTCGGCGCTCGAGAACCCGCCCCCGATGCCGAGCGCCGGGATGTCCTGTGCCGATAGCTCGAACTCGATCTTCGGCTGAAGGATCAGGCGCTGGGTCAGACGCTGGTCATATTCCGCCGACGCACTGGCGCGCAGTTCCCCCTGTGTCGAGAGCGACAGATAGGCATCGACCTCAAACCAATAGGGCGCGAGCCCTTCGATGCCGATCACGGCATGGGTCCGGTCGGGACCATGACCAATCTCCTGTCTCAGACCGCCCTGAAGATTGAAATAGGGGCCGATCGCGCGTGAGTAGAGCGCCTTGAAATCAACGCCTTCGATCGCCTCGCCAAAGGTGCCTTCGCCTTCAGCCTTCAACGCGAGGCGGTTGATGTCACCGCCGAACCATGCGTCGGTCTCGAAACGATATCCTTCATGTCCCTTGGCGATGGTCAGCTCGGCCAGATCGATCGTCACCTTGCTGAACGTGCCGCCACCGTGATGGCGGCGCAGGTCGTCGCGGGTCGGCTGCATCGCCTCGCGGCCCCAGACGCGGTCGGCATAGTTCGCCGCGACGGGGGCGGGTGCCGGGCCAGTGCCCGGCGCCAGGTCGGTGCCGACCGCATCCTCTGCCGGTGCCGCGTCCTTGGGTGTGCAGTGCCCCATTTTTGCGTGTTCGGGGGGACAATCCGGGTCGTTCGTGGGGGGGCTCGCCGGCGCCTTGGTATCAGGCATCTGGCAATGCCCCATCGCCGCATGCTCTGGCGTGCAGGCTGACGCGGCCTGAGCCTCAGCCTTGGGAGCCGCCATCGGCGGCATCGTCTGTCCGGCGGGCGCAAGACCCATGGCAGAAACAAAGCCGGTCCCGGCGAGAAGTAGGCTGCCGATCATGCCGCGTCCTCCTGCGGGCGCACGGTCACGACCTGCATCATCCCGGCATGCATGTGATAGAGCATGTGGCAGTGGAACGCCCAGTCGCCCACTGCGTCGGCGGTGAAGTCGAAGGCAGCGGTGCCGCCAGGCTGAACGTTGACGGTGTGCTTGCGCGGCGAATGGTCGCCATGCCCCGTCACCAGCTCGAAGAAATGTCCGTGCAGATGGATCGGGTGGGTCATCATCGTGTCGTTGACCAGGGTGACCCGGACGCGTTCGCCTTCGGTGAACGGGATCGGGGCGCCAACCTCGGACAGCTTCTCGCCATCGAATGCCCACATATAGCGTTCCATATTGCCGGTCAGGTGGATGCGCACTTCGCGCTCAGGGCCGCGAATGTCGGGGTTTCGATCGAGCGCGACCAGATCACGATAATTGAGAACGCGATGGCCGACATCGTCCAGCCCCTGTCCAGGTTCGCCCATCCGATCGACTGGCATCGGCGAGATCGACTGGACCGTCGGCGTCTTGGCAACGTCAGGCGCGACCGAGAAATCGCGCATCGAATGCTTCATCGCGGTGCCAGCGCTGTGTTCCGCGCCGTCGCCGCTTGGCATCGTGCAATGGCCCATGGCCGCATGCTCAGGCGTGCAGGCGGCAGCGCCATGACCGCCCATGCCACCCATTCCCATATCCTTCATCGTCGCCAGCGGTCGCTTGCGCAGCGGTGGCACCGGTGCGCGCATGCCGGGCCGAGGTGCCAGCGTCGCGACCCCCATTCCCGAGCGATCAACCGTCTCGGCGACGAAGGTGTAGGCGCGGTCCTCGCTCGGCTCGACGATCACGTCATAGGTTTCTGCGACCGCGATCTGGAACTCGTCGACCGCAACGGGGCGCACATTCATTCCGTCCGCCTGCACGATGCTGAGCTTCAGCCCCGGAATGCGCAGGTTGAATGTCGTCATCGCCGACGCATTGACGATGCGCAGCCGCACCCGCTCGCCCGGTCGAAACAGGCCGGTCCAGTTCTCTTTCGGGCCATGGCCGTTGACGAGGTAAGTGTATGTCGCGCCGGTGACGTCAGAAATATCGGTCGGGTCCATCCGCATCTTGCCCCAGGCCATCCGCTCGGCGGCCGACATCGCTTCGCCGTCGGTCGCGGTCAGCTTCTGGTGGTTGAAGTAACCGCCCATCTGCTTGAGCTTCTGGAAGATCCGGTGCGGATGCATGAAGCTGTAGTCGGACAGCACGATCACATGCTCGCGATCGGACTGGATCGGATCATCGCCTTCGGGATCGATCACGATCGGGCCGTAATGGCCCATCTGCTCCTGCAACCCCGAATGGCTGTGATACCAGTAGGTGCCTGCCTGAACGATCGGGAACTCGTAGGTAAAGGTGGTGCGTGGCTTGATCCCAGGAAAGCTGACCCCCGGCACCCCGTCCATGTGAAAGGGGAGGATCAGGCCGTGCCAATGAATCGAGCTGTCTTCGTCCAGAGCGTTTTCGACATGAAGCCGGACATTCTGCCCCTCGCGCAACCGGATCAGCGGCCCCGGCACGGTGCCGTTGATCCCGATCGCATGGCCGTGGCGGCCGTCGAGATGGATCATCTGGTGCGCAATGCGCAGCCGGATGTCTTCGCCGGACACCGTCTTGAGGTCAGCAACCAGACCGGGAGAATTGCTGCGCGCCCATGCCGGCATCCATTGCGAAAGCGCAAGGGCAGCGCCCCCCATCCCGACGCCGCCGAGCAGCTGTCGTCGATCCATTGTTCGAACCATGGCTTGTTAAAGCTCCGTTGAATTGCACCTGACTACGCGCCGATGCGGGTCATCCCTCACGGCGATGCATGCTGTGGGCTCAGTGCGTGGCAAGCAGCGATGGTTTTGCCACCATCCACACCGCCATCGCGACCATCATCACATTCTCGGTCAGCGAGACGAAACCCAGCGGAACCTTGCTGTCGCCGCCGACGCAGGCGCATTTGAGCTCCCGCCGCTCGATATAGACGGCATAGAACACGGATACCGCGCCGATCGTGCCGATGAACAATGCGATGGGCACCGAAAGCCACATCATCGTCCCGGTGACCATCAAAATGCCGGCGGCAAGCTCAGCAAAGGGATAGATGCGGCCATAGGGCACCCACCGCTTGGCCAGCAGGTCGTAGTTGAGGAACATCGTCGCGAAACTCTCGACATCCTTGAGCTTCTGAAGGGCGAGCAGACACATGGCAAAAGCGATGAACCACTCGGCCGCGCGAACCGTAAACAGGCTCTGTTCGATTGCCCAGCTGGCCGAAAGCGCCATCGCGGCGGCGACGCCGAACAGCGCGATGACCGGGACATAGGTCACCGCGTCCTTGTCGCGGACGCGCTTGCCCAGATAGCGGCGCAGATCGTCATAGCCGCCAATGCGCCGTCCATCGATGAAGACCTGCGGCGTGGTCGCCACCCCATGCTCTACCTTGAACGCATCGGTTTCGGATCGCGTCGTCAGGTGATGGTCATCGACCGAAAAGCCTTCGCGCCGGAGCAGATCGAGTGCCTTCAGGCCGTAGGGACAGGTGTGCTTGGGCATCACCATACGAAACAATTCTGCGGTCTTTACGGTGCGTGCCACGTCGAACTCCTTGAATTTGCGGAGTCAGGGTCGCTTCCAACCCCAACGTGATGGGCCAATAATCCTTCCAACCATTGGAAGGTCAAGCCGGTGCCGCTATATTTTTTGCGTCGGTATCAGCGGGCGGACAGACATGAATATAGGCACGGCGGCGCGGTTAACGGGAATCTCGGCAAAGATGATCCGCTATTATGAAGAGATCGGGCTCATCCCGCCCGCGGATCGCCGCGATTCTGGCTATCGCGACTATTCGGATGCCAATGTCCACGAGCTACGGTTCATCGGGCGCGCGCGCGACCTGGGATTCTCGGTCGCGGAGATTTCCGAACTGTTGGGCCTGTGGCGCGATCGCGAACGCAAGAGCGCCGATGTGAAGGCAATGGCGGCGGGCCACATCGGCAAGCTTCAGGCCAAGATTAACTCTTTGCAGGCTATGGCCGACACGCTGAGGGATCTTGCGTCGCATTGCGCGGGGGACGATCGGCCGGAATGCCCGATCATCGCGAAGCTGAACGATCCGTCGGATCACCCTGCATCGAGCAGATAGCGGCGCGCGCGGTATAACCGCGTCTCGACCGCTTTCTCGCTGATTCCGAGCAGTTCGGCGACCTGCGCCTGGGTCAGTTCGTCGATCGTCCGCAGCAGCAGCACTTCTCGCAAGCGCGCGGGCATTCCCGCTATCCTCCGTTCGATGCTGGTCAGTTCGCTGCGGTCGGCCAGTTGGCGATCGGGCAAGGCAGCGTCATCGGCGACATTCTGACCCTCGCCGATCGGCAGCAGTGCCCGAAGCGCCGCGCGCACGCGCTCCTTGCGCCGCCAGTCCCGCGCCTTGTTGAGCGCGATCCGCGCGAGCCAACCCCGCAGCGGGCGATCGGGATCATAACGCCGAAGCGCGGCATGCGCCGACACGAACGCCTCCTGAACCAGGTCGAGCGCTTCGTCGGGATCGCCAACCAGCCGGACGATGATGGCGTAGAGATAGCGTTTGTAGCGCCCGACCAGAATGGCGAACGCGCGCTGGTCCCCTGCCAGCGTTCGCGACACCAAAGCGGCATCGCTGCCATCGTCGCCGACGCTCACTTGGGCGCTTCGACAAGCGCCTTGGTCACAGCCTCATCGAACACCCCGACCTGGTCGTCCCGCAGCAACGCGCGCATAGCGAAGACATGCGCGACGGTCGCTTTTTGAAGCTCGCCCATCGTCATGTGTGTGGCGTCGATCGCCGCCTCGACCGCAGGGCCGTTGCGGTGCTCCGCCTGGATTGCGGCGGCGAGCCGACGATTGTCTGCGCGCATCCGCGCCTCGAGCGACCGTCGCTGCTCCGCGAAATCGCGCTCCAGAACCTCCAGCTTTTTCGCCTGCTCGGCGTCAAGGTTCAGCCGTTCGTGGAGCACGGCGTGAATATCGACCGAGGGTTTGACGGGGTCAGGGATCAGAAAATGCGCGACCAGCGCGCCGCACAGCGCAGCAACAAACGCAATCAACGCGAGTCCGGCGCGACGGCGGATCATTCGGCCGCGCTGCCCAGCAACAGCGTGGACGGCGCCAGCGGCCCCGGCTCAACCAATCCATGCGGCGTTGCGGCCACCGCGCGCTGGCCGGGCACGCCTCCAAAGACTGCGCCGATCAACAACGCGCCCGTCGCAAGCATTACGGTCATGCGCGGCCCCACCGCGTCGGAACTGCGCGCATCGATGCCTGCGATGATACGTTCCTCGATGCCGTCGAGGCCGGGATGCTCGGACCAGCGCGTCTGCGCCATGTGGGCGGTATAGTCGATTTCGGTTGCCATCTTTTTCGTCTCCGCCCCTCACTACGTGCGTATGGGCGTGTGCCCTCGAAATTTCGAGGGGTGCGATGTGCCTGCACGTATCATGCATCGAACCAACTGGAGTAGTTCATGCGCTTCCTTTCGAAATCCATGTTCGCAGCAGCGATCTTCTCGCTGCTCGCGGTGCCGGGCATCGCGCTGGCCCATCCCAAGCTGCTGTCCGCGAGCCCGGCGGCGAATGCGACGGTCAAGACCGCCGCGCGCATCGTCCTGAAGTTCAGCGAGCGGCTGACGCCGAAGCTGTCGGGAGCGACGCTGACCATGACCGGCATGCCGGGAATGGCCGACCACCCCGACATGAAGATGACGGGCGTCAACTCGGCCGTCGGCAGCGATGGCAGCTCGATCGTGCTGACCTCGGCCAAGCCGCTCCCGGCTGGCACCTATCGGGTCGATTGGCACGTCGTCGGCGGCGACACGCATCGGATCACCGGCACGCACAGCTTCACCATCGGCTGACATGATCGGGGTAATAGCGGGGGAAGGCGTGGCAGTCGCGCTGCGCTTTCTCCTCTACCTCGATCTGATGGCAATCGCCGGGTTGCTCCTGTGCGCGCAGCGAACCGCGCCGGCCGCGGTGTCGCCGCGTTTGATCGCCTTGCTCGCTGCCATTGGCGTGGTGGTCACTGCCGCGCATTTCGCGGCAAGCGCCGCAGCCATGGTCGGCGGTGATGAAGCCCTTCTCGATACCGAAATGCTGCGCTTCATCGCGCTCGAAACGAGCCACGGAAAAGGGGCGGTGGTCCGACTTCTGGCCTTGGGCGCGCTGCTTGTGCTTACCGTGCTAGCGCGATCCGAACGTTCCCCCCTGCTGCCAACAATGCTGGGCGTAGTTGCGCTCGCGAGCCTCGCCTGGTCTGGCCATGCGGGGGCTGGCGAGGGTGCGACGGGCGTCCTGCATAAGGCGTCCGACATCTTCCACCTGATCGCGGCCGCCATCTGGATCGGTACGCTGGTCCTTCTGCTCGTTGCAATCGGGCGGCGCGAGCCCGCGATCGACGAGATCGTCCCGGCATTGCGCCACTTCGCGAACACAGGCACGGCAGTCGTCGGTGTGCTGATTGTGACCGGCGTGATCAACCTCGCCTTGATCGCCGATCTCGCCCGTCCCGTGCAGTTGATCGCGAGCGACTATGGCCAGACGCTGGCGGTCAAGATCGCCCTGTTCCTGGCGATGCTCGCATTCGCGGCGGCAAATCGCTGGCGCTTCACCCCGCAACTCGAACATGCCGCCGGTCGCGACATGCGCGCGATCCGCATCAGCCTGTTGCTCGAATTAGCGCTCGGCATCACTGCGGTGCTGGTGGTTGCGCTCCTTGGAACGCTATCACCCGACTAGCGCTTGGTCGCCGATGACCAGTGAATATGGACGATCTTCCACACGCCAGCCGTTCGACGCAGGATCATCGTCTCCGTGCCGGTAAGGGCAAGCGTTTTCCCCTTCAAAGTGCCGGTCGTCTCGGTTTCGCTGGTGACCCAGGCGGACTCGGCTCCGATCCAGAACGTACGCTTCACCAGCTTGCGTTGGGTCGCGCCCGCGAACTCGGCGTCCGCTTTAAGATGATGGTTCGCATATTCCGCCTTGCTGCGCTCTGCCCGACCGGACTCGTAGATCAGCACATCGTCGCTCAGCAGCCTGAGCGCGGCTTCGACTCTCCCCTCAGCCAACGCTAAGTGAAACCTGTCCACCGTCGCGATTGGTGGTTGGACGGCGGCGATGTCCTCAGCGGTTGTGGCGATTGCGAGTGGTGTCTTGCTCAAGCCGACAAGCGCCAGCGTCATTGCGATCAACAGTCCTGTATTCATCATTTTCCCCCTCCACCGGCCATATAAATACGCGAACTGCCAATGTGTCCCTCATCGGGCGTGGCCACACGTTAGAAGTATCGGCCGCATTGCCGAATAGCCACGTTCCATACCGACGTCCGGCACCGAAGTGCGTAGCCCTGAGCCGTTCGGCCTGCGCGCCGATGGACAGCTTCCTATTCGTTAGCTCACGCGGCCTGCCAATCGGCGAGGGCCGGATCAAATCGCGGTTTTGCGACCAGGCCTTGTCGCTACAAGGGATAGCAGACTTGCAGATATGGGCCGGAAAGGTACTATCTCCCCTTCAATTGGGAGGCTGGCAATGAACATGAGCGACTGCTGCGATAAGGACTGCCCCTGCTGCGCTAAAGAAAGAGATAAAGGAAAATGAGATTAGGGCCGCGGTGCGAACTGCGGCTCTTTCCAGATCGATGCTCCACAATCGGGTGCATCGCGCGATCCATTCCCAACAGGTGTGGCAGGACACCAAAACCACCGCTCTCGCGGCATCGGGACGAACGACGGCTTTTAGGAAAGCTCGCGGCCCTGCTGAACGACGGATAATGGGGCGCAAAGCGGTCGTCAC